>JBAYZS010000046.1:0-18365 GCA_041672395.1 Dysgonamonadaceae bacterium | reverse complement strand
ACACGATTGCCATCTGACAGCACTTTCGGATAAAAACGTTCAAACTGAGCCACGGAATTAAAAGAAATATGACTACTATATTTGAGAAATTCAGGGAATTCTTCATCGGTATAAGAAGGAGCATACGTATGAGCTAAATTTCCCATTTCTTCATATGCCAGTCTCGCTTCGTTTATCGAGCTTGCAGTTGAAAAACCAACATATTCATTTATTATGGGAAAAGCTTTCCAGAGAGCAAACGCTTTGAAAGCCAATATAATTTCAACCCCTGCTCGTTTTTTTACGTCAGCTATTTTTTTGAGGTTGTTTCTAAGAAGTTCTTCTTCCATCACAAAACAAGGAGAAGGCACCTTTGAGAAATCGATCATCTGTTATATTTTTTATTACAAACAAAGATACTTGATTTTTGAATTGAAAATGACATTTCATTTATTTTAGTATTCCTAAAAAATATTATCTTTGTTTCACTGTCATTTAACATGACACCTTAATTGTTCAACCGTCCAGATTGTGAAATCTGGGCGGTTTATATTTTTCTTATCCACCCATTTATTATTATTTTTTGCAAACCACAAATGTAAATCCCTGAAAACCAAAATAATTATTGAAAAAAATATCAAATATTGATAATTGTTTATATATTTGCATATTCCGGTAGAGATATTGGACTTACCTTATAGATCAAATATTTATCACTATATATTCAATTACTCATAATGATTGAGTGACCCGTGAATTGTTTAATAATTAATTGTTAAATAATGAAAACACATTTTCTAATTCTACTGTCATTATTGGCTGTGATATTAAATTACAGCAATACCCCTATTAACAAGAACGATAAAAAAGATGCATTGCCTGATGACACATTTAGTGTTGTTGAGCAGAATGGCAAATTATCTGTCATAGGTGTAATGGGCGTTGATCTTATTCAACGAAACTTGTTAGATGTTATTACCATCAGCATCATCAACAGGCAATTGGAAAGATGGAGACTTGAAAGAATGGGGAAAGATGATCAAAAAAGAGCTTAGCCTAAATTGATCATAGCATATTGAATGTACTATTTTGACAATTTTAATAATCACAAATTTATGAAGAACATTTTGACGTTGTGTTTAGCTCTATTAATGAGCTTTCAGTTATCGGCACAGCAGCGAAGAATTACCGGAACAGTAATTGACGGTAATGATAATACTGCATTAATTGGTGCCAATATTTCGGAGAAAGGCACTTCAAATGGAACCATTACAGATTTTAATGGACGATTTGCTTTAAATCTAACCACAGACAATTCCATTCTGGTTGTTTCGATGATTGGATTTAAAACAATTGAAGTCATTGTTGGAAACCAATCGACAATAAACATTGCTTTGGAAGAAGACACCGAAATGTTGGAAGAAGTAGTTGTAGTTGGATATGGAACCATGAAAAAAAGTGACTTATCCGGCTCATCTGTATCCATTGGAGAAGAAGCGATTAAAAGTTCAATCATTACAAATTTTGATCAAGCATTACAAGGACATGCCGCAGGTGTCTCATCCGTGATGACATCTGGTGCGCCCGGATCATCCGTATCAATTAGAATACGCGGTCAGGCTACCATCAATTCTAATGCCGAACCTCTTTATGTTATTGATGGAGTGATTGTTCAGAGCGGCGGCACAAGCGGCCATTCTGTCGGATTAGGCGATGCATTAGGAAACGGAAGTATGACATCAATATCTCCAATGTCTACCATAAATCCCGGTGATATCCTAACTATGGAAATTCTTAAAGATGCGTCAGCTACAGCAATCTATGGAGCGCAAGGTGCTAACGGAGTTGTATTAATCACAACAAAAAGAGGTAAAGCGGGAGAAGCCCGATTCACTTATGAAGGGATGATGGGCGTTCAGAACCAAGTTATTCGTCTGGATATGATGAATTTACGCGATTATGCACTTTATAATTCAGCTATTGCCGCCACCACTGGAGGACAAGATGGAACGCCAGAATATCAAGACCCCACGTTATTGGGAGAAGGAACAAACTGGCAAGATGCCATTTTCCGTCCCGCAATGATGAACCAGCATAACATTTCTGCACAGGGAGGTTCTGAAAGAGTGCAATATTATGTATCAGGATCATTCATGGATCAGGCTGGTACCATTATCGGTACTGAGTTCAACCGATATTCGTTTCGTGCCAATATGGATGCACAGTTTAAGAAGTGGATGAAACTCGGTTTAAATACAATGTACACTTCTACTAACGAACGATTGGGTTTGGCCGAAGGAGAAGAAGGAGTATTAACATATTCACTGTTAACCCCACCCGACATACCGGTTTATGATTCCGAAGGTAATTACGCAAATGTTGTACGAGAAGGTTACACCCGTATCAACCCAATAGCGAAAGCTTTGGACGAAGGGAACTCGTTGCAACGAAACAAACTTGCGGGTAACATCTTCATGGATATCACACCCATTAACTATCTTGTTTGGCATAGTGAACTTGGTTACGATATCAGTAATTCACGAGCCGAGCGTTGGCGTCCATCTTTCAATTACGGCGGTCCCAACAAACGTGAAAAGAACTTTAGTTCAATTCAACGAAATAACAACCTTTTCTGGCAATTAAAAAACTACGTAACCTACACCAGAAATGTAGATAAACATAACTACTCTGCCATGTTAGGGCAAGAGCTCTGGGAATCATCATGGGAGAATCAGAGCGTTGCCTCAGAAAATTTGCCTAGTAACACCATTCACAACCCGTCACTTGGTGAAGATCCCCAGATTGGCAGCGGTTTTGGAAGTGCAGCTATGGCATCTTTTTTTACACGTTTGACATACGATTACGACAACAGATATTATGGAACCTATACCTATAGATATGACGGATCGTCCAATTTTGGTCCGAAAAACCGATGGGCAGGATTCCACTCCTTTGCAGGATCATGGCGATTTTCGAATGAACAATTCTTTGAATCAATAAACCATATCATAAGTAACGGAAAACTCCGTGTTGGATGGGGACAGACAGGCAATTCCGATATTGGAGGTTACAGATGGGGAGCAGCTATCAGCAAAATGCCTTCCGATCTGGGATTAGGATACCGTCAGAGCAATCTTGCAAATCCATATGTAAAATGGGAAAAACAAGAACAATTGAACATAGGATTAGATCTAGGCTTTTTCAATGAAAGGTTAAATCTGGTTATTGATTTGTACGACAAGACCTCAAAAGATATGTTGATGCAACTACAATTACCATCTTATATGGGAACTCGAGGAAATGCATCATCAGCACTCTCCTCCCCTTTTGGCAACTATGGAACAATAAACAACAAAGGATTGGAATTCACAATAAGTTCACGAAACTTTACAGGTCAATTTGAATGGGACACCGATTTCCAGATGTCATTTAACAAAAACAAGTTAATTGCTCTTGATGGGACAGCATCTTCATCCATAGAAGGTTACGGACAATGGTTTGATGTTGTGAGTCGTTCCGAAATTGGCGAACCTTTATATCAGTTTTACGGCTATATAGCAGACGGCATTTATCAGAGTGCAGATGATATTAAAGAACATCTGTACGCTCAAATCCCGGAAAACGGTGTATATAACCGTTATAATACTGTATTTGTAGGCGATGTAAAATTCCGGGATATAAATCAAGACGGCAAGATCACCGAACAAGATCGCACATTTATTGGGTCACCTCTGCCTAAATTCACATTTGGGTTAACCAACACGTTCAGGTATAAGAATTTCGACTTGTCGGTGTTTATGCACGGTAGTTATGGAAACAAAATATTGAATTACATTGGCAGAAATTTGACAAGTATGGGCTATTGGAGCAACCAACTCCGCAAAGCCATGGATTTTGCCCAGATAGTAGCAATAGATGAAACTATAAATTATCCAATAACAAAAAAAGATTCACAAGGCAATAATTACACCATTAACAACTGGTTTGAAGATGTGGATAACGTGCAACTGTCAAATCATGGAACCACCATGTCTCGTGCCGGTCGGAATTTGCCATACGACAATAACCGTACCAGTACACGTTACATAGAGGACGGATCTTATTTGCGCATAAAAAACATAACATTAGGATACATCATTCCAAAACAATTGATAAGTCCTTTTAACATTGAAAGCATAAGAATCTATACAAATATTCAGAACATATACACATTCACAAAATACACGGGTTATGATCCAGAAATTGGCATTAACCCGCAGAGTGCTAATGTATTTGGTCTTGACAACGGACGCTATCCTTCACCAAGGATATATTCGATTGGATTAAGTTTATCATTTTAATAAAAGGAAAGAATGAACGATATGAAAACAACAATAAAAACAATAACCTTGTTACTTCTTACAGGATTAGTTTTCGGACTATCATCCTGTGAAGATTTTTTGAATCGCCCTACCGAAGACGGATATACTGTTTCCACATTTTATCAGAATGATGAACAATGTCTTCAGGCTGTGAATCCCATTTATAATTCACCCTGGCACGATTTCAGCAGGGCTTTCTTCAAAATTGGAGAGGTTCAGTCGGGTAATTATTACTGGCCAGGTCCGTATCAGGATTTTACGTTGACTTCAAGCAACGAAGACCTGGCAAATATGTCAGCGTCTTTATGGTCGGTGAATGCTTATTGCAATAGTATCATAGAGAATATTAATCTTTATGCGGGACCGGAAACTACCGAAGCTGGAAGAAACATGGCAAAGGGCGAAGCACTGGTATGGAAGGCTATGGCTTATTTCTTTATGGTTCGTATTTGGGGGGAAGTTCCAATCATACACAACAATTCTGCGGAAATTGCAACGGGTAATTATAATACACTTTTTAAAGCTACTACCGAAAACCTCTATGATTATATAATCATGACTTTGGAGCAAGCTATAGAATGGCTACCTGCACGCCCGGGTGCATCTGGAAGATTCGACAAATATTCGGCATACGGATTGTTATCGAAAGTATATTTAACCAAATCTGGATTAGGTCAAACCGGTACGCGTCGTCAAGAAGACCTTGATAAAGCAGTCGAATTCGCACTGAAAGTTATCAATGAAAGCGGAAGAGAATTAGTACCTGTATATTCTGATATCTTTAGACTCCAAAACAATAAAGCAAGCGAAAGCTTGATAGCTTGGCGATGGACTGTGGCCCCGCAGTGGACAGCGTCCAACGCTATGCAACCGGATCTATGCCTTGCGGGTTTTGACGATTTTGGAGGATGGGGCGGATGGGACGGACCATCAGTTGATTTGCAAGATGCTTTTGGTGAAGATGCTTTAAATCTGGCGCAAAGACGTAATGGGGATTCGCGACGTAAGGCTACTATGATGATGTATGGCGATAAGTATGAATATTTTTGGGCTGATAAAGGGGGATTCGACTGGACAGCTTTTCAACTTGGTCGAGAAAATTTT
This sequence comes from Dysgonamonadaceae bacterium, assembly GCA_041672395.1. Classification (GTDB taxonomy): domain Bacteria; phylum Bacteroidota; class Bacteroidia; order Bacteroidales; family Dysgonomonadaceae; genus UBA5287. The sequence continues at coordinate 12,921 of JBAYZS010000046.1, read as the reverse complement.
GACAGTCCTACAGGTGCTAACGCTGTAAAACATTTAGTGGGTAACAATAACGACCATCTGTTGGGCACTGGAGTAGGAATTGGAGAGATGAAAACAAGTTTGGCAACGCATCTATTAAGATTGGCTGATGTGTATTTAGTTTATGCTGAAGCTATTTTAGGCAATAATGCATCAACAACCGATGCAAAAGCTCTTTCGGTATTTAATGCTGTTCGTACTCGTGCAGGAGTATCCACCAAAACATCCATCACTTTTGATGATATATGGAAAGAGCGAAGACTGGAATTAGCTTGCGAAGGAGATTTCTGGTATGATTTTGTTCGTTTACATTATTATAAACCGGACGAAGCTCTGAACAAGTTAAAAGCTCAACGTAGAAAAACCTATGTTGGATTGAATGAATACTACAAAGCAGGAAATGGTACTATTATCATTGGAGGTGATGGGAAACCGACTCCAAGATATAACACTGATATGGCTGATTTGAACATTACGCATGATAAGTTTTTTGCCCCGTTCCCGGATACCGATTTAGCAATGAATCCGAATCTGAGAGAAGCACCGGTAGAATATGACTTAAGCGGATATACATATTAAAACATCATCACATTATGAATAATTATATAAATAAATCCATCAAAAAAATAAGCGCCATCGTACTATTTCTATGTACCCTTGGTACTTTTACAACTTGCGAGGATACAAACGATGGTAGTTACAAGATAACCGAAGGTATTCCTGAAGTTTATTATGTTCGCTTCAGCAATCCGGATGTAGCTGACTCCTTGATAATTGGAGCCTATATGGAACAAAACATATGTCTGGTGGGTAATAATCTGACAAGTATCAAAGAACTGTACTTCAACGACCAAAAAGCGTTGCTGAACATTAATTTTATTACTAATAATACTTTACTGGTCAACGTTCCAAGAACAATTCCTACTACTGTGACCAATAAAATTTATATGATCACGGGTAATAATGACACCATACCATACGATTTTAAGGTGCTTGTACCAAATCCGGTTGTTAGCAGTATTTCTTGCGAACATATTGTAGATGGTGGAATTGCAACTATTTATGGTGATTATTTGTTAGATGACCCCAATAAACCGTTGACAATAACAATGGCAGGGAATGTTAAGGTAACAGAGATAACTAACATCCAGAAAACTCAAGTGACTTTTAAAATACCGACGGGTAGCCAAAAAGGAAACATCAATGTGAGCACAATTTATGGTAATGGACGGTCTTCTTTTATCTTCAGAGATGATAGAGGTATTTTTCTTAATTTTGATAACCTCAAAGCTGATGGAAGCTGGCGCCCGGGAACGCTTGAAGCTAACCCTACTTATAGCATTTCTGGTAATTATCTGAAATTCTCAGGTAGCTTGGGTGGCGGTGCTTGGGAATGGGGCGACGAAGCTGGATTTGCTTGTTACTTATGGGGACAAGCAAATGGAAGACCTGATGCTCCATTATTTACAAGCGATGTAGCAACATCTATATTTAAATTTGAAGTAAACGTACTGAATAAGTGGAGTTCTGTGGCCATGCAATTTGTTTTTTGCGACTGGAACACAGCAGGAAACGGTCCTAATTCCAGTGCAACTTATCCAAGGGCTTTATGGATGCCATGGCAAGGTAAAGGTGTGGATGGATTCACAACAAATGGTTGGGTAACTGTTTCCATTCCTATGAAAGACTTCAAATTTGATGCTGGCGGAAATGTATTGGATAAGCTGCCAAGTAAGTTGGGTAGTTTCGTTATTCATGTGTTACAGGGGGGCGTGGAAGGAATTGCTTGCAGCCCTACTATTCTAATTGATAACGTGCGTGTTGTACCGGCAGAATAACATATAAACATTTACAATTATGCAAGAAAATAAATTATTTAAACGGTTGTCACAATTTGTAACGGCAATGGCTATTCTGCTGTTGATGGTTACTGGGTTTAACTCATGCGAAAATAGTGATACGGCAGACAATGCAATTATCTTGAAATCGTTTGGACCTTCTCCTGCTTTAAGGGGCGGTGAGCTGCGATTTATTGGAAATAATATGAATTTGGTAACGGCAGTTGTGATACCGGGAACGGCAGAAATCACATCCATCATACCGGTGAGTGACAACGAAATAAAAGTGGTTATTCCGCAAGATGCTTTGCCAGGAAAAGTGGTGCTGAAAACGCCTCAGGGTGATATTACTACATTAACAATGCTCACATATGAAGAACCTATCATCATCAGTAGTGTGTCAACCGGAAATTTAAAAGTGGGTGACGTTCTTACAATTGAAGGGGATTATTTGAATCTTATCAAAGAGGTGATTTTCTTTGATGGTGTGGTTGTTCCTCATACAGCTTTCGTAAGTCAGACGCGCAAGAAGATTGAAGTGATTGTGCCTGAAGAGGCTCAGACTGGCAAAATCAGAATATCTAATGGAGCTGATATTCCAATCGAAGTGTATTCTGCAACGGATGTGAACATTGTTCTTCCTACTTTTACATCTTTTGCTCCTACTACAATAAAAGCGGGAAACAACTTGACTATCACTGGCAAAGATCTGAATCTGATCGCTTCAATTGTTTTTGGCGGCGACAAAAAAGTGACTTCTTTTACGGTGAATCAAAGCTTTACTACAATTACCGTAACTGTGCCAACAGATGTAAAAGACGGGACAATAAAACTAATTGCTAAATCGGGTGTGGAGATAGTGAATGCAACACCTCTTACAATGCTTATGCCCACAGAGTTAGCAGTAGCCCCGTTGACGGTTAAGAATGGGAAAACACTGACCATTACCGGAAAAGATCTTGATTTGGTGTCGGGAATAAAGATTGGCGAATTAGATGCAACCATTAATTCAAAAAATGCCACGGAGATTAAGCTCACTGTTCCCGATAAAGCAACAGCCACCAAAGCAGTGCTCACAACTTTATCGACAAAAACAGTGGAAACGCCTGCATTTGATTACGTGAAACCTGTAATTTCGTCGTTTACACCAGCTACCATTATGGCTGGGAACGATATTACTATTACAGGAACGGACCTTGATTTGGTTCGGGAAGTAAAATTTCTATCTGTAACAGAAAATGTAAAGATTACTCCCACTTCAGAAACTTCTTTTATTGTTACTGTTCCTCCAACAGCCACCACAGGGAAAATCACATTGATAACGGTGAACGGAACGCAAGTGGAATCTGCGGATATTCTGACTGTTACTGCAGCTGATGTACCTGTAATCACGAATATGGTTTCCGCCATAAAACCGGGACAATTACTATCCATAACCGGTACAAAATTAAACCTGGTTGAGTCGGTAATTTTTGCTGATAATGTAAAAGCTACTCAATATGGTACACGTTCGGCGACTTTACTGGAGGTGTATGTTCCCGAAAATGCTAAGAAGGGGGCGGTAACGTTGAAACTGGTTACTTTTAACGATAAAGAAGTGCTTGCAAACATATCTATTCAAGGAACAGATCCGGTTGTTGATCCGGCATTAATGATTTTCGACTTTGAAAATGGATTGGCAAATGATGGTAGATGGAATGGTGTTGGAGGTGAAGGTAATCCGACTGATGCTATTTCGGGAAAATATTATGAAATTACTGCCGCTAACTGGAATGGAGGTTACTGGTGGTTTGCTGAAAACTGGATGACTCACCCTTCAGTAACAAAATCTGATCATGTGCTAAAAATGGATGTTCGTCTGCGCATTGATATTCCTGCTACAAACGCAGAAATCAGAATAATGCTCGGCGGTAAAGTAGCAAACATAATGCCATACTTGCTTGTTGGTGGCAACTGGAGTACCGGAGGTGATTGGAAAACTATTACAATTCCGCTCTCGGCTTGGGGTGATTTGGCTGATCCAACACCTTCAAAAGGGGGTGAATGGGGAATCGCGACTTGGGTAAGCAGCTCAAACTTTACTGGATTCTGTATTGATAATATTAGGTACGAAAAACTTTAAACATGTATAATGAAGGGGATATTAATCCCCTCCATTTGATATTTAAACAAATGATGCATAAAAAAGACTTAATAGAATGGTCGACAATCAGTCTGCTGCTATTCCTACAACTATTTTCTTGTTCTTCTGGAAATAATCCCGATGATAATGTTGAGAAAAAAGCTCCTGAATTAGTGTTTTCATCTCCGACAAACGGTGCAACGAATTGGGTTACAGGAGAAACAACCTTGTCGTTAAGATTTAATCAGGACATAACGCTTACTTTACCTCACAACATAACGCTGAATGGAAATGATGTAATATCGGCTTCGACAAGCGGTAAAGAACTGAAAGTAAATGTGAACCTCAAACCGGGGACCATATATTCACTAACAATTCCCGCGGGGAAAGTAAAAGGTATTTACGGATTATACGCATCTGTTGTCAATATATCATTTAAGACCGAAGGTAAAAAAGAACAGGTTATCAAAACTAATTTAGTTGTTCCCAACCCTACTAAAGAGGTGAAAAATGTCTACATTTTTTTTAGGGATAATTACGGTAAGACCTTAATATCAGGCACAATGGCTAACGTGAGCTGGAACATTAACGAAGCGGAATGGGTTTACAAACATACGGGAAAATATCCGGCGCTGAACTGTTTCGATTTTATTTTTCATCATTATTCACCGAACAGTTGGATTGATTATAACAATACTGAAATTGTGGAAAACTGGTGGAACAATAATGGTTTAGTGGCGGCAATGTGGCACTGGAACGTACCGGCTAACAGCGGAATCGGGGATGCGGCAAGTTTTTATTACGGACCTGAACCTGAAAAAACGTTGTTCGATGTTAGTAAAATATCGGACACAAACTCGACTGAATATAAATTGATGATCAAAGATATTGATGAAGTGGCTGGTTATTTGAAACTTCTGAAAAACAAAAACATACCTGTGATATGGCGACCGTTGCATGAGGCTGCCGGAAATACAAACAGTTATCCGGGGGGAACGGCCTGGTTTTGGTGGGGTGCCAAAGGGGCTGGCCCGTTCAAAGCGCTCTGGAAATTGATGTACGAAAGGATGACTAACATTCATCAATTGAACAATCTTATTTGGGTATGGACTACTGAAAACAATGATCCGGATTGGTATCCGGGTGATGAATATGTGGATATAATTGGAAGGGATATCTATAACAAAACGGCAACATCACAGATTCTGACTGAGTTTGATAAACTGGTTGAGAAATATCCTGATAAAATAATTACACTGAGCGAATGCGGAAATGTGGCAAACATAACGGATCAATGGAACAGCGGTTCAAAATGGTCGTGGTTTATGCCGTGGTACGATTTTGACAGAACGGTAAATACTTCAAGCAGTGCTTTTTTAGAGACTTCACATGTTCACGCAAACATAGATTGGTGGAAAAATGCTTTGAATAACCCAATCGTTCTAACTCGTGACGAAATGCCAAATTTAAAATAACACCTACTCTATTAATGGTCTAACTATGGTCTCACCATCCTCACAGCAAACCCCCACACAAAAACCTAACATCTTTACAAAAAGAATGTTGCTGATTGGTCTTCATGAACTTTATAAATATCAAAATAAAACGTAAATTTGTAGTCGAAAAGATTTTTCTTTTCTGTGTAACTTAGGCAACCACATTAAAAACAGAGAGCTAATGAGTAATTATAAAAACGAGGACGCCCTTGTACTTTTTTCGGGGGGACAAGATTCGACTACATGCCTTTATTGGGCAAAAAAACATTTTAGAAACGTTCATACACTGTGCTTTACTTACGGACAGCGTCATACGCAAGAGGTGAAAAATGCTGAACGAATTGCTGAAATGGCAGATGTGCCGTTTCAAATTCTTGACGCAAGCATCATCTCACATCTTGCACCAAACTCACTTACAGACACTTCCATTGTGATGGACGACGAGAAACCTGCTAACTCCTACCCCAACACTTTTGTTCCGGGAAGGAATATGTTATTCCTTACTTTTGCGGCAACTATTGCTTATGTAAAATCAATTCGACACTTGGTTACGGGTGTTTCAGAAGCGGACTTTAGCGGTTATCCGGATTGCAGAGATACTTTTATTCACTCGGTAAATACATCGCTGAATCTGGCAATGGATAAACAATTCTTAATTCATACTCCTCTGATGTGGCGAAACAAAAAGCAGGTTTGGCAACTTGCCGACAAGCTGGGCGTTTTTGATCTTGTTAGAAATGAAACGCTTACTTGCTATAACGGAATTATTGCAGAGGGATGTGGACATTGCCCTGCATGCAAACTTCGAAACAAAGGATTAGACGAATATTTAAATTCTCAAGAATATGCAAACAGATGATTTAACTTTATTAGGTAAGAAAACTGAATATAAACAGGATTATGCTCCTGAGGTGCTGGAAGCTTTTGAGAACAAACATCAGAAAAACGATTATTGGGTGACTTTCGATTGCCCGGAGTTTACAAGTCTTTGCCCTATCACAGGACAACCGGATTATGCGAAAATCAGAATTGATTATATTCCAAAAGTCAAAATGGTCGAAAGTAAAAGCTTGAAATTGTATCTTTTTAGTTTCAGAAACCATGGGGCTTTTCATGAGGATTGCGTAAATATTATCATGAAAGACTTGATTAAGCTAATGGATCCCAAATACATTGAGGTAACTGGCATTTTTACACCTCGTGGAGGTATAAGTATTTATCCTTATACAAATTATGGAGAGAATGGTACAAAGTATGAGAAATTAGCTGAAGAGAGATTATTTAATCATTCATTTCCTTTATAAAACCCTGATACTATGAAAAATAATTCGCGCCGTGAGTTTTTACGCTCTTCTATTTTTGCTGGAGCAACTACTGTAATGTTTCCAAATGTTGTTATTGGAAACATTACTTCAAAAATCAACGAATCGCCTCTAAAAGACAGAAAAATACTCTTTGTGTGGGGCGGATGGGAAGGTCATGAGCCAAAACAATCGATCGATGTCTTTGTCCCATGGCTCAAATCTGAAGGGGCAAATGTTATCATTTCTGATTCGCTGGATAGTTATCTGGACAAGGATTTAATGAATTCTCTTGATCTCATCATTCAAACTTGGACAATGGGAAAATTAACTCCGGAACAGGAAAAAGGTTTACTTTATACGGTGATAAATGGTTGTGGATTTACGGGTTGGCACGGTGGTATTGGTGATTCGTTTAGGGAAAATACCGAGTATCAGTTCATGGTCGGTGGCCAATGGGTGGCTCACCCGGGTGGTGTGATTGATTATCGGGTAAACATTACTGATCACAATGATGAGGTTACCAAAGGGATATACGACTTCAATATTCATTCTGAACAATATTATTTGCATGTGGACCCAAACATAAAGGTTCTTGCAACTACTACTTTTACAGGTGATTACACTCCATGGATCAATGGCAGCAAGGTTCCGGTTGTATGGAAAAAAGAGTATGGTAAGGGACGGATCTTCTACTCTTCTTTAGGACATACCATGCAAGATTTCAAAATCCCTGAGGTTCTCGAGATACAAAAAAGAGGAATCAAATGGGCTTTGAAGAATAAATGAGGCTGAAGAGCGACTACTGATAACTTTATTGCTTCAGCTCATAGAATCGTACCCAATCGATTTCCATTTGAACGGGAAGATCTTTAGGATCAACGGCTCCAACCCAACTGCCGCCAAGTTGCATGTCAATGAGTAGATAAAATTCATCTTCATCAAAGGGAAATTGACCTTCTTTATCTGTTTGAATTCGTGGATAGGTAAATGTTTGTTTACCGTTTACAAAAAAGACTAAACTATCGGGATACTTTTCAACTGCATAAACATTATATTCATTAGGGTCTATTACTCCTGTCGAACTGTTTTTGGGATTGTCTTTTATTCCTAAAACATGGGTATAACTTGAATGAACGGTCTGATAAACTTTGTCTTCAAAACTTAATCGTTCCATAATATCAATTTCTCCGCCTTTTGGCCATTGACCATGGGCGGGCAACATCCAAAATGCTGGCCATGCGCCTTTTGCTCCATGAAATTTTGCGCGGATTTCTAATCTTCCATAACCAAATGTCTTTTTATCTTTTGTAAATACACCTCCGGTTAGATACGGTGCTGTGTCATTGGGCAATACAACATTCTGAATTCCCCTTAGTACCAGATTACTATCCTTTATATCATATAGTGAATCATAGTCGCTCATATAGTTATTCCAGTCGCTTCTACCTCTGGGTATTTTCGACCAAACAGATTCATTTATAGAGTTTTGATCAAAGTTATCTTCCCATGTAAGCTTCCATCCACGACTTTTTTCATCTCCTGAGCAGTACATAAAAGATAATGACATTAATGTCAGTAATAAAAGAAGTATCTTGTTTTCCATAATCGATAATTTACTATTTTGGTTTTTAAACAAGCAAATATACAAAACATATCTTCTATCAACAAACATATTTTTACTACCTTTGCTTTCGTAAAAATTGGTTATTAAAGAGAACAAAAATATATGCCGGACATATCAGATAGAGGTAAATTAATGCCTGCATCTCCGATCAGAAAACTTGCTCCATTATCGGATGCAGCAAAAGCAAAAGGAATAAAGGTTTATCATTTAAATATTGGGCAACCGGATCTGCCTACTCCGACAAAAGCGCTGGAGGCAATAAGGCAAATTGATCGTAAAACATTGGAATACAGCCCAAGTGACGGTTATCGATTCTACAGAGAAAATCTTGTAAAATATTATAATTCTTATAATATTGATCTGACATCTGATAATATAATTATTACTACAGGTGGTTCTGAAGCGGTATTATTTTCATTTTTGGCATGCCTTAATCCGGGTGATGAAATAATTATACCCGAACCGGCTTATGCAAACTACATGGCTTTTGCGGTTTCTGCCGGTGCGGTGATTAAAACAGTACCTTCGTCGATTGAAACTGGTTTCGCTTTGCCACCAATCTCTAAATTTGAAGAGCTAATCAATGAACGCACTAAGGCAATCCTGATATGTAATCCGAATAATCCAACCGGATATGTTTATACGGCCGAAGAGATGGAGAAAATTCGCTTGCTTGTCAAGAAATATAATTTGTTCTTGTTCTCTGATGAGGTTTATCGTGAATTTATTTATAACAATATGCCTTATGTTTCGGCTTGCCATCTGAAAGAGATTGAAGATAATGTTGTACTAATCGATTCGGTTTCAAAAAGATATAGCGAATGCGGAATTCGAATCGGGGCATTGATCACAAAGAACAAAAAAATCCATGATACAGTGATGAAGTTTTGTCAGGCTCGCTTGAGTCCTCCTCTGATTGGACAAATAGCAGCAAATGCTTCTTTGGACGAAGGTGAACTTTACATGCAAACAAATTTTAATGAATACCTGAGCAGAAGAGATTATCTTTTGGATCGTCTAAATAAAATACCGGGCGTTTACTCTCCTGTACCAATGGGCGCTTTCTATACTCTTGCCAAACTTCCTGTAGATGATGCTGAAGATTTTTGCGCATGGTGCTTATCTGATTTTCAATATGAAGGAAAGACTATTTTTATGGCACCTGCTTCTGGTTTTTATGTTACTCCGGGGTTAGGTCGTAATGAAGTGCGTATCGCTTATGTCTTAAACATTAATGATTTAGATATTGCCATGACATTACTGGAGAAAGCATTGGCAGAATATAAAGAAAGAAAATAAGAAAGAATGCGTGTTGAACTTTTTATAGCTAAACGAATCTTAAAAGGGGATAAGAAAAACGAAAAGAAGGTTTCTTCTCCTGCAGTTAAAATCGCTATTGCCGGAATTGCACTGGGATTGGCTGTAATGATCGTTTCTGTTTGCGTTATTGTGGGTTTTAAAAAAGAAATCCGCGATAAAATCGTTGGCTTTGGTTCACACATTCAAATCACCAGTAGTTATAGCCAGTCCGCGACTTACGAGAATTTACCGATTTCATATTCGGATACGCTCGTAAACCTAATCATGTCTAACCCTCAAATAAAAAGTATTCAACCTTTTATTACAAAACCGGCAATAATTAAGACTGACGAGGATTTCCAGGGGGTTGTCTTAAAAGGTGTTGACAAAGATTTTAATTGGGAGTTCTTCCAAAAAAACATGATCGCGGGCAAAGTCCTTCAACCAAACGACACTACAGATGCTAATCAAGCGATTATTTCAAAATATATTGCGGACAAACTGCACCTGAAACTTGGCGATCGCTTTACCACCTATTTTATTCAAGAACCGGTTCGTGCAAGAAGATTCACTATAACTGGCATCTATGAAACCAATTTTGAGCAGTATGATAAAATGTATGCCATAACGGATATCAACATTCTTGCAAAACTTAATAATTGGGATACTGATATGGTAAGTGGGGTTGAACTGATGGTGAAGGATTTCGACAAACTTGATCAAACGACTCAAGAGTTATTTTATGATTTGTCAGACTACAAAGATCGTCTGGACAATTCACTATATCCTCTATCAATAAAGAACATTAATCCTATCATATTCAATTGGTTAGATCTGCTGGATGTAAATGTCTGGGTTATCATCATTTTGATGATAATTGTATCTGGTTTCACAATGATTTCCGGCTTACTCATCATTATTTTGGAGCGTACAAACATGATTGGTATTCTAAAAGCTGTGGGGGCAAGGAACTTTAGCATTCGTAAAGTATTTCTTTATCTTTCGGCATTTCTTATTGGCAAGGGTATGATTTGGGGTAACATAATCGGACTTTCCATCTGTTTTATCCAGGAAAAGTTTCAAATTCTCAAGCTTGATCCGGTAACATATTATCTTTCAGCTGTACCCATTGAGATGAATTTCTTGCACTTGATCCTACTTAATATAGGAACACTGATTGTCACTTTGATAATGATGATCGGTCCTTCTTATTTGGTATCAAAAATTACACCTGTCAAATCTATAAAATTTGAGTAATAATGAGTATCAACTGGTTATTTCTGATTATTGGAGGTATATGTGAAACAGGATTTGCTACAAGTCTTGGTAAAATTCATCAAACATCAGGAAAAGAGATGTGGTTTTGGATTGTTATGTTTCTTATATTCGTTAGCAGCAGCATGATTTTACTCTTTAAAGCAACGGGGGGCGAAAAAGCCATTCCAGTGGGAACTGCTTACGCTGTTTGGGGTGCTATCGGCGCTGTGGGTACGGTGATTGTTGGAATATTTGCTTTCCAAGAACCAGTAACATTCTGGAGAATGTTTTTCCTTACTACCCTCATTATTTCAGTAGTCGGACTTCAATTATCTTCAAGCCATTGAATTTCACTAAATTTACTTTTGCTTAAACCACCTTTAAAAACTGTTCATAACTTGTTAAGATATTGTTCATAAGTTGTTCATATGTTATGCTCAAAATATTTGGAAACATCAATCGAGTATGTTATATTTGCGATGTATCAAAGTGAACAATGTACGAGTTATATCCGTACTGAAGATACAAGGAGTTCTTTGACATTTTGTACACAAATAAGAGAATATCTTCAATATTAGAATGAGAGTTAATGATAGTTTATACTATTTTTATTCTGTATTTCTTCAATTCATTAACTCAAAGAAGTTTTTGTTTTGTACTGTTGATTGACTATTCTCATGTATGATGAAAAACGATGCCAAATTTATTTAGATATTACATATTTGCTTTAAGGTCCATCTCACAATGAATCTTTCTTGTAAATTGATTCTATCAAATACTTTTGTTAAACTTTCGTTAAGGTGAGGCATTCTTCATTTAGGCGACATTAAAAACTCAATTCTATGTAGGATGGTTTCACAAAAAGATATGTTGCGGTTTTATCCGCTTGTTATTTCCTAAAATCTAACAGAATTGCTGATTGTTACATTCTTTCTTTATTGACACTTTGATATATACCAATTTATTAAAGCAAGCAATTTAGTAAGTCTATCGTGATTAAGATAAGTTTTCGCAAATCATCTGAAATGCTTGAACTCTTCTTGAAAATCGGTTTTAAGTATCAATTAAAACTTATGTGAACAGCTCGTTTTGCAAAAGTTGCAAATCTGTTTGAATAAACCAGTTAAAATATCGACTTAAAAAAGCGATTGATAATTGTTTATTTTTTCGAAATACACCATATCTTGTTTCAACTGTTTCTTTTTTTTACTAATTCTTCCTATAAAAAGGAGTTTTTGTAGATGACGGAAAACATTAACCATTGAGCTTTAGGTTCTGCTTCAAAATTTGATAGTAATTTGGTTTTTTCACTAATAAACATTGGTTTAAATAATTCTTTTATTACTTCTTAGGCTGGCATTTATAGTTATCATTTCTAAATTTGACAATTTAAGAAGTTTTCATGTTCTGAAGTATATGGCAAAAAGATGTGTTTACGCTCTTTTTTGAAACGTCTTAACTAAAGTGAATCGATTTTGAGTAATACTATTATTTTGTGTATAAAATAAAGAGGACTCCTTCCTACATAAAAAGCCGACTAGTTTTTAGTCGGCTTTTTATGTTTATATAATTTTCATTATCATTAATAAGTCTAATATCAAGGCATATAATTTATTTTTTTCAATGCTTTCATTACATGTTAAAGCATTTATTATCTTTGGACTAATTAACATCATTGATATTTTAACACTCTTGATTAACATCTTATAACCTAATTGTTTGTCAAAATATGGATTATTATACTTTCATTTGTTTAATTTTATTAATTAAACGTTAAACATAAATGCTTTTTTAGAAACATTAAAAAACGGACTTTTATAATCATATTGATTTTTATCATATTACTTTTAAATATTAATACGTTAATACTCTAATAAAAATTTTAAAATATCATTAAATTAAAACAATTACCAGTAAAGATGACTAACAAAAGATTAATCAAATTATCAAGTGGATGGTTAAT
>JBAYZS010000045.1:0-18966 GCA_041672395.1 Dysgonamonadaceae bacterium | reverse complement strand
AATCAAAAGATCATAATGAAGAAAGCTGAACATGAACAACATGAAAGTTAATTTCATTATTCAATTATAAATTTATCTGCGGGGGTACATATTATATTTTTTGTATCCCTGCTGTTTTTAATAATTCATCGTTATTAAACAAAATCCTACTAACCATTGTTTAATGGTCTAAAATACAATTATGTAATATGACAACAAATAAAATTATAGTAGAAGTATGGAGTGATATAATGTGCCCTTATTGCTATATAGGTAAAAATTACTATGAGAAAGCGTTAAGTCAATTTGAACATGCAGATATACTGGAAATAGAATGGAAAGCGTTTCAATTAAATCCTAATTTACCGGACAGGGGTAATGGATATCCAGTAACTGAATATCTAACTAAAACTGCTGGTATGAGTGAGGATCGGGTAAATCGAATGTTTGAAAGTGTAAAGAAATTATCAGAAGATGCTGGCTTAAAATTCAATTTAAATAATTCTATTGCCGCCAACTCACGTGATGCTCACCGACTTATAAAGCTTGCAAAGCAAAAAGGAACTCCAGGAGCTGATTCAAAAGTTATTGGAGATCTAGGAAAAGCGTATTTTGAAGATGCAAAAGATTATAGCGATTGGGATTTACTCGTTTCTATTGGTAAAGATGCTGGACTCTTGGAATCGGATATACAAAACATGCTGAATAGCGATGATTTCATTTATGATATTACACAGGATATTCAAGAAGCTCATAATCTTGGATTTGACACTGTGCCAACTTTCCTTTTTGACCGAACTCAAGCTATTGTAGGTTCAGAACCGGTGGATCTTTTCCTAAAGTTAATGAACAAAGTTTACAACAATTGGATCGTTTCAAACGAAACCAAATTGGGAGTTAAGAAAGGCAAATCATGTTCTATAGATGGAACTTGTGAAATATAATAATATACAATCTTTTACTTAAAGCGGACCTGTTCCGCTTTTTTTGTATTTTTGTAATTGTAAATAATAACAGTCATGGAATTTCGTACTATAGAACTTAGCAATATTAAAAAATGGAATGAAGTGTGGCAACTTTATGAAGATAGTTTTCCTTTAGCCGAACGACGCAAACTGGAAGACCATATTCGAGCATGTGCAGATCCCATGTTCCATCCGATATCTGCGTGGGAAGGAAGTCAACTTATAGGACTTTTGTTCTATTGGGAATGGAATTCGTACCGCTACCTTGAATACCTGGCTGTTAATCCTGATTTGCGCAAGCAAGGCCTTGGATCACAGATATTAAGACATCTAAAAGACACCACCCATTCAATCATTCTCGAGATTGATCCTTTGATAAACGAATTATCGGTTCGCAGACTCCAGTTTTACGAAAGAGCAGGTTTTATGCTTACTCCTTTTCGGTTTATGCACCTCCCCTATCGAATGGAAGGACGATCACAAGAACTTCTTATGCTCAGCTATCCAAAAACGATTTCTAAAGAACAACATTTAGATTTTCTGGAGTTCGTTAATAAATATGTTATCAAATATTGTGAAGGATATCCATTTGAGGATGAAATCATCGTGGATTAAGTACAGATTGCATAAGACTGAGTGTTTGATTCATAACCATTAACTCACGTCTCGAATCTTTGTGCGGTGGGTAAACGTAAACCTGTACTTTATTATCGTCTATCATATGAAGATATCCACCAATTCCCCATGAAAAAACCCTGGAATCAGTTTTAAATTTCAATACTCGCTTTTCTCTGTCTGAATATGAAATAATCCATTGTCTGTCAATTCGTTGAAGTATTTCATCAAAAGGATGATCAGTCCTTCCTTTATATATAAATTCTGCTTTCTCACTTCCAGTGAATTTAGGAGGTTCAATATCATCAGACTCCATATAGTTCAATCGTCTGTAAAACATAGAAGTAATAATACCAGGAGGTATCACTCCAGCAATAAAAAACACAATCAGTAATTGCCAAAATTCAAAATTCGATTTCCACAATACAGACATAATTGCAATAACTGCTACAAAAAAAACCAGAAATATGGTTATCCAATATAAAAATAATCGTGTAGTAAATTTCATATTTATAACTATTAATGAATTTGAGGCATCTCTATTTCTTCTGTAATAACAATACTTTCAAAACCCATCCCTTTTAGTAGTGAAGTTATCGCTAATTTTGCTTGGTCAGTTGCATCTTTTAATAATCCCTGATTTATGGCTTCACGTTGCATCGTACTTTTTTCTGTCGATAAGGCTTTATTATAATCATTGATTTTGATAGGATTAAAAGCATTTTCACTTTCATTAAACACCTGAATCGATTTTTCGTCAATTATTGTATCCAGTATTTTTGATTTAGGTATTGACACATAAACAACTTCATTGACAATATCAACTTTTACACGACTAAAATCCACACCCGCTTTTATATAACCACTATACTTTAAAAGAAAATACTTTTCTGTAAGTGGTACATTTAAATTCATGAATTTCAAGTAATCTTTATAACTAATAACCCCAGTATAATTATATTTAACCGTAGCAAGTTCTTTAATATTGTCAATTCTCGCAAGTATTGATGAACTGTTATATGATGATTCTTTATTGCGACCAATATTGATAATTAGTAAGATAGCTAATATTACTGATGTAAGTGCAAAAATTATAGCAATAAGATTGGTATTTCCTTTTTTATTTTCCACAATAAAACCTTTTATTTTTTTCGTTTTGATTTTCTTCCTATTATTCTTGTTTTCCACATATTAATACACAAATTACACTTTCACATCGATTTCCTATCTACTATTAATTCATTTATCATTATTCATGCAATTTATATGACAAAAATAGTAATTAATAGAGATGAAAACATCTTATAGCCATTTTATTTTTTATATTTGTGTCGCTCTTTTAAATAAAGGATTGTTTATGAAAACTAAAAGCGCTTTGTTCTTTTCCCTTATACTTTTTATCGGTTGCAATTCAAATAAATACATCCAACCATCCAATTCATTACTCGAACCTACAATAAAAGTAATGACTTATAATATTCATCATGCCAATCCACCATCACAAAAAGCAGATATGATTGATCTAGACGCAGTTGTAGATGTTATCTTACGTTCAAATGCAGATCTAATTGGATTGCAAGAGTTAGACAGCGTCACAAGTCGTTCAAATAAAGTGTTCCAACTAAAATATCTCGCGGATAAATTAGGCATGAATTACTATTTTGGCAAATCCATTCCTTATCAGGAAGGAGGTTACGGAGTTGGTATTTTATCCAAATATCCAATAATAGAGGAACAAACTATTCCTTTACCGAAAGATTCAAACTTAGAAAGCGAAAGTCGAGTAATTGCAATTGCAAAGATTTCACTATCTAAAGGAAATGATATAATTTTTACTGTGTCACATTGGGATCACACATCAGAGATGAACAGAATTCTTCAAGCAAAAGAAATCATTTCATTATCCCACACATTTGCACTTCCGGTTATCTTGACCGGAGATATGAATGCTACACCCGAAAGTGGATCAGTTAAAATTCTGAAACAACAATTTCAAAACGCTTCCAGTCAGAATGCTCCTACTATTCCAAATATCAAACCAAGGAAGAAAATTGACTATGTCTTCTTTAGTAAAGATAAAAACATCTCATTCGGCAATGAAACTGTTATAACTGACGCACACTATCCTTCAGACCATTTACCTTATGTGGTTGAACTACATTTGCAAACAACTAATTATGTTCATCAAAAAAAATAAACTATATTTGTTTAACTAAAATTCTGCATTAATCATTAATTATCATCTAACATGAAAAGAATAACATTGATACTGTTGATATTAGCAACAACTTCTATTTCACTTTTATCTCAGGAAAACCTGGATTTTAGTGCAGTAAAAGATATCATTTCTCCGGAAATACACAATGATAAATCTGTAACATTTCGTTTTTTGGCTCCCCATGCTGAAAATGTAAGTGTTGGAGGAGATTTTCTCCCAATTAATGGTTGGATGCCCGGAACAGAGCAAATGACAAAAGACCAGAATGGGCTATGGAGTTTTACAACTAAACCACTTGATTCAGAATTATATACATATGCATTTATAGTAGATAGTCTGCAGGTGAATGACCCTAATAATGTTTATTACCGTCGCGATGTTACCAACACACTAAATATAATGCTTGTTGAAGGTGGTCAAGCCGATTTATATAAAGTTAACGAAGTCCCACACGGAACTGTTGCAAAACGTTGGTATCAGTCACCTGGAAATAAAATGACACGCCGAATAACTATCTATACCCCACCAGGTTACGAATCCGGCAAAAAACAATTTCCTGTACTTTATTTACTTCACGGAATGGGAGGTGATGAAGAAGCATGGATGACACTTGGTAGAGCATCACAAATCTTAGATAATTTGATCGCCACAGGAAAAGCAGCGCCTATGATTGTTGTAATGCCCAATGGAAATGTAGCTCAGGAAGCAGCTCCAGGCGAATCAAGTAAAGGTTTTTACAAACCGAATTTCAACTTGCCACACACAATGGACGGACAGATGGAAGAAACTTTTATTGACATTGTCAACTTTATTGATAATAACTATAGAACAATCAAAAATAAATCTGGACGAGCTATAGCAGGTCTTTCTATGGGGGGATTCCATTCACTACATATTTCAAGATACTATCCAAACACATTTGACTATATCGGTCTTTTCTCTGGGGCCATTAAACCAAATGAGAGAAATCAATCAAAAGTATATGCAAATATTGAATCAACCTTACAAAAGCAAAAAAACAACGGTTACAAACTCTACTGGATTGGAATAGGTAAGGACGATTTCTTATATAAAGCCAACACTGAGTATCGTTCCGAATTAGATAGAATTGGAATGAAATATACGTATCGTGAATCAGAAGGCGGTCACACATGGCGTAATTGGCGAATATATTTATCTGAATTTGCTCCATTATTATTTAAATAAAGACATAAACAACAAATTATATAACTTAAAAAACAAAAAAAACATGACAACAACAACAAAACTTTATTCTCTTGAATTGAGAAATGCCAAGACCTATTTATTTGCGGGTCTTTTTATTATTGGAAACTTATTGTTGCCACAACTTGCTCACTTGATTCCCCAAGGAGGTTTAATCCTTTTACCGATTTATTTCTTTACGCTTATAGCAGCTTATAAATACGGAATATTTGTAGGTTTGATAACAGCAGCATTTTCACCACTGGTAAACAGTTTATTGTTTGGAATGCCTGAAATGTCGGTTCTTCCTGCAATCATTTTTAAATCAGTTATTCTTGCTGTTGCAGCATCACAAGCAGCCAAATATTTCGGTAAAGTATCAATCTGGGGTATTCTTTTTGCAATTCTTGCATATCAGCTTGTTGGGACAGGTATTGAATGGGCTATGACACAGAACTTTAATATTGCGATTCAAGATTTCAGAATAGGACTTCCGGGAATATTGATTCAACTTATTGGAGGTTTCTTGGTATTGAAAGCACTCAAAAAAGCATAATATGATTGAAGGAAAATCATTTGATGATGTCATAAAAAGGTTTCGTGAAATTGAATTTCACGAAACTTTTGATATGATTATTGCCATTGCAAATGGAGGTATTATACCGGCAGCCATAATCAATCAACGCCTAAACATCGACATTCAGTTATTGAAAATCAATCTAAGAGATCAAAACCAAAAGCAAAAATACAATAATCCTAAGCTATTGTCTCCTATCGACTTTGATTATAAAGACAAAAGTATTCTTTTAGTAGAAGACCGAATTAAAACAGGTGCAACAGTAAAGTTTGCCATTGAGTTATTAAAACCCGATGCCAAACTTGTAAAAACCTTTGCTGTAAATGGCAATGCGGATTACTTTTTATTTAACGAATCTTGTTTTCGCTTTCCTTGGAATATATAAAATGAATCGATTAATATACCTTTTACTTATAACTCTTTTCTGCTCTGTACAAGTACAAGCGCAAACAATCTCTCATGAAAATGAACCGGATAGTTTTAGCCTGGAGGAAATAATTGTTACAGGTACAATGCCTAAAGTAAATTTGAAAACAGTGCCTATGAGTATATCAGTTGTGTCAGGTATTACAATCGAAAACAGGCTTCAATCATCATTGTTGCCATTACTCTCAGAAGAAGTCCCTGGACTCTTTATAACGCAACGTGGTGTGATGGGATTTGGCGTTGCCGAAGGTTCTGCAGGAAGTATGAGTATTCGCGGAATTGGAGGTACACCTACTTCGGGAGTTTTAGTATTGATAGACGGGCATCCTCAATATATGGGATTGATGGGACATCCTTTGGCCGACAGTTATCAATCTATGATAACCGAAAGAGTTGAGGTTATCCGTGGTCCAGCTTCCATGTTGTATGGTTCTAATGCGATGGGTGGAGTCATAAACATAATCACAAAAAAGCAAAAGACTAACGGTAAAAATCTTTTAGCACAAGTTATGTATGGAAGTTATAACTCATTAATTACCGAAGTCACTGGGGGGTTCAGGAAAAACCAAATCCATGCAAACGGAAACATTGGACTCAACCGCTCCGACGGTCATCGCGAGAACATGGAGTTCGAACAGATTAACGGTAATGGTAACCTGGGATACGACTTCACAGAGAACTGGACAGGTTTTGTAGATTTTAATATTTCCAAGACTTTAAGTTCCAATCCCGGATCAATAAAGAATCCTTATATTAACAATGACGCCGATATTTTGCGCGGAGTTGCATCAGCAGTTATTGAAAATGAATATAAGAATACTTCAGGAGCCGTTAAGTTTTACTATAATTTTGGTTCACACTATATAAACAATGGATATCCAAGAAATTCTTCATCCATAAAGAGCTACTTTCATTCAAAAGATCAAATGTTAGGTTTTTCAGCAAATCAATCCTATTCCTTATTCGATGGGAATAAAACAACAGTCGGATTCGATTTCCTGCAGTTTGGAGGAAATGCATGGAATGAATTACCCGACTTCGAGGATATTCCATTAGTAGATATTCATTTAAACAATTATGCCGGTTATATAAACATTCAACAATCCGTTTTAGATAAAAAATTGACAATGAATGCAGGTATCCGACTTGACCATCATGATAAAAATGGTTCGGAATGGATTCCTCAATTTGGTGTAAGCTATTTACCGACTCAAAACACTACCATTAAGGGTATTGTCAGCAAAGGTTTCCGCAATCCAACCATCCGTGAAATGTATATGTTCCAACCAAAAAATTCGAATCTGAAACCAGAACAATTAATGAACTACGAAATTTCGTTGTTACAATCGTTCCCTGAAGAAAGATTGAATCTAGGAGTTAATGTCTTTTATATCAATGGCGACAACTTGATTCGGTTAAACATGGTTGAAGGAAAACCTCTCTATGTCAACACTGGCAAAGTAGAAAACAAGGGGATCGAATTAACAGCAAGTTATAATGCAACTGATGATCTAAAGTTTTCAACTAACTATAGTTATCTAAAAATGACTCATATTATCGCAGGTGTACCGGAACATAAATTATATTTCGGAGGAAACTATTCATTTAAAAAATGGAATGTCTCAATGGGTTTGCAATATCTTGGACATCTCTACACAACAATAAATCCAAATATAGTAAAAGTGAACGCTCTAATATGGAATGCACGAATCAATTATAGTTTATTGAATTGGATGAATCTATTTTTGAGAGGGGAAAACCTGTTAGGACAAGAATACGAAATCAATGCAGGATTCCCTATGCCGAAAACTACGGTTTTCGGGGGAATTCAAATACATATTTAACTATAAACAAAACAAATACTCATTAATAAAATGAATTATGGATAGAAGAAATTTTCTCAAAGCAGTTGCACTAGCAGGAGCTGCAGCTACATCAATCACAGATTCTGAGGCAATGAGCGTGTTATCACAATCTTTTCTTACCGAAAATGCTGCCAAAAAATATGATTTGGTTGCAGTTTTAGGTGGCGAACCAGATGCCATGTTTCGTAAAGCCATTGCAGAAATGGGAGGAATTAGTAATTTCATTAAGAAGGGAGACAAAGTTTGTATAAAACCAAATATTGGTTGGGACCAACCAGTGACCATGGGAGCAAATACGAATCCAAAACTTATTGCTGAAATTGTTAAACAGTGTTTTGCAGCAGGTGCAAAAGAAGTAACCGTATTTGATCACACTTGCGACGATTGGCGAAAAAGCTATACGTCAAGTGGAATTGAAGCTGCGGCTAAAGCAGCTGGAGCTAAGGTGTTACCCGCAAACCAAGAATCCTACTACAAAGAAGTTTCTATTCCTAACGGGAAGAATCTGAAAAAAGCAAAAATCCACGAAGCTATCGTAGATAGCGATAAATGGATAAATGTTCCGTGTCTTAAAAATCATGGCGGCGCCCAATTGACCATCTCAATGAAAAATTATATGGGAATAGTTTGGGATAGAGGATTTTTCCACGCTAACGATTTGCAACAATGTATTGCTGATGCATGCACATATTCAAAACGACCTGTATTAAATGTTGTTGATGCATATAGGATCATGAAGACCAGTGGACCAAGGGGCAAATCAGAATCAGATGTTGTTCTGGCAAAAGGCTTATTTGTTTCACAAGATATTGTAGCTGTTGACACGGCTGCAGCCAACTTCTTTAATCAAGTACGAGATATGCCATTAGAAAAAGTAAAACATATTGCCAATGCACAAGCACTTGGTCTTGGGACAATGAATCTTGACAATTTAAAGATAAGTAGAATTAAAATGTAATATATATTTCAACATCATTTTTAAACCAATATTTGAAACTATAACCCGATAAAGCATATTCAGTTTTATCGGATTATAGTTCTATTAAAATAAACAATAACAAGAACAAACTATTACTACAATCAAAATGCTTAAAAAAATACGCGTCATAGTATCAATTATCCTATTCGCACTCATTACTTTATATTTCCTCGATTTTAAAGGATTTTTACCTCATAAATTCCACATATTAGCACATTTACAATTCATTCCTGCATTACTAGCAATGAATGTAATTATATTAATGGGGTTAATATTGTTAACATTGTTTTTTGGTAGAGTATACTGTTCTACAATCTGTCCAATGGGTATTTATCAGGATATTATAGCATGGCTTTCAAAAAGAATAATCAAACGAAAAAAATACACTTTTAGTAAAGCTAAAACTATTTTAAGATGGACCTTACTTGGACTTGTTGTCATTGCATATATCTTCGGATTCACATTTCTTTTGGGACTACTTGACCCATACGGTTCTTGGGGAAGAATTGTAACACATCTTCTCAGACCTGCTTATCTTGCTGGTAACAATATAATGGCAAACATTTTTACTACTTTCGATAATTACACATTTTACAAAGTAAGCATTTATGGTATCAGCATTTTCTCAACAATCGTTGCGCTGGTATGGCTGTTAGGTGTTGGTATTTTCGCATGGAAAAATGGTAGAACTTATTGTAATACTGTTTGTCCTGTCGGCACTTTTTTGGGATTCATCAGTAAATTTTCACTTTTCAAAATTCAGTTCAATGATGAAAAATGTAATTCGTGTGGTCTTTGCGCTATGAAATGTAAAGCATCTTGCATTGATTCCGATAATAAGAAAATTGATTATAGTAGATGTGTTGTATGTTTTAACTGCCTTGAAAGCTGCAAACGCAAAGCAATGAAATATGCATTTATTGGTTCGGTAAAGAACAAGATAGTGAAAACTGAACCTGCTTTTACATACACCAATGATACAGATTCTGTTAATCCAATGAAATCAGCATCAAAACCAATAGATGAATCAAAAAGACGATTCTTGTCGGCAACAATTGCAACAGGTATCGCTGCTGGAAACCTGGTTGCACAAGAAGTAACTGGAACACTTCTTCCTAAAAAAGAATTAAAACGACAAATACCCATTGCACCTCCGGGAACTGGTTCTTATAAAAATCTGCAAGATAAATGTATTTCATGTCACCTGTGTGTTAGTAAATGCCCTTCGCACGTCATAAAACCGGCTTTGTTTGAATACGGCTTGGGCGGAATAATGCAGCCAAAACTATATTTTGATCATGGTTTCTGCAATTATAACTGTACTATTTGCGGGGATGTATGTCCCACAGAAGCAATCAAACCCTTAACGGTTGAAGAAAAAAATCATACTCAAATGGGGCAAGTGCATTTCATAAAAGAAAACTGTATTGTTTATTACGATGAAACAAGTTGTGGCGCTTGTTCTGAACATTGTCCCACTCAGGCAGTACACATGGTGCCATACAAAGGTGCGCTCACTATCCCGGAAACGGATGTGTCAATATGTGTAGGCTGTGGTGGTTGTGAATATGTTTGTCCGGCAATTCCTTTCAAAGCTATATATGTAGAAGGATTACAAACTCAAAATACAATTGAAATTAAAAAAGAAGAGCAACAAGAAATAGTCATTGAGGGTTTCGGATTTTAAACAGTGTTTTTACATATTCAAACCCTATCGAAACATAATTTCTTTTCAAATTATAGTCCTTAATTAAGGAAAAATGTGTACTTTTGAATCCGGAAAATAAAGTCATTATTATTCGGAAAGATTGGACATGGAATATAAAACTCGCATAGGATTTGATAACGATAAATACCTGAAAAAACAGACTACCGCTATTTTAGAAAGAGTAAGTCGTTTTAATGGCAAATTATATTTAGAATTTGGAGGTAAGATTTTATACGATTATCATGCCTCACGCGTATTACCCGGATTTACTCCTAACGTAAAGATTCGTCTGCTTCAAGAACTAAAAGAGGAAGTGGACGTAATCATGTGTATCCATGCCGGCGATATAGAAAGACATAAAATTCGTGCCGATTTCGGAATTACATACGATATTGATGTCCTCAAAAGTATCGACGACCTCAAATGGTATGGAATTCATATTGCTGCAATCGTTATTACTCGATTTAACAATCAACCGGCTGCTGTTGCATTTAAAAATAAACTTGAACGCAACGGAATAAAAGTTTATGTACACTATCCTACCAAAGGATATCCTACAAATGTCGATCTGATAGTAAGTGACGAAGGATATGGGGCAAACGAATACATTGAAACAACTCGTCCAATCGTTGTAGTCACTGGTCCTGGTCCTGGAAGTGGCAAACTTGCTACTTGCCTCAACAATTTGTATCACGAACATAAAAGGGGTATAAAATCTGGTTACGCAAAATTTGAAACGTTTCCTATATGGGATCTTCCATTAGATCACATGGTCAATATTGCTTATGAAGCTGCTACGGCCGATTTGAAAGATGTGAACATGATCGACACTCATCATCTTAAAGCATATGGCAAAACTACAGTCAACTACAACCGCGACATTGAAGCTTTCAGTTTGTTAGAAAGGATTCTGAATAAAATTACAGGTGGCGAATCTGTGTATAAATCTCCTACCGATATGGGGGTTAATTGTATCAGCGCTGGCATTATTAACGATCAGGCATGTCAGGAAGCTGCTTATCAAGAAATTATCCGCAGACATTTACGCAGCTTCGTTGATTATGCCATGGGCAGAACAGGAAAAGATGTACTTGACAGATGTGAAGAAATCATGGCCCGCGTTGGTGCAAAAGACACAAACAGACGCGTTGTAAGCCCGGCTCGTGAAGCTGCTATTAAAAGCGAACAGGAAGGTAAAGGTTATAAAGGAATTTACTGTGGCGCTGCCATTGAATTAGCTGATGGTGCAATCATCATTGGTAAGAATTCGGATATTTTACATGCTTCTTCAAGCATGATATTAAATGCTACCAAATATCTTGCCGGTATCCCCGATAACATGGTTCTTTTACCCGAAACAATCATCGATTCAGTAACTCATATGAAAAGAGACCTTCTGAATGGTAAAAATGCTAGTCTAGATGTTGAAGAAACTCTAATCGCGCTATCCATCAGCGCAGTATCAAATCCCGCAGCACAAATGGCTTTAGAAAAACTCACAGAACTAAACAATTGTGAAATGCACTCCACCCACATCCCCACACCCGGTGATGAAGATGGACTTCGCAAACTAAAGATCAACGTAACTAGCGATCCTGTCTTTTCCAGCAAGAGACTGTTTGTCAGTGAGTGAGCAAGTGATGAATGAATGAATTAATTTCTTCTTTTTTGCCAGATATGTGCCTCTTTCTTTCTACTTTCATGGGTACGAACATCATAATCTCGAGTATCTAAAGGAAATACTTGTATCCGATTTGCCCATTCCATCCATTGATCAAACATTTTCTTGGTTAACTCAGGATATTGTTTTGAAAGATCGTTTGTTTCTGAACGATCGTCTTCAATATTATATAATTCTAATTGACCAACAGCTCCTTTATTGCCTTCTTTTGCCTTAGCAACCAGTTTCCATTTAGCATCACGCATTCCAATATTTGCTTCATGCTCCCAAAAAATTGGCTTTCTATTATTGTCCAATAGCTGAAAAGTAGGCAAAAGACTCTGACCTTCCAAAGGTTGTAACTTATTATTCTTATTTATCAACTTGGAATAATCGACTTTACTCAATTCTACAACAGTTGCTAATACATCAACTAAATGTGCTGGCTTATTATATTGTCGTCCGTTATATTTGCTGTCAATACCTTTAGGCCAATGAACGACAAAAGGTGTAGCTATTCCTCCTTCATGAATCCAGTGCTTAAACATTTGAAAGGGTGAATTACTTGCATTTGCCCAAGCTAATCCGTATGACTCAAATGATGCATTGGTACTTCCTATTTCTCCTGTTTTGTCGTCATGGGAAATCATTTCAGCACATGCTCCATTATCTGATAAAAACATGATAATCGTATTGTCTAACTGATTGGTTCTATCAAGCTCTGCTATAATCCTGCCTATTCCTTGATCCATATTATCAATCTGAGCTGCATAGACTTCCATTCGATGGGATAACTCCGACTTTAATCTCTTTGGAATGGTGTACCAGGCTGCGGCATCTTCATGACGCTCCGGTAAAACGGTATTTTCTGGTATTATTCTCATCTTCTTCATGCGGACATACCTTTCTTTACGCAACGCATCCCAACCTTTATCATATTTTCCTTTGTATTTGGCTATATCTTTGTCTAATGCATGCAATGGCCAATGAGGGGCTGTATAAGCTACATACAAAAAGAATGGTTGCTTGTTTTTCTTTGTTTGATTTTCACGAATAAAGCCTACTGCATTATCGCTTATAGCTTCTGTATAATAGAATGGCTGCTCGGGCATAATAATTGTATTTCCAATAGCAATACCGTTTGGAGTAAAATAGCTGCCTCCTCCTGGAATTGTACCAAAAAAATCGTCAAATCCTCGTTGTAATGGCCAATTATGCTTGTCTGCACTTTGAGTTTCATCATAATTACGGGTCAAATGCCATTTACCACTCATGTAGGTATTATAACCGACTGTTTTCAATACTTCGGCTATAGTCATACAACGATCATTCAATTCACCTTGATATTGTGGAGTACCCAAATTTGCTACGGTCATCCATCCCATCCCGGCCTGATGTGGATATAAGCCTGTCATTAATGAAGCTCTTGTCGGACAACTTCTGCCTGCGTTATAAAACTGTGTATATCTGATTCCATGATTCGCCAAACGGTCAATATTCGGGGTTTCAATCTCTCCTCCATAGCAGCCAATATCTGAATATCCCATGTCATCTGCCATAATGAGAATTATATTTGGCTTTTCTCCCGATTGAGCCAATAAGGGCAATGTAAAAGCTCCTGTTATTGCTGCAGTTAGATATCTGTTTAATTTCATATTATCTGAAATATTTCTTTTGATGTTGTTCATATTTTATACGGCTTCGCTCCTACCTGTCACAAAATGATAATTCAAATGAACAGATATTACAAAATATAGTATATTTAATTGCTGATAGTCCTTTAAGAGTACATTTTTAATCTTTGAAATGTTTATCGGCAAAATCCATAAAGCATTTCCAGTCGTAATCCGTAACATCATGTACTCCGGTTCTAATATGATATCCAATGTCTTCCATGATCGGTTGATGTATTTCGGGCATTTTGTCAGTTTTGATAGGGTTCAATCCGTAAAGCTGATAAACAGGACTGGCATGATAAGTTGATAAAAATTCTCCTTTCGGATCTGCCCACTGGTCTTTATCGGCACTAGCCACATAAACTTTTCGGGGTGCTATCAAAGCTAATAGCTGATGTTGATCAATCGGCAGTGTTTCTTCTTTGTTGTTATACTGACTGAAATTCTTGCAAAACCAATGTGGAAAAGCATTATTTATAATAGATAAGGTTTCTCCAAACTTTCTTCTGGATAGTGCTGCTCCACCACAACCGGAATCATTAGAAATGACTACTCTAAAACGTTCATCTTGTGCTCCGGCCCAAAGTGCTGCCTTACCTTGACGAGAATGACCCATGATCGCTATTTTATCGGAATCTATGCGTTCTTGGGTTTCCAAAAAATCTACTATCCTACTCGATCCCCACGCCCAGGCACCAATAGCCTGCCATTCATCGGGAGCAGTGACTTTAGAATCATATTCGGGGAAAAGGGAAATAATACTGTAATCTTTTAATTCTGCCTTATCTGGGAAAATATCATGATAACACATCGTTGCAACAGCATATCCACGATCAATGATCTTATCGTATGCCCATCTACTCGATTGTGAACCTCTTTCCAAAACGGGGTCTTTTATCAAATCAAATACTGGAGAATAAAGAATTGTTGTATCAAGGGTTGTTGTGTGATTTCCTTTGAAATTATATCCTACAAACACTGGCACTTTTTCTTTGGGTTCGTTTGGAATATACATCAACAAGATGGCTTCAATACTTTTCTTTCTGTTCGAAAAAATGAACTTCACTTGCTTACTGGTTGCTTTACCATTTAATGCTTTTGGATTTTCAGTCAACAATTCATAAGAAACATCAATCGTGTCTAATGGAGTACGACCAAAAACTTGTGTGGCAAACAACTCCATCAGTTCCGGCCTTCTAATTTTTTCCCATTCTTTTACATTGGTAATTTTTTTACCATCACTACCTTTTAATAACTCGGGAAGTACATACTCGGGGACTTTCGACTCATCGTAATTTACGTCTCGCTGGGCAAACATATGGGAGGTTAAAACCAATACAATTAATCCTATTATAATTCTTAGTTTACACATTTTTTTATTCAAGTATTAATTTAAAATTCAACATGTAAAGATAGTAAAAACAATTTTAATTAACAAATTAAATTGCACTTTATTTGTCTTATTTTGACAAAATTATTGGAACTTTTTGCGTTTATCAATCTGCCAAAATTTAATCTCAATTTTTCTCAAAACAATTCAAAAAAGTACTCGAATATAGATCGCAAATGAACATTCTTCAAGAAAATCACGTTCTATCTTACAAGAAATAATCTATGCATACTAAAACGAGAACAAAATTTAAAAAATCACGACCGATGGATAGAAGTAGCGGCTATACTTTTTTCATTTTAATTGTAATGTTGTTCCAAATCGGGTGTGATCCCAACAACAGGAACAATAGCATTAGTGCCGAAACAATTATAGAAAATAAGGATTCCACAAGCCATAAACTACAAAAAAAGAAAACAATAACTAAAGATGATATCGTTTTGCAAAAAGAGTTTAAGTATGATCAATATACGCTGAACGATGAATATCCTTATAAGGATACGGTCAGATATTTTCAATGGGAAAAGATAAAAAAAGGGATTGCTCATATCGAAAACAAAATTGCTGAAGGTGGGAAATGGGGTGTTTTGAGTAATTACAAAAACAAGAATAAAGAGGCACCTACTATTGATGGTTTCGTGAGAAACGAATATGGCCAGGTTTCTGATCAATATGGAGTGGAGCGTTATCAATCGTCTCCTCTATTCAATGTCAATGACGAAACAATACTTATGCGATACGGAAGGGATGGATGGCTGGTAAAAATTCTGGGTAGCGACACTACAGAGATGGTGAGGATTGAGGGTGTTTCACTGGATGGTGAATATTTATTGCCTAAGGATTATCTTATCTCCTGGGGAGATAGCGTAAAGTTTGAAAAAGTGGTGGCGGTTGATGTCACTAACCAAAATATCGTAACATTACAGAAAAATGGAGAAAAATGGCACATTTTGAGCATGAATCCCGCTACTACCGGCGTTCATAAGCCTCCACATGCACATGAAACCCCTACCGGAATTTTTGCTGTACAGGAAAAGAAAGCGAAGATGTATTACGTGATAGACGGTACCAGTACAATTGCAGGTTACGCTCCCTTTGCTTCACGTTTTACCAATGGTGCTTACGTTCATGGTGTACCGGTTCAGTATCCGCACAAAAACATTATTGAATTCAGCCCCTCGCTGGGAACCACGCCCCGGTCTCATATGTGCGTCCGAAACGCATCGTCTCACGCAAAATTTGTATACGACTGGGCGACTGTTAAACAGTCGATTGTCATTGTGATTGATTAACATTCTAATTCAAGAAAAATAGTATATTTGGAAAACAATTTCTGAATATAACTATGCGTTTCGTTCTATTTACTTTTATTTTTATCACATTTTCTGCCCTCTCATTCCCGATTGGAACAAAAGATGGACTGAATGAGAAATCAAAAAACGATATCACTTCATCCGAAAGTGAACAACTTTATGATCAGATGAATCTGAAAGAATTGATTCATTTTGATGCTTTTAAAGCGGCATATACTGGTTATAAAAAGTTAAACAAAGATAATAATCCATTGCTTACGCTGATCGATTTCAATCTGCCTTCATCCGAGAAGAGAATGTATGTTCTGGATATGGAAAAGAAAGAGGTGCTTTTTGTTTCGTATGTATCACATGGAAAAAACAGCGGAGAAAATTACGCAACTGCTTTCTCAAACCGGAATGGTTCTCACCAAAGTTCACTGGGTTTTTATCGGACTGCCAATACTTATAATGGTGGCAACGGATATTCTCTGCAGTTGGACGGACTGGAAGAAGGAATCAATGACAATGCAAGACCCCGGGCCATTGTAATCCATGGGGCCGATTATTGTAGCGAACAGGTTATCCGTTCCAGCGGACGGTTGGGTCGTAGCTTCGGTTGTCCGGCACTGCCTCGCGAATTGACAAAACCAATCATCAATACAATCAAGGGTGGCTCCCTACTCTTTATTTATGCCAACCAACCCGATTACTTGAAAAAGAGCGAGGTACTGTAGAAATTAAATACTATGAATTGATTCTTTCAAAATGCATGAATTGTATTCTGAGAAAGCGATTCAATGATTCTTGTCTCTTCGCTTTTTTCAATTATCAAAAAACGTAAAAGAGGAATCTGATATAAAGATAGAATAATTTTTCTTAATGTCTCGTTAATGTTGCACAGTTTGCTAATTTAATGATAGGTTGAAATCGCGCCAAATGCCACATTCATATTCAATTCAACAAGCAAAAAGACGGTTTTTACCGCCAATTCAGAATTACCTTGATAGGACCTTCTCCTAATCCTCTTCATAAAAATTCTAATGTTGTTTTATTCTGCAACTCGCTTTTGTTGTTCACTTTCTTTTATTGTTTTTTCTAATTGTAATTGTCTGCTTTTGTGAGTTCACCTAACTCCATCTATCCAACCAAAACAAAGAGCTTGATCAACGGATTGCGACTTTTCAGTATCGCTCATTATTTCAAAACATAATTTATCAATGTTTTCCATTTCATGATGAAAAGCTGACAGATTTGATAAAATAATAACAGCTGTTTTGTCATTTACATTTATAGCCATTGAAGATGTATAACCACCTGTTCCTCCGTTATGCCAAACAAAATCTTTCCCGTTTTTGGATTTTAACAGATGCCAGCCCAAGCCGATTTTCACATTTTCGTTGATATTAAAAGTTGGTGTTCGTGTCAATGTAAGGTCAGTATTATTAGGATTAAATTGTGCAGTTGCAAATTTCACTAAATCTTCAGTTGTTGATAAAATTCCACCCGCTCCAAACAAAACATCCCAATCCCAATTAGAAGTGATTTCTCCTTCGGGATTTTGCCCTTTTACAAGTTTATTGGCTAGATTATGAGAACTTGTAAATGAATTTTTCATTTTGTATTTATCAAAGACCTTCTTTTGTAATAATTTTTCAAAACTAGTTTTCTGCGACAACCCAAGTGTGTAACCTAATAAACCTGTTCCAAAATTTGAATAGACAAAAGTTTTTGCTATTTCATTTTCTATCTTTAAAATATTTTTAAGGTATTCCTCAATTTGGATTTTCCCATAAGCTTTGTAAGGATTGCCCTCATTGGTTAAATCCAAGTTTTCTGGCAATCGAGATAAACCCGAAGTGTGGTTTGCTAAATCCTTGAAAGTTATTTTAGTGTTATTATTGAAGGTGAACGGAAAATAAGAATTGATTGGGTCAGTTAGCTTAATTTCACCATCTTCAACGAGTGATGCCAATACGGTTGAAGTAAAAACTTTGGTAATAGAACCAATTTCAAAAACTTTATTTTGATTTTCGATAGGTTTTATTTTATCGTTTGTTTTTATAATTCCGTAATAATTTGTTTTGCCATTTTGAATTATCGCAATAGATAGTTGAGTGTTATTTGGTAAGTCTTTTGTATTTGAAAAAATGACTTCTGAAATTTCTTTCGGGTAAATGCTCAATGCGTTTACAGAATTAATTTTATAATATCCAGTCTGAGCAAACAATTGATTTGACATCAATATTATAGTTAAGATAAGAAATAGTATATCCTTAAAATGACGCATATATTTTGTACTATAAAAAATATTAAACAAGTCACATTACAAATCCAACTTGAGCTTCTCTCCCCCTTCCGCATCAAGCACTTGAAGGGTCATTTTATCGCCTACTTTTTTAAGCACCATTAC
>JBAYZS010000044.1:0-18983 GCA_041672395.1 Dysgonamonadaceae bacterium | reverse complement strand
GCCACAATGGAAAAGTGGGCCATGTGGGGATTGTGAAAGATATCAAGTCTAACGGCGAATTTACTTTTCTGCATGCCTCTAATGGTAATGGCGTGATAGTATCTTCATCTACAGAAGATTACTATGCTTCTCGATATTTAAACGGAGGCAGGGTCATTAAAGAACAGACTTACGCGACAAAAACACCTGTAAAAAAAGAGGTCATACGACAGGAAGCTAAAAACAAACCTCCTAAAGATGTTACAGCTCCTGTAGTTGTCAAAACAAATAATACTCAAACAACTGATATCCAGAAAGAAGAAATCCACACACGACAAGCTAAACCTATACCCGCAAATCCTTTGCCACAAACGCCGGATGTACCTAAAACAAAATTTGGGGTTATCACAAATTCTTTATCTGAAGAGATGGAAGCAATTGCTAATCAACCTGATACAATCTTCCACACAGTGAAGAAAGGGGATACATTATATTCCATTT
The DNA here is from genome assembly GCA_041672395.1 of Dysgonamonadaceae bacterium. GTDB lineage: Bacteria > Bacteroidota > Bacteroidia > Bacteroidales > Dysgonomonadaceae > UBA5287. Next base: position 18,503 of record JBAYZS010000044.1, on the reverse strand, counting down.
CTAAAACATATAATTGTACAGTCGACGAGATCCGTTTATGGAATCCACAACTGGACAATGTGTTGAGTATCGGCAAAACACTATCAATCAAAAAACAATAATCGCCCGGGAATCAGCGAACGAATGTCGACTGTTATTCCTGCATTTGCGGGATTGACCGGATTTATGTATTTTTGCATCTTAATATTTACAATTAGAAAACTATCAATATGATAACAGCAGACCAACTTAAAGATGTGTTGGAGCGCGAGAACGCGTTGAGGGGGTATCTTTGACGTCGATGCAAAAACTATTCAACTCGAAGAAGAAGAACTAAGAACGCAATCTCCTGAGTTTTGGAACGATTCCAAAACGGCTGAAGCACAAATGAAAGTAGTGCGAGAGCTGAAAGGATGGATAAGTTCGTACTATAAAGTAAAGACCATCTCCGACGAGCTTCAACTTGCATTTGAATATGCAAAAGAAGGTATCGTTTCGGAAGAAGAGGTGGATGCGGATTACGCACTGGCAATCAAACTTATAGAAGATTTAGAATTAAAGAACATGCTGCGCCGTGAGGAAGACAAACTTGGTGCGGTATTAAAGATAAATGCCGGTGCCGGTGGTACTGAAAGTCAGGATTGGGCATCGATGCTTTTCCGGATGTACCAGCGCTGGTGCGAAAGTAAAGGCTACAAAGCAAATGTTTCTAACTGGCAGGATGGCGATGATGCGGGTATCAAAACGGCGACTTTACAAGTCGAGGGTGATCTGGCTTATGGATTCCTGAAAAGTGAAAACGGGGTGCATCGCTTGGTTCGAGTTTCTCCATACAATGCGCAGGGTAAACGAATGACTTCTTTTGCATCGGTTTTCGTTGTACCGCTGGTTGACGACACCATTGAAATAAATGTCAATCCTGCCAACATAAGTTGGGATACTTTCCGCTCGTCGGGTGCAGGAGGGCAGAATGTTAATAAGGTGGAAACGGGAGTGCGACTGCATTATGTTTATAACGATGAAATCACAGGTGAGGAGAAAGAAATTGTGATTGAGAACACCGAGAGCCGCTCACAAATGGATAATCGTGACAATGCAATGCGTTTACTGAAATCACAACTTTATGATATCGAACTTGAGAAACGACGCGTAGCACAGGCTGAAGTAGAAGCAGGAAAGAAAAAGATTGAATGGGGTTCGCAAATACGCAGTTATGTTTTCGACGACCGCCGCGTAAAAGATCATCGTACAAACTACCAAACATCAGATGTTAACGGTGTTATGAATGGTGATATTGACGAATTTATCAAAGCATATCTTATGGAATTCGGTGGGGAGTAAATTTATTTTTCCTTGTCGAATAAAAAGTTTACTTTTATAAACTGAGCACGTTCTTACAATATTTCAATCCGATAAAATACTTATATGGACATTAATTCTCACAAATCCACAAATCACAAGGAGCACAGAATTGTTCTGATAACCCTTGTCATTTTATTGGTTTTAATTGTCGGAAAAGAGCTTTGGATTTATATTACCGGATTATTGGCGGCTTGTACTATTTATGCGCTGGTTCGCAATCAAATGGAAAAACTTGTCGAAAAACGGAAATGGAATCGTAGTGCAAGTGCATTAGTCATTCTGTTCGAAATAACTGTGGTTTTTCTAATCCCTATTTCGGGTATTGGTCTAATGATTGTTAATGAAGTATCGGGAATACAAATTGACATCGAATCTATCAAACTTCAAATAACTGAGTTAATTACTACAATAGAAGGATTGATAGGTACAAAATTAAACACTCCCGATCTTTCCAATACGGGTGCTATAATTACTGGTTTGGCACAGAGATTGTTAGCAGGAGGCTACTCACTGATCATCAATAGCTTTATTGCCATTTTTGCATTATATTTCATGCTTATCAACTACGATACGTTTGAAAAGACAATATATGAAATACTACCTTTTCGCAGCGAAAATAAAGAAATACTTAAAGACGAGACAAAGAACATTATTAAAGCTACTGCCATTGGCATCCCGGTAGTATCTGTTTTGCAAGGTATTATAGCGTATATTGGATACACTGCTTTTGGCATAAATAACACTCTCGTATTGGCTATTTTGGTTGCTTTCACAACCATCATCCCAATCATTGGAACTTCTCTCGTTTGGCTGCCGGTGGGACTAATCCCCATTTTCCAGGGTGATTATGTGAGAGGAATGCTCTTACTGATTTACGGTCTTGCGGTAATTGGCGGTTCAGATACGGTATTTCGTTTTGTTCTGCAAAAGCAAATTGCTAATATTCACCCGTTAATCACATTCTTTGGTGTTTTGATGGGAATCCCAATGTTTGGCTTATGGGGAGTGATATTTGGACCGCTACTGCTCTCGCTTCTTATACTATTTATTAATATGTATCGTCGTGATTATATCCCGGGTTCAAAAGCTGAACCGCGTGTTACGTCAAAAAAGGAATATAACTTGCGAATGATGAAGGTGCAACAACGAAAACTTAAGTCTCTTAGAATAAAGAAAACAAAAGATACTGTTAGCCCTTTTGAATAAATCTAAATTGAGTATCGGGCAAATCATGTTCGACTGACAAGCCAAAGAGTGCAAAATCATATTTAACAGGATCATCGACATCCATCAATTGCAGGTTCTTTGTTAATTCCATAGCAGTTTCCCAATCGACTTTTTTTCGTGAAATCAACCCTAACTGCCGGGCGGTTCTTTCCACATGCACATCAATTGGGCATACAAGTTCACTTTTAGGAATCCTTTTCCACAAACCAAAATCCACTCCTGCCTCGTCATCACGAACCATCCATCTAAGAAACATGTTCAAGCGTTTGCAAGCGGAATTTCGTATGGGTGTTGCCACATGTTTGCGCGTTCTTTGCGGGGCATTGCTACTGTCAAAGAAATTTTGTTCAAAATGTATCAAAGAGTCTTCAATAGACAAAAATTGTCCATTATTTAAAAAAGCTTCTTCTAATGTGTCGTAACGCAAATAATGGCGGTGCAAGAAATCTACAAAATAAAGTAGGTCTGTATCATTAAAAGTTCTGTGCTTGAAATCGATTAACTGTTTTAAATCTTCATCGGAATGGTTAACAATAAAATTATATGGCTCGCCGTTAAACCGGTCATTCAACTCTTTGCACTTTGCTATGATTGTTTTTCTTTGCCCCCATGCAAAAACAGCAGCAAAAAAACCCATAATCTCAATGTCCTGTTTCTTCTCAAACAAGTGTGGAATAGATATAGGATCATTTACTATGAAGCCGGGTTGATTGTATTGCAAAACCTTGTTATTCAAAAACGATTTCAAATCGTGAGCAGACTTCACAGATAAACTTCTTTATTAATTTAAAACACTATCCTTTATTGCAATCGTATCAATATCAGCTCCTTTCAATTGATTATTAAGATACGCGGAAATAATACCGCTTTGCACCTTTGTAGAGTCGACTTTTGATTCTTGTGTTTTTGAATTCTCGACCTTCTCCGCAACCACAGGTATTGACTCTTTCTTGACTATCAGACTTTTGCCCATATCTATTCTATTGGATTTCAGATTATTCCATTTTTTTAGCTGATTCACACTTATGCCAAAGCGATCCGCAATTTCGGAGAGAGAATCGCCTTTCTTAATTTTGTAATAAACGTTTTTGAATTCGTTGCTGACCTTTGTCGAAGTATTATCGGCCAATACCACTTCTTCCGTACTTGATTCGACGTTAACAGGTACATTCTTTTTCTGGACAATCAAACTCTTTCCCGGGTTTATATTACTGGATTTGAGGTTGTTCCATTTTTTAAGCTGAGTTACTGTAGTGCGATTCCTTTGTGCAATTTTCCCAAGATTATCGCCCCTCTTAACTTTATAATAGACATTCTGCACTCCAACTGAAGAAGCAACGGAAGAAGAACTACCATTAACATATTGATCTGTATTTACTCGATGAGTAAAAAAGGTATCTCGATTGTATTTCGTTATTGTATCCTGCTGTTCTATAAAAGCAAGCACCTTATTCGTCGGCAAAACAAGCACATAGCTCTGAAGACCGCCTGGTATTATATCCGTTTTATATTGAGGATTCATTCTTCTTAACTTCTCCATCGGTATGTTCAACACATCAGATATTTGCTTGAAATGAAGTTGTTTGTTTACATGAATTGTATCCATTGCAATCATATCATTATTAGATGCAACAGCGCAAATATTATGTGTCGGATAATAATTCATTATATAGGTTGCTGCAATAAAAGCCGGAACATATCCTCGTGTTTCTTTTGGAAGATATTTATAGATCTCCCAATAATCACGTTTTCCACCACTTCTCGAAATGGCTTTATTCACATTTCCGGGTCCGCAATTATAGGCAGCGATCACCAGATTCCAATCATCATACAACTTGTGCAAGTCCAACAAGTAACGTGCTGCCGCATCCGTTGCCTTGTGTGGATCGCGCCTTTCATCAACCAGACTATTCACTTCCAGCCCATAACTTTGTCCGGTTTTCAACATAAACTGCCACAAACCCGTTGCCCCTACTCTTGAAACAGCTATCGGATTAAGTGCCGATTCAATGATAGGTAAGTATTTTAATTCAAGCGGAAGTCCATATCTATCTAGTGCTTCTTCGAACATTGGGAAATAATAGTCACCGATGGTAGCCAAGTAACCTACCATATTCCGGTTTCTATCTGTATATCTGTCGATATAAGAACGAACTACCTCATTATATGACATTTCCATTACCGTCGGTAAATTATAAAGACGATTCATATACACAGAATCATGAAATGCCACGTTTGATCCTTGACGACAGTTTTTATCTGCCGAAGAGAATTCGAGTTGCCATTCATGCAAAAGTGTATTCAAATTTCCCGATAACCCTTCGGGGACTATTTCTTCATCTTTATTTATTAGCGAATCGCTATTTGGGCGTAACATTTGAATTTGTGCCTGTGAAAAGGTCACAAAAGTCGTTACAGACAAAGTAAAGACTAATAAATTCTTAAACATAATAATAAAATTCTAATTGTCAGAAACCTAAGCTACACTGAAATCCAAAGGCAGTGTTTCCAACATTTTTCATGTAATTAGTCTGAATGACAGTCGGTTTAATATTCATTGAAAGATCAGGACTCATATCAAAATTAAACAAACTTGCATCAACATACGCATCAATAATATTCAATGCATAAAGCGCAGCTGTACCAATAATACTCATATCCCTGAACCTACGGTAATAATCTTTTCGTCTTCTCAACGTTTCTTCGAGCCATTTTTTATCAGCCGATTCCGGCGATTGTCCGTAAGGCAGGAAATTATGCCAGCTATTGGTAGAATCATCATCATCAGTAAGATCCCGAAAGCCATAAAAATAATCTTTATAATAGCGATTATTCCAAGAAATGGCATACGAAAATCCAAAAAATCCTCCATATAAAAGAGGCAGTTTCCAATACTTTTTGTTGTAAATCTGTCCCAGACCAGGAAGGATAGCCGAGTATAAGACGGCTTTCCGGGGAACAGGAGAGAACTCCTCTTTTTCACCAAGTGTATCAATGAGTACAGCCGATGCAGTTGCGGAAAGAATGCTATCTGTTTTATCCTGCATACTTTTAACTAATTGAACCGCTTTGGATTTTGCATCAACAGTATTCATAAGCGTTGAATCACCAACAATAACCGAATCAAGTGAACTTATAATCGAGGTTGTTTGTGCTTTAGATGTAACACAGACAGCCATCATACAAATGATCAACCACATCAGCCTGTTTGTCATTCCGTCATCATTTTTTTTCAAACATCACAATTATTCTTTCCATTTGTTCAACAGAACTGAACGGTATCGTGATTTTCCCTTTACCTTTATTGTTACAAGAAAACTGAACTTTCGTTTTGAAGTAATCCGACAAATGTTTTTCTAGTTTCGCGAAATTACTTTCCTCCGAAGCAGAAGTTGTTGAATTCTTTTTTGGTGACTTTTTTGAAATCGCCTCTTCCAAAGATTTTCCATCATTAAACTCACGCACGATAGCTTCAACCTCTCTCACCGACATACCTTTTTCGAGAATATGATTGTAGAGTGAGATCTGTGCAACTGGATCATTCAATGCTACCAATGAACGAGCATGACCCATATCAATTTTTTTATCTTTTACTCCCATCTGCACTTCAGCAGGCAGCTTCAGTAAACGAAGATAATTAGTAATTGTGGCTCTTTTTTTACCAACGCGTTCACTCAGTTGTTCCTGAGTAAGCATGAGCGAATTAATAAGATTTTGATAAGCAAGAGCAATTTCTATAGAATTCAAATCCTCACGCTGAATATTTTCAATCAGCGCCATTTCCATTACCGCATCCTCATCTACTGACTTAATATAAGCCGGAATAGAATTTAATCCCGCCATTATTGAAGCACGATAACGGCGCTCTCCTGCAATAATCTGATAAGAATCTTCATCCAATTGTCGGAGTGTAACCGGTTGAATCACTCCAATTTTTGATATTGAAGCAGCCAATTCTTCCAGCGACTCTTCATCAAAAGCACTTCGCGGTTGATCAGGGTTTGGAGAAATTTTATATAATTCTATCTCATTTATGTACGAAGAACCTTGCGTATCAAGATCATCAAAAGTGATAAGGGCATCCAGTCCCCGACCAAGGGCATTTTTCTTACTCATTATTATTAATTATATCCATGCAAAGTTAGGAATTTTTTTCTATTAGCTCTTGTGCTAACTGCATATAATTCATAGCACCCCTTGAAGCAGCATCATAATTAAGTGCAGGCAAAGCATGACTTTGCGACTCACTCAAGGTAATATTTCGTTGAATAACAGTTTTAAAAACCAATTCTCTAAAATGACTTTTCACTTCTTCATACACCTGATTATGTAATCTCAAACGAGCATCATACATAGTGAGTAAAAAGCCTTCAATTTCGAGATCAGGATTCAGCTTCGACTTAATAATCTTTATAGTGTTCAGTAATTTAGACAACCCTTCCAAAGCAAAATATTCACACTGAACAGGAATCAGTACAGAATTGGAAGCCGTTAACGCATTCACAGTGATAATACCTAACGAAGGAGAGCAGTCGATCAATATAAAATCGTAGTTTTTTTCCAATGGTTTAAGAAAATTCCGAATACGTTTTTCGCGATTATCCATTTGGACCATTTCAACTTCAGCTCCAACAAGATTTATATGAGAAGAGATGATATCAATATTATCGAAAGGAGTTTTATGCACGCAATCTTCGGCAGAACTTTCACCAATTATACCTTCATAGATAGTATGTTTTGTTGTTTTGATATCAATTCCCAGTCCCGATGAAGCATTAGCCTGCGGATCCGCATCAATCACCAATACAGATTTATCCAAAGCAGCCAGTGATGCGGCTAAATTAATTGTAGTTGTGGTCTTTCCAACTCCACCCTTTTGATTAGCTAAAGAAATAATTTTTCCCATAATAACACTTTGCTCGTTTTAGGCGGCAAAATAACTAATAAATTGGCTAACTCAATGTTAATTTATTTAAACATTGAGTTTTTTGTTGAAAAGTTCGTGTTTTGTTAATAAAAAACTGCCTTTTTTGTCCTTTTTTTTGGTTTATATGTGATAAAGAATTACGAAATCTTTCATCTTTACCATTTTTCTGAGTTTTTTTATCTCAAAAAGTGCTTATGAATAAAATAATATGTGTAATTTTGCATCTCTATGAAAAGGTTATTACTACAATACACAATCAATTACAAAGCAGACGGAATATTTGTCCGACGATGCTTTTCATAATACTGTATATACATTCAGAGGTTGAATCTATATATCGGCTCTTCAATTTATCAGTTTCTCAACATTAAAATTCTTTATCAACTTACTTTTACTATAAAAAATGAACGTAGAAATATTTGTGGCTAACGAAAGTCACGCAAAATATGCACAAGAGATAGTAGACCTGATTTATGAATCAGCTCAGATAAGAGGTACAGGCATTGCCAAACGAACCCCTGAATACGTTGCTGAGAAAATAATTTCAGGCAAAGCTGTTATAGCTTTAGACGGCGATAAATTAGTCGGCTTTTCATATATAGAAACGTGGGGACACAAAAAATTTGTTGCAAACTCTGGTTTGATTATTCATCCGGATTATAGAAATCAAGGATTAGCAAAAAAAGTAAAACAGAAGATTTTTGGATTATCACGTAAATTATTTCCACACGCAAAGATATTCAGTATCACCACCGGTTTGGCTGTTATGAGAATGAACACCGAATTAGGATTTAAACCTGTTCCTTTTTCAGAATTGACTGATGATAAAGAATTCTGGAAAGGTTGTCAGGGTTGCCGTAATTTTGATATCTTGGAACGGAACAATTATAAGATGTGTCTTTGTACTGGGCTATTATTTGACCCCGAAAAGGAGGAAACTATTCAGAAACCTAGTACCTTTGCTAAAAAGATCGTAAAACCGGTTATTAAGAAAAAAGTACCTAATAAAATGTTTAAAAAATAGAGATATGAAATCAAAAGTTGTTTTAGCTTTCAGTGGCGGACTAGATACATCGTTTTGTGTACCGTACTTGATAAATGAAAAAGGGTTAGAAGTACACACAGTAATTGTGAACACAGGAGGTTTTTCGGAAGAAGAAGCTGCACGCATCAAAGAGCGCGCATTGTCATTAGGCGCCACCACCCATACATGTATTAATGCTGTTGAAGATTATTATCAACGAGGAATTAAGTATCTCATATTTGGTAACGTACTAAAAAACAATACTTATCCACTATCCGTTAGTTCGGAACGTTTTTTTCAAGCGCTCAACATTGTGGAACATGTTAAAAAGATAGGAGCGGAATTTGTTGCTCATGGAAGTACGGGAGCAGGAAATGATCAGGTACGTTTTGACTTGGTTTTTGAAGTGCTAACCCCACAAGTTAAAATTATTGCCCCAATTCGTGAACTGGCATTATCAAGACAGCAAGAAATTGATTACCTGACAGAGAAAGGCTTTGATTTCTCATGGGAGAAATCAAAATACTCAATCAATCAAGGACTTTGGGGTACAAGCATCGGCGGAGTAGAGACATTGAAATCATCAGGAGTACTTCCCGAAGAAGCTTATCCTTCACAAGTTACAGACAATGGCGTAGAGCGCATAAAGATTGGATTTGAAAAAGGTGAACTCGTTTCTTTGAACGGAGAGAAAATGGATCCGGTAAGTCTTATTCACAAACTACATAAAACTGCATCAAAATTTGGTATCGGAAGAGATGTTCATGTTGGTGACACAATTATTGGAACAAAAGGGCGTGTAGCATTTGAAGCTCCGGCACCGCTCATCACAATCAAAGCGCATCATCTGCTTGAGAAACATATACTTACCAAGCAGCAGCTCTATTGGAAAGAACAACTGTCTAACTGGTATGGTCAACTCATGCACGAAGCTCAATATCTTGAACCGGTGATGCGTAATATCGAAGTGTTTTTAGAAGACACTCAAAAGTTTATATCCGGTGAAGTAGAAGTAGAATTACGTCCTTATCATTTTGCCGTATTGGGTTGCACAAGCGAGTACGACCTGATGAACTCCAGATTTGGCGAGTACGGTGAAACAAATAAATCATTCACGGGTCAGGATGTTACAGGGTTCACAAAAGTAACTGCCAACCCATTGAAAATATATTATAGCGTTCATGGAAAAGAAGATTAAAGTAAGTATTGCAGGAGGAACAGGATACACTGGAGGAGAGCTTTTGCGTATTCTGTTAAACCATCCCCTTGTAGAATTAGAATCCGTGATCAGTACGACTTCAGCTGGGAAGAAAATCTCAGCTATACATCGAGACTTGTTAGGCGAAACAGATCTGATATTCTCGACAGAAGTGGGCAATCCCGATATACTTTTTCTATGTTTGGGACATGGCATATCAAGAACCTTTCTGCAAGAAAACGAGCTTCCAAAAACCTGTAAGGTAATAGATTTAGGAAACGATTTCAGAAACGAGCCCGACTTTAACGACCGATCTTTTGTATTCGGTTTATGTGAACTCAATAAAGAGCTGATTCGCAAATCAGATAATGTGGCAAATCCTGGTTGTTTTGCTACCTCTATCATGTTAGCATTACTCCCCTTGGCATCAAAGAACTTGATAACAGATGATATTCATGTTCATGCCATCACCGGATCTACCGGGGCTGGGAAGAAATCTTCGGAAACAACACATTTTAGTTATCGGGAGTCGAACATTTCGGTCTACAAACCTTTTACTCATCAACATCTTACAGAAATAAAGAATACACTTACAAAAGCAGGTAACAAAGAACTGCCTCTCATCAATTTTATTCCCATGCGTGGAGATTTCACGAGAGGTATTTTTGCAAGTGTATATACCAAATGGACGCATTCCATTACTGAACAAGAAATTATTGATACATACAAAAAATACTTTAATCCATCGCCCTTTGTGTTTGTCTCAGATGAGCCCATAAACCTGAAAGAAGTGGTAAACACTAATAAAGGATTATTGCATATAGAGATACGCAACGGATACATCCATATTACCTCAATTATTGACAACCTTTTAAAAGGAGCTTCGGGTCAAGCGGTTCAAAACATGAACCTTATGTTTGGACTTGAAGAAACGATGGGACTTAAATTAAAAGGAAGTGTTTTCTAACTATAAACTTGAACTTAAATGAATTTATTTGACGTTTATACTCTGTGTGATATTGAGCCTGTATTGGCTAAGGGATGCCAACTTTGGGACAAAAATGGAATCGAATATCTCGATTTTTATGGCGGACATGCCGTAATCTCAATTGGGCACTCTCATCCAAAATATGTGGATGCAATAACTCAACAAGTAAATAAAATTGGATTTTATTCAAATTCAGTGCAAAACAGCCTGCAACAAGAATTAGCAACCAAATTGGGAGAATTGAGTAATTACCCAAATTATTCGCTTTTCCTTTGTAACTCGGGTGCTGAAGCAAATGAAAACGCACTGAAACTTGCTTCTTTTCAAACTGGAAAAGATAAAGTATTGGCTTTCTTCGGATCTTTTCACGGCAGGACTTCGGGGGCTGTCGCTGTTACAGATAATCATAATATTCAATCACCATTCAATACTGGTCATAAAGTTAATTATGTTCCTTTGAACGATATATATGCGGTTGAAGCAGAATTATCTAAAGGGGATTATGCTGCTGTAATAATTGAGGGTATTCAAGGTGTATCTGGTATTTTTGTACCGGAAAATAATTTCTTGAAAAAACTCCAATTGCTTTGCAATGAATTTGGTGTTATGCTTATACTGGACGAAGTGCAGTCTGGATACGGAAGAACGGGTAAATTCTTTTCTCACCAATATGCAAACGTGACTCCGGACATGATAACTACGGCAAAAGGTATGGGAAATGGCTTCCCAATTGGAGGTGTACTCATATCACCGGATATCGAAGCAAAAAAAGGAATGCTGGGTACTACTTTTGGTGGTAATCATCTTGCTTGCGCGGCGGCAATTGCAGTTTTAGATGTAATAAAAGAAGAATCACTCATTGAGAATGCCGAAGAAATGGGTTATTATATTCAAGATGAACTTGATGGCATCACAGGTATTGATGAGGTTAGAGGTCGCGGCTTAATGATTGGAGTAGAATTAGAATCGGAATATTCTGATCTGCGCAGCCGATTACTTTACGAGAGTCACATATTTACCGGGGCTGCCAAAAATAATGTGTTACGCTTACTTCCTCCTCTTTGCGTCTCTAAAGATGAGATAGATATTTTTATTCAACAATTTAAAAAACTGACAAGCAAATGAGAAACTTTACAAACGTAAACGATATAGGGGAGCTGAAAATAGCATTGGATAAGGCGCGCTATGTAAAACAAAATCCATTTGCTGATCAGGAATTAGGGAAAAATAAAACACTACTGATGATTTTCTTCAATTCTAGTCTGCGTACCAGATTAAGCACGCAAAAGGCTGGAATGAACTTGGGCATGAATGTGATTGTTCTTGATATTAATCAGGGTGCATGGAAACTTGAAACGGAAAGAGGGGTTGTAATGGATGGCGACAAATCTGAACATCTCCTTGAGGCAATTCCGGTAATGGGCTCGTATTGCGACATAATTGGTGTTCGTTCTTTTGCAAAATTCGAGAGTAAGGAAGACGATTATAATGAGGTTATTCTAAACCAATTTATCAAATATTCGGGTAAACCGGTTTTTAGTATGGAGGCTGCGACAAGACATCCTTTACAGAGTTTTGCTGATTTAATCACAATTGAAGAGTATAAAAAAATAGAACGACCAAAAGTAGTTCTCACTTGGGCGCCTCATCCAAAAGCATTGCCACAAGCGGTGCCTAACTCTTTTGCTGAGTGGATGAACGCGACAGATTATGAATTCGTGATTACGCATCCAAAAGGATATGAGCTATGCGAAACATTTACTGGTAACACAAAAATAGAATACGATCAGACAAAAGCTTTTAAGGGGGCGGACTTCATATACGCTAAAAACTGGGCAGCCTATTCTGACCCTAACTACGGGAAAGTATTGAGCAGCGACCGTTCATGGACCGTAGATTCTCAGAAAATGGCCGTCACTAACAACGCCTTTTTCATGCACTGTTTACCGGTAAGACGTAACATGATTGTTACGGATGAGGTAATTGAAAGTCCTGAATCTATTGTCATCCCGGAAGCAGCTAACAGAGTGGTTTCTGCACAAACAGTACTGAAAGAGATTCTGTTGCAATTATAAAAATACAAATTGAGTTACTATGCTAAGCAATACAAAACCAAACGTTTCTATCATCAAAATCGGAGGTAATATTGTTGATAATCCCGAAGCATTGAATTCTTTTCTTCTTGATTTTCAAAGGATGAAGGGGTTAAAAGTGTTGGTTCATGGTGGGGGCGTTATGGCTTCAAAAATGGCCGACACGCTAGGCATAAAAACTCTAAAGGTTGATGGCCGAAGAATTACGGATGCAGAAACATTGAAAATTGTAACTATGGTTTATGCTGGTTACATTAACAAAAATATAGTGGCTTCTCTTCAAAATGAGGGCTGTAACGCAATTGGTCTGACTGGCGCTGATGCAAATTCTATCCCTTCAAAAAGACGCTCTCCTGAACCAATAGATTTTGGATTTGTTGGTGATCCTATTTCGAAAAATATAAATGTTCCTTTTATATCTCAATTGCTGAAAACTAATCTGACTCCCGTTTTTTGTGCTATCACGCACGACGGAAAGGGTTCACTTTTGAACACGAATGCAGATACGGTTGCAAATTCTTTGGCCACAGCTTTATCAAAAGAATATCAAACATCTTTATATTATTGTTTTGAAAAAGAGGGGGTCCTCAAAGACATAAATAATCCGGAGAGTTTGTTGGCGACCATAAACAAAATGGAATATGCTCAGTTGAAAGTCGATAAGGTGATTACTGAAGGAATGATTCCTAAACTCGATAATTCATTCAAAGCAATTGAAAATGGGGTTTCTAAAGTGATTATTTTACATGCAAAGAATCTATTAAACGGAAAAGGAACTATCTTAACGGCTGACTCATAATGGACAAAGAAAATTTGAACGACGCGATAGCATTACTCAGGAAACTGATTTCTATACAATCTTTTTCGGGTGAGGAAAATCTGCGAAGTGATTTTCTGACTAATTTTTTTAATGAAAGGGGTATTTCTGTAGAGCGTATCGTTAACAGCTTGATCATCAGACAAAACACATTCGATAAGGATAAACACACTTTGATGCTCAATTCTCATCTGGATACGGTTAAACCGAGCTCAAGTTACAGCTTCGACCCTTTTAACCCTCCTATTTCTGAAACACGCATAAATGGATTAGGGAGCAACGATGCGGGCGCAAGTGTGGTTTCTATGATTGAAACTTTTTTACACTTTTATAGTACTGAACTGCCTTTCAACTTGATGTTGGTTCTAACTACCGAAGAAGAAAATTCGGGACCCAACGGTATGAGAAAAGTATGGAGCACCCTCTCAGAAGAGGTTTCATACGCCATAATTGGAGAACCGACGGGCATGAAAGCGGCTGTCGCTGAAAGGGGTTTACTGGTTATCGACGGTGAAGCAAAAGGTGTAAGCGGACATGCTGCGCGTGAAGAGGGGGTGAATGCGCTTTACATTGCTATTGAAGATATTACAAAATTAAAATCGATTGACTTTCCCAAAATATCACCCGCAATGGGGAAAGTTAAACTGCAGGTAACACAAATCAATGCGGGAACGCAACATAATGTGGTGCCGGATAGTTGTAAGTTTGTTGTGGATATCCGTCCCACGGACAAATACACCAATCCTGAGATCATGGATATTTTACAGCCTTTGGTAAAAAGCAGGCTTACAGCTCGTTCACTGACGAACAAAAGTTCTGCTACTCCGACTGACCATTTATTAATAAATTGCGTAAACACCTTAGGTATCGACACATACACCTCTCCTACTACTTCTGATTGGATGAGAATTACTTGCCCTGCCATAAAAATGGGACCTGGCGAATCGGCGCGTTCGCATCAAGCGGATGAATATGTGATGATTCATGAAATTGAACAGGGCATAAATGGTTACATAGAATTAATAAATCAATTAGCAAAATCATAATATAGAATGGCAAAAATATGGGATAAAGGCTTTGAGGCCGATAAACTGGTGGAAGAATTTACTGTTGGGAAAGATAGAGAACTGGATTTGAGACTTGCAAAATATGATATCATTGGCTCAATGGCGCATATTAAAATGCTGGTAACCATCGGGCTACTGACTCAAGAGGAAGAATCTACACTGCATGCGGAATTGAAAAATATTCTTGATGAAGTGGAGAAGGGAAATTTTGAGCTGGATGATGATGCTGAAGATATTCATTCGCAAATTGAAGCTATGCTTACTCAATCTCTGGGAGATATGGGCAAAAAAATTCACTCGGGAAGATCAAGAAACGATCAGGTGCTGGTGGATATTAAGCTATATCTAAAAGAGGAGATATTACAGATAAAAGATGAGGTGCTGCAACTATTCAATCAGTTACAGTCGCTCAGCGAAACTCACAAAAATATGCTGCTGCCTGGATATACTCACGCTCAGGTGGCTATGCCGTCTTCTTTTGGTTTATGGTTTGGGGCTTATGCGGAAACGTTGGTGGATGACATGCAAACACTGGTGGCAGCATGGCGAGTGGCGGATCAAAATCCTTTAGGCTCGGCAGCGGGCTATGGAAGTTCTTTTCCTCTCGACAGAGAAATGACTACGCGCGAAATGGGATTTGCTACAATGAATTATAATGTGATTGCGGCTCAAATGGGGCGTGGAAAAACGGAACGAATTCTTGCACAAAGCATGGCTAATATTGCTTCTACTCTGAATAAGCTGGCAGCGGATAATTGTATGTATCTATCTGGAAACTACAATTTTATATCGTACCCTAAAGAGCTGACTACAGGGTCTAGCATCATGCCGCATAAAAAGAACCCGGATGTGTGGGAACTGATTCGGGCTCATAGCAACAGACTTCAAAGCTTGCCAAACGAAATTACGATGATGACAACTAATTTTCCACATGGTTATCAAAGGGATTATCAACTGCTGAAAGAGGTGTTGTTCCCGGCTATTGAAAACTTGCATACAATAATTAATATGACTTGCTTCATGCTGGATCATATAATGATTAATTCGGATATTCTAAATGATAAAAAATACGACTATCTTTTTACCGTTGAAGAGGTTAATCGGCTTGTTTTAAGCGGAATACCATTCAGAGAGGCTTATCAAAGAGTGGGAGAAGAAGTTAATTCCGGCAAATTCACTGCAGAAAAATCGGTGAATCATACACATGCAGGAAGCATTGGAAATTTATGCACTGAAGAGATACGGAAAAAGATGGATCTGGTTGCGGTTCAGATAAATTAAGCAACTCTTTTCTTGTATTTTAACAAATAATTGTAACTTTACAACCATGATTATTATACCATATTATGGATAGAAGAAAATTTATACAAACAGGAAGTATGGCATTATTAGGCTCAATGGCGGTGCCGTCTATGGCATCGACAAATATTGCAGGCACAGATGCAAAAGCACCAAAAGATGCTGTTGTGGCTGCCATGAAGCATTTTGGCGTTTCAAAAGAAGATATACGGAAAGTATTATCGGCTGCTCTGGAAAAAGGTGGCGATTATGCGGACTTGTTCTTTGAACATAGTTTTGCAAACAACGTAAGTCTGATGGATAACGCCGTGAATCGTGCAAATTCTAATATCGATTTCGGTGTTGGAATTCGTGTGCTATCGGGCGACCAGACTGGCTACGCGTATGTCGAAAATGTAGCACTGGAAGATATGCTGAAAGCTGCGCAGACTGCAGCGCGCATTGCTTCGGGTACAAAAAAAACGGCTCCCATCGCAATGAAGGGGTTACCTATCATCAAGAATTATTATCCCTTGATACAATCATGGGAAGAGGTTACGCTGAAAGAAAAAATGCCTTATCTGCAAAAGTTAAACGATGACATTTTTGCACTCGATAAACGTGTGCAGAAAGTATCGGCATCACTGAATGATGAAACTTCACACATTCTATTTTTCAATTCTGAAGGTGTTCAGTATTATGATTACCGACCAATGATATCACTGGTTGCCATGTGTATAATGGAAGAAAACGGGAAAATAGAAAATGGGTATGCTTCACGTTCATTCAGAAAAGGGAAAGAGTTTTTGAATGATGATATCATAAAACTTCTGGCTCGGGAGGCTGTTGATAAAACGGCTATAATGTTCAAAGCAATTAAACCCAAAGGTGGTGAAATGCCGGTAGTGATGGCTTCAGGCGGTTCTGGAATTTTGTTGCATGAGGCTATAGGTCATGCTTTCGAGGCTGACTTTAACCGAAAAAACACGTCGATCTTTTCTGATCAACTGAACAAGAAAATCTGCAATGAACATATCTCGGTGGTTGATGACGGCACAATTCCTTTTAATAGGGGATCGGTAAATATTGACGACGAAGGGGTTTATGGACAAAAGACTTACATCGTGAAGGATGGGGTGTTGACAAGCTATCTGCACGATCGCATAAGCGCAAAATATTATGGTGTGAACCCAACGGGAAATGGTAGACGGGAATCTTTCCGTAGCATGCCAATTCCGAGAATGCGCGCTACATACATGGAACCGGGAAACGTGTCTGAAGAAGAGATTATTGCTTCTGTGAAGAACGGAATATTTGCAGAGAACTTTACAAATGGACAGGTCCAAATCGGAGCGGGTGACTTTACTTTCTTTGTAAAATCGGGCTACCTGATAGAAAATGGTAAATTGACGCAACCTATCAAGGATATTAATATTATTGGTAATGGTCCTAAAGCTCTGGCGGACATCACAATGGTGGCTAATAATGATAAAATTGACGATGGAACATGGACTTGCGGTAAAGATGGTCAGTCTTGCCCGGTAACTTGCGGTATGCCATCGGCATTAGTAAGCAAACTCACAGTTGGAGGGGAAAGTTAATAAACAATTGAAACTATGATATCAAACCAAAATAAGAAGTTGGCACAATGGGCAATGGAATATGCCCAAAAGAATGGTTGTCAGGGTGTTAGAATTAGTGTATATTCTGGTTCAAACACTTCTATAGACCTGAGGAACAACAAAACGGATAAACTACAACAGGCTGCCGAAAACGGTATGTCTCTGAATCTCTTTGTGGATGGTCGATACGGCACATTTTCCACAAATCGTCTTGTAAAAGAAGAACTTGAGGGATTTATCAAACAAGGTATTGATTCTACACGATATTTGGCACAGGACGAAGCACGTAC
Organism: Dysgonamonadaceae bacterium; assembly: GCA_041672395.1. Classification (GTDB taxonomy): domain Bacteria; phylum Bacteroidota; class Bacteroidia; order Bacteroidales; family Dysgonomonadaceae; genus UBA5287. Next base: position 631 of record JBAYZS010000044.1, on the reverse strand, counting down.
CTTACCCGATTCTTCAAGATATTACAAGGGCGACAAGCCCAACCTGAACCTTGTTGACAGCAAGTTTGAGGGTGTGAATCCCGACCTGAAAATGTCGATGGCTCAAGCCATTTCAAATGAAGTGATGGGCAAAGATGAGCGAATTATTTCGGTAGATTCGTCGTACAGCGACAATGAGTACAGCAGTTATCGTATTACCAACAACGGTTTTGAAGGGGTGCAGGATAGCACTTCTTATTCGTTGTCGGTAAGCGTTTCAATGAAAGGCGAAGGTGAAGCGCGCCCCTCATCATACTGGTATGAATCTTCATTGTTTTTAGACGATCTGAAGAAAACTGAAATAGGACAAAAAGCATTGAAAAGAGTGTTGCAAAAGCTTGGTCAGAAAAAAGTTGCTTCTGGAAAATATACTATGATTGTAGATCAAATGAATTCTGCTCAGTTGCTTAGCCCAATTATAAATGCCATGTCGGGTGGTTCATTACAACAAAAAAACTCTTTTCTGCTGGATAAACTGGGACAAAAAATCGGTAACGACTTATTTACGCTTACAGATGATCCTCACCGAAAAAAAGCTCCTGGTGCTCGCTATTTTGATTTTGAGGGGGTTGCAACTCAACATATGAAAGTG
>JBAYZS010000043.1:0-18996 GCA_041672395.1 Dysgonamonadaceae bacterium | reverse complement strand
GATTTCAATGAAACTGCATTTGAAACTTTAAAAGTGAAACCCTTGGGAGATAATTGGTACATGGTCAATTATAGATGGTACGAGAATGATGATAGTAGTAACACGAATATCCCCTTAAAAGTGACTCTCGTTGACGGACGTTATATGATCGATTATATTACACCGATTTGGAGCGGTTCATTGTACGGAGACACACTGTTATATGAAAATTTACCTCTACATCCTATAGAGGACACTTCTCCACGAGCAGTGTTAGAATCATTTTACGAGGCTTATACATCCCTGTATTCCAGTATGCCTGAAGGGTTGATCACCCAGCTTGAGGCTCTACGTGTGGCGCATCTTACCCCCAATGCCCAAAAGCAATTTAATCAGGCATCGGTCAATATGTATGAATTAGATCGTGTTAGGAATTATGACCTATTGATTGATTATTTTGATTTTGATTGTTTGTGGATTCCCTCTATGACATATACACCGTTGAGTGAAAATACTTTTCAGGTCAGTTATGTAAAATGGGGAAATCTCGTTTATACTATCATAATTGAAATAATAGAGTTTGATGGGGAGTACAGGATTGATAGTATTTGCGTGGAGAAGTAGGACAATATCCTCCGTTTATATGATCACCCTCCTGAGGAAACAGCTGCGGCAAGAATGAAGAATAAATAAAAATAACAATCAACAATTTTCTCATAATATAAAAAAGTCCTCGTTAATTATTTTTCAAATCTTATTGAAGTATCATTTTAAAATCAGGAATCATTTTATAACTTTGTACTCATTTTTAATTAGAAAGTAATAAAAGATTTATTTGATGTCTCAAAAAATAAAAACCGCATTGATTTCAGTTTATCACAAAGATGGATTGGATGAAATCCTCAGCGAATTGGATGAACTCAATGTTAAATTCATATCAACAGGTGGTACACAAGAGTTTATAGAATCACTAGGTTATGAATGTGCAACCGTTGAATCGAAAACAGGATATCCGTCAATATTAGGAGGAAGAGTTAAAACGCTACATCCTAAAGTTTTTGGAGGAATTCTTTTCAGACGAGATAACAGTGGTGATGTTGATCAGATTGGTGAGTATGATATACCTGCGATAGATCTGGTAATAGTTGATCTTTATCCTTTTGAAGAAACTGTTGCATCAGGTTCTCCCGACAAAGACATAATAGAAAAAATAGATATAGGTGGAATTTCACTCATAAGAGCTGCTGCAAAGAACTTTAATGATGTAATTATCGTTCCTTCAAAGCAGCAGTACAAACCATTACTTGATTTGTTGAAAGAGAAAAAAGGTGAGTCTGACTTAAATGATCGTCGTTGGTTTGCCCGTGAAGCATTTGCTGTTTCATCTGCATACGATTCGGCAATATTTACTTATTTTGATGGTGGTGATCATAGCGCGTTGCGATTGACGGCCAATCATGGTAAAGTTCTCCGTTATGGCGAGAATCCACATCAGAAAGGTGTTTTCTACGGTGATTTCGATGAGATTTTCGATCAATTGCATGGTAAAGAAATATCCTATAACAATTTATTGGATATAGAAGCAGCCGTTTCACTCATTGCTGATTTCGATGAAACATCTGTCGCCATTCTCAAGCACAACAATGCATGTGGAATCGCTTCACGTCATACAGTAAAAGAAGCTTGGGAAGCAGCACTTGAAGCCGATCCCGTTTCAGCTTATGGAGGAATCGTGATAAGTAATCGCACGATAGATAAAGATGCCGCAGAAAAGATTAATGAGATTTTCTTCGAAGTGTGCATAGCTCCGGCTTACGATCAGGAAGCGCTTGACATCCTTTTTCAAAAGAAAAATAGGATTGTTCTTGTTCTCAAATCTTCTGAAAAAGCAACAACTTCAATGCAATACCGTTCAATTTTAAATGGCGTATTAGCTCAGGATAAAGATAATAGTGTACAAAAAGCAGATGACCTGAAAGTGGTAACCGATAAAACGCCTACAGACAGTGAGATAGAAGATTTGATATTTGCTAACAAACTAGTAAAACATACAAAATCAAATGCTATTGTTTTGGCAAAGAATAAGCAACTTATTGCAAGCGGAACAGGTCAGACTTCCAGAGTGGATGCGCTGAATCAGGCAATCAAAAAATCGCATACTTTCAATTTCGATTTAGCGGGAGCTGTGATGGCTTCAGATGCCTTTTTTCCATTTCCTGATTGTGTGGAAATAGCACACAAAGAAGGAGTTACGGCTGTGATCCAGCCTGGTGGATCTATACGCGACGAACAATCTGTAGACTATTGCAACCAAAACGGCGTAGCAATGGTTACAACCGGAATAAGACATTTCAAACATTGAGATTAATAGTATTCAGTGGACAATTACACAAAGAATAAATAAAAGCAAAGGGCTTAAAAATTTGATAATTATGGGATTATTTTCATTCACTCAAGAATTGGCAATGGACTTGGGAACAGCCAATTCTATTATTGTAAACAACCAAGGTAAGATTCTGTTGGACGAACCTTCCATTGTTGCATTGGATAGAAAAACCGACAGAATGATCGCATTGGGTGAAAAAGCCCGTCAGATGCATGGTAAGACGCATGAAAATATACGTACTGTAAGACCACTGCATGATGGTGTAATAGCCGACTTTAATGCTGCCGAACAGATGATTCGTGGAATGATCAAAATGGCAAATAAAAATAAAGGGGGAAGCGGATTATTCGCGCCCTCACTTCGTATAGTGATTTGTATTCCTTCAGGAAGTACCGAAGTAGAAATTCGTGCTGTCCGTGACTCTGCAGAACATGCCGGCGGACGTGATGTGTTTATGATCTTTGAACCCATGGCGGCAGCATTGGGAATTGGCATCGATGTAGAAGCACCCGAAGGAAATATGATTGTTGATATAGGTGGAGGAACAACTGAGATTGCTGTTATTTCACTGGGTGGTATTGTTACGAACAAATCCATAAAGATAGCAGGTGACGATTTAACTGAAGATATCGCAGATTATATGGGTCGCCAGCACAATATGAAAGTAGGAGATAGAACTGCCGAACAGATTAAGATTCATGTAGGTTCGGTGTTGACTGAATTGACTGATCCTCCCGAAGATTTTGTTGTTCACGGTCCAAACAGAATGACATCATTACCAATGGACGTTCCCGTTTCATATCAGGAAGTGGCTCATTGTCTTGAAAAATCCATCTCGAAAGTAGACTCAGCAATATTGAGTGCGCTGGAACTTACGCCACCCGAATTGTATGCAGATATCGTTAAAAACGGTATTTATCTTACCGGTGGTGGAGCATTACTTCGCGGGTTGGACAAAAGACTTTTCGACAAAATCGGCATTCCATTCCACGTGGCTGAAGACCCATTGCACGTTGTTGCCAAAGGTACCGGCATAGCTTTACGGAATATAGATAAGTTCAACTTTTTAATGAGATAAGAGCTTTCGGGAAAAGGCATACACTTTAGATGTTTCTGTTTTTATTTGATGCGGTAGTAGGTGGAAAATGAGAAACCTGATAAAATTTATCATACGAAGTAGTCACTGGATAGTGACTACTCTTCTTGTTGTATTCAGTTTTTATCTTGTATTCTCCCATAACTCTTATCAGCGAAGCGTCTATTTATCTTCTGCCAATCAGGTAATTGGCACCTTCTACAGTATTTCCGACAAGGTTAATTCTTTCTTTCATTTAAGAAAGAACAGCCAATTGTTGTTGGAACTAAATGCTCAGTTGCAGACTGAAGTGCATTCTCTGAAGGAAACATTAAGTACTTTCACTTCCGATTCAATTAATGCTAACATCTTCACCAATGATTCTGTCAATAGTTCGCAGTTTAATTTTATTCCTGCCGAAGTAGTGAATGTAAGTTTCTCAGGGTTAAACAATTACATGACACTTAATAAAGGGAAGCTCGATGGAATAAAGCCCGATATGGGTGTGATTTCTCAAACCGGAATAGCCGGTGTAATCCTGAGTGTATCCGATCATTTTTCGGTAGTGATTCCTATTGTTAATCCTAAATTCCGTGTAAGCGCCAGAAGAATTAAGTCAATCAATTCAGGGTCAATCGCTTGGGGTGGTATAGATATAAATTACGCTGAATTGCGTGAATTGCCCAAACATGAATCATTTGTCAAAGGTGATACAGTAGTTACAAGCTTTTCACGTATCTTCCCCAAAGACATGATCATTGGATTTATAAATAAGCAAGTTCCTTCTGCAGACGACAAATTCAATGCTTTTGAGGTAAAACTAGCAACCAATTTTCATTCTATTCGCGAAGTGATGGTGATCGAAGATATGTATTATGACGAACTTAACACCCTTGAAACAATAGTAAAAGAATGAAAGCAGGTGTTATAAAAGAGATATTTTTATTCCTGGTATTGGTAGTATTACAGGTGTTTTTGCTGGACCGAATCAACATTTTTGGTGTAGCAACACCCATTTTATATATTTATTTTCTCCTTAAGTTAACACTCGGTCGCAACCGGTTTTACGTTATCATTACAGGTTTTCTTTTAGGTTTAATCATCGATATTTTCATGAATACTCCCGGAATGAATGCAGCAGCTACAACCATTATCGCTGCCTTTCGCGAACCCATAATCAAACTCATCTACACCCGCGATGCATATGATGAATTAACTCCAGGCATAAATACCGACAGCAAATCATTCATACGTTTATCAATAAGTGTTGTGTTGTTCCATCAAACATTATTGTTCATCATTGAATCCTTTACACTGTTTAACATCCAACTCACTTTATTGAGAATTGTTGCATCAAGTATTCTCACATTATTGATTATTTTTGCTGTCGATGCATTATTTGGTAAAAAAAGTGTTATAAGTGAATTTTAATAATAATCCATACTCCACCAGAAAATATATTATTGTAGGGATCATTGTTGTGGTTGCCATAATATATATTATTCAACTGTTTAATCTGCAGATTCTCAATCCAAAATATAGAGAGTATGCCGATAGTAATGCTTTTTATAACAGAACATTATATCCTTCTCGCGGCAGTATTTATGATCGTAAAGGTAAGATGTTGGTTTATAATCAGCCTACTTATGATGTGATGATGACTGTTCGTGAGATGGGCAAATTCGATACCCTCGACTTTTGTGAAACGCTGAATATTGATTTGCCCAGCTATCACAGGTTGGAGGCCGATATGAAAGATAAGAAAAAGAACAGGGGTTACACTTCATATACACCGCAACTATTTATGTCACAATTAGATGTGGAAGCTTATGGAGTACTTCAGGAAAAGCTCTATAAATTTCCGGGAATCTATATTCAAAGTCGTACCGAAAGGCAATACAGTTACCCAAATATGGGATTGTTGCTTGGTTATATAGCAGAAGTCGATCAGCAGAAGATGGATACAGATCCCTATTATAAACGCGGTGATTATGTAGGAAAATCCGGAATTGAGCTTTCACATGAGAACGATTTGCGTGGTGAAAAAGGTGTTGAGGTACTTTTGCGTGACGCTCGTGGAAAAATTCAGGGAAGATATCAGAATGGCGCACATGATAAAACTCCCGTTTCAGGCAAGGACCTCAAACTTGGAATAGACATAGATCTTCAGGCATACGGAGAATATCTTATGCAAAACAAGATAGGCTCAATTGTAATGATAGAACCAAAAACCGGTGAAATTCTGTGCATGGTTGCGTCACCATCATATGACCCTGCCATTCTCACCGGTAAAAATTTCAGCACAAATTATCTGCAATTGGTGAGAAATCCCTATAAGCCACTCATTAATCGTGCAATTGCCGGTACTTATCCACCGGGTTCTACATTCAAACCTTCACAGGGTCTCGTGTTCCTTCAGGAGGGAATCATAACAGAAGATACCCGTTTCAGTTGTTATCATGGCTATCCACCGCTTGGTGGTCACCCCGCATGTCATGGTCATGCTTCTCCGCTGAGTATTCAATTTGCATTGGCAACCTCCTGTAATTCATTCTTCAGTTACGGTTTAAACTATATGTTAAACAACCGACAAAAATATAGCAGCACAACCGAAGCCTTCGAAGTCTGGAAAAATTATATGATAGCAATGGGATTTGGATATAAACTTGGGGTTGATCTTCCTTCAGAAAGCAGGGGCTTTATTCCAAACAGCAAATTCTATGCAAAAGTGTTGGGACGTCAAAATTGGAACGCACACAACATTATTTCTATTGCTATTGGACAAGGCGAAGTGTTAACCACTCCGCTTCAGATTGCTAATTTTGCTGCACTCACTGCCAACAGAGGTTATTATTATGCACCACATGTTGTGCAGGAAATCAAAGGAGGAAAATTGGATACAATATTTACAAACAGAAGAGAATCCGGCATCGACAGGCAATATTTTGAGCTTACTGTAAACGGTATGGCCGATGCGGTCACCATTGGAACATGTAGGGGCACTTATCTTGGTCCCGAACTTGCGGTTTGTGGAAAAACCGGTACCGCCGAGAATCCGCATGGCGACGACCATTCAATATTTATGGGATTTGCACCAAAAGATGATCCACAAATAGCCATTGCCGTAGTAGTTGAAAACGGTCGTTTTGGTGCCACAAATGCTGTTCCAATTGGAAAACTGATGTTCGAGAAGTTCTTTTATGGTGAAGTTCTACCGGGAGATAAATATCTGGAAGAGACCATAGCCAATAGGGTTATTCTGCCAAATGTTTATATAAAGAATGCCCGACCCAAAACTACTGTGAGCAAAGACTCAACTTCACAAAAAACAGATTCAACCATTGTAATTGCAACCAATTAATATGTATCAAGAATATAATGAGAAAAAAGAGATAGGTTCCATTGATTGGATATCAGTAGGATTCTACTTGTTGTTTGTCGTGATGGGGTGGTTTAGTATCTATGCTGCAAGCTTCGATCTTGATAACGCTACAAGCATCTTCGATCTATCAGGTCGTGCCGGTATGCAGCTCATTTGGATGGGCGCTTCACTTGTTGTAGCTTTCGCAATAATGAAAATCGATACCAGTTTTTACGAGACCTATGCCCTGTTGTTTTATTCTTTAGGTATCTTATTATTACTTATCACATTAGTAATTGCACCCGATATAAATGGGTCACGATCATGGTTTGTGTTGGGTCCCATTCGATTTCAGCCAGCCGAATTCATGAAGTTCCTCATAGCTCTTGCTCTTTCAAGAATCTTTAATGTGTTCAACTTCAAGTTGATGACTACCAAAAACCTGCTTTTGGTAAGCGCAGTAATTCTGCTTCCTGCATTAATCGTAATCATGCAAAGCGAAACAGGAACCGCATTGGTATATTTGAGTTTTATCCTTGTTCTTTATCGTGAAGGACTTCCCGGAGTAAGTCTGTTTATAGGGTTGGCAGCAATCATTCTTTTTGTAATGGGAGTAAAATTCTCGACAGAAATCATAGGTATGTTTTCGTTGGGTGAGCTCATCAATATGATCTTAATCATCCTGTTTGTTGTTGTCCTCATTTGGGTATATGTAAAAAGATGGAGAACAGCCGTTTATGTTCTGGGTTTAGGAGGTTCTATCTTCCTAATTGCTTTTCTGACATCACTTTTTGGTGTAAAAGTAGATTATAGCTTAGCAGCTTTGATTGCCCTAATTGCTGTAGCTCTTTATCTTATCTATCTTTTTTTGCGGTACCGTTTAAGAGATTATTTCTGGATTCTGTTGTTTGCTGTAAGTTCTTTTGCTTTCACCGAATCCGTAGAGTTTGCCTTTAACGATGTCTTGCAGCCGCATCAACAGATGCGTATAAAAGTCGCCCTTGGTATGGAAGAAGATTTGCAAGGCTCCGGCTATCACGTGGGTCAGTCCAAAATTGCAATAGGGTCGGGTGGACTATTTGGAAAAGGGTATTTAAATGGAACCCAAACCAAATTGAAATATGTCCCCGAGCAAGACACCGATTTCATTTTTTGCACTATAGGCGAAGAATTTGGCTTTGTAGGTTCGTCCATCATTGTCATTCTTTTTCTCGCATTTATCATACATTTAGCAAATATTGCCGAGCGTCAGACAACCATATTTGGTAGAGTTTACGGATACGGAGTAGTCAGCGTTTTTGCGTTCCATTTGCTGGTGAATATAGGAATGGTTATAGGTCTTGTGCCAGTTATAGGAATTCCGTTACCACTTTTCAGTTACGGAGGTTCTTCGTTATTAGGTTTCACCATATTGTTGTTTATCTTCCTGCGAATCGATCAAACCCGTAGGCGTTTGTAAACTAGTTACAAAAAAACGCGTCCGAAACTCAGTTACGGACGCGTCAAGAACCTAAAATGCAATCTATAAACCAATTAAATAATTCATGTAATACCTAATAATAGTCATCATTCCTTTCCTCTTCATAAACATCCATCTCATCAAAAAGTTCCTGCATATCTTTTTCTAAATCCCCAAAAACTTCACTTAACTCACCTTCCTTAAGTAAAAAGAACCTTCTTTATCTTCAACCTAATTATTTAGAGTTTTCTTTAAACGTGAACATATTATTGACTATCCACGATAAAAATAGTTTAATTCTGAAGTAAGATTGTTGCGAATATATTATTCTTTGATATCTGAATGATCTGTTATTTTCACCGTTTCAAAATGCAAGCCCAAGTTTCCTGTCAGGTCAACCCCCTGCAGCATCAGAATAAAATCACCATCGCTATCCGAAGTATAAAATGAAAACTCCGCTTTACCATTTTTGTCCGTAATTATATTTGGATTCCAGTAAATTGTATTTCGCAGATCAGGCAATTCAGCATCTTGTCTTGGTCCCACGTATTTAGGTGTATAGAAAGTTTTTGAAATTACCGGTATCAGCGGTTTATAAACATATTTATTTGTCGTCCTCAAGTAAAATGGAGTATAACTGTGAGTTGTCACCTCTATGAAGATGCTCTTGTCTTCCACCATCGATTGTTTATCAAAAGGCAGAAACTTTGATATGTAGCGCATTTTGTTTTTTGATGATTTCATAACTTCAATACCCTCAATATCTTCGGCCCTAATCCCTTCCAGCATTGTTGTAAAATACTGTAGATATTCCCTCACACTTGTTCCTTCACCGACCGGTGCATCATCAAATCCCACGTACAGCGAATGCATATCCACTCCATTTATCACAAAATATACCTTATAGCTTCCAATTGTATATTGCAGTAATTCATCTGCAAACCCAACTCCAAATCCGCTCACCTCTTCCGTTAAGATATCAAGCAACGTAGATCCCGCTTTATCTTTGAGAAAATTTGCTGTAATCACCTGATCCGCACCGCTGTCGTCATTGAGGTTTTTTGATCCCGCTACCATTGCCGGAGCCGATACAACAATTTCATCCAGCAGCAAGGAGCTTAATCCATATTTAGTAAGCACCTCTTTTTGATCATCAGCATACTGTTGAGCAATTGAATCTTTAACCATGTTAATCATTGGAGCAGCATTTATCTCCTTAGTATATTGCGGATAAACCGGAAGATCAACATCAATAAAAGCATTAAAAGCTTTATTATTTTTGTTGAGAGCCTGAACGAGCATTGAAACACTATCGTTCATAAAATAAGGGAACTGATTAAATTCAAAAAACCCGTTATTATCCGTAATCGTATCCATTAAAATCGCACTATTTTTCCCAATTTTTGAGAAGAGACTAACCTTCGTGTTTTTCTGTGCCTTATTTATTAGATTATCAACTGTTCCTGTAATAGTGAATTCCTTTTCGAAAGGATATTTGATTTCGATATTTTCCCGATTGTAGTCGACCCATCCCTGCGTAAGCATTAACGCATCCACAGCATCTGAATTATCTGTTTTCAAATAAAAATAAGGATCTTCAATTTCCCCTTTTAGATCTGAGCTAAACAATATATAACTCAATATATTTTCCTGATAATTTGATACCTTCACCATTGTGGTATCCAGTACCGTCGCAGAAAATGTTCCCATCGGGTTCAATTCAGAATTACCAATTTTTAATGATACATTCACGCTGTCTCGTTTTTCAAATGTCGGTTTGTTTAATTTCACAGACATCGATAGATTTTCGTTGTTTTTGCATATAAATATAATGCGTTCATTCAGTGGTAAATAACTCCCATCATATAAAGTAATTCTATAAACCCCTTGTGGAAAGTCCTTCTTCGGAATCTCCAGTTTGTAAGGTTTATCTTTTAGCAGAAATGCCCCTTTAACAGCTGTCATCCCCCGTAGTGTGGCCAAGATATAGTAGGGTTTATTATACATGTCAGGTGTACCGTCCACAGTAATAGTAAAAGTGTTTGCATCTTGCTTATTCACAACTTGTAAGAGAGTTCCGGAACTTTGTGTTTTTGGCAGTTCATAAGTAGTGCCGTCTTCAAGATAAGCAGTATATTTTTCTCCCAAATTAGGAGTAAAACTTATGCTTCCAATTCCTTTGTACATTGACGCAAATGCAGCAATATCAGCACCTTTACTATCCTTAATAACTCCCTTTACATCAATTCCTTTCGCGAATTTATCAATAGATTTAAACCCGATTTTTTGTGGTTTCCCTGCAATCATTTTGCCACCTTCGGGCAAAAACTGCAAATCAATGTCGGACTTTCCTTTACCTTTTGTTTCCTGTTTATTGTCACTATCTGTCGACGCGCCTTTCTTTTCTTTATTGTTCTCACTATTTTTTGCATCGTCTTTCCAAACCTCAGACGCGACATCAATTATTTTAAATTTGCTTTCAAAAAAAAGAGAATCGCCAAAATTCCTCATGTAGTTTGTGTAACTTCTCATAATATACACCCCCTGTTTAAATTCATTTGAAACCAGGGGAATACTTGCAGAGAAGAATCCCATGAAACAAGGCGTACTAATCCTTTTAACGACGCGCTTGTCCGTATCAATAATTTCAACATAACCAATTCTTGAGCTATCGACCGGCACATTATCATTAGCCCTCAAGATATAACCTTTAAGCCAAATTGTGTCGTTCATCGAATAATTTGGTTTGTCGTAATGCAAAAAAACCTTTTCTCTGGGAATAAACTGGTTGATGCTGTCGCTGGTAAACAATTTTGTTTCCAAAGGTTTAAACTGCGCATAGCTTCCGGCAATGCACAAATTAAATAAAATAAAGTATAAAATAGTCTTTTTCACGTTCTACTAATTTTTAACGATTCAAAGATAAGAAATATAAATAAAAAGGTTGTCTTTTAACAACCTTTTTTATTTAAGACTATGAGAACACGAGTAGATAGGTTTGAATTTCTTATCTTTGTTCTTATGAAAATGGAACGTACAATTTCAAAGTTTAATAACGAACTCAAATTAAAAGGTTTTAAGGCATTTCAAATAGATGACGATAGTAGCGATACACGCACTTACAGTCGGAAGGATTTCTATAAAATTTGTCTTACTACCGGAAAAAGTGTTATCCATTATGCCGATAGAAGTTTTGAGCAGGAAGGGACGATTCTATTCTTTGGCAACCCTCATATTCCTTACTCTTGGGAAACAATATCAAGGACATATGTTGGCTATACTTGTCTTTTCTCGGAAGATTTTTTGAAACAATCGGAGCGTTCAGAGAGCCTGCTTCAATCTCCGCTTTTTAAGATTGGTGGAACCCCTGTTTTAGAAATATCAGAGGAACAAAGATTGTTTCTTAATACTCTCTTTCAGAAAATGATTGAAGAACAGGAAAATGATTATACTTTTAAGGATGAACTAATCCGCAACTACATCAGTTTGACAATTCATGAAGCATTAAAACTGCAACCATCAGAGCATTATCATCAAGCTAAAAAAGCAACGGCACGAATTACATCCGTATTTCTTGAATTACTAGAAAGACAATTTCCTATTGAGACTTACGATCATCCATTGCAACTAAGAACCGCACAAGACTATGCCCGCATTCTGAATGTGCATACCAACTATTTAAATCGTGCGGTAAAAGAAGTTACAGGCAAATCAACTACTGCGCATGTTACAGAACGAATTATTGCAGAAGCAAGGGCTTTATTGCAACATACGGATTGGAATATTACGGAAGTTGCCTACGCTCTCGGTTTTGAATATCCGACTTACTTCAACAACTTCTTTAAAAAACATACAGGCACAAATCCGAAGTCGCTTCGAGAAGCGATGGTTTGAATATCTTAATTATCGGTTTGAAAATCGTTAACCGGATAGGTTGATATACTTCTATCTTTGTATCAAAAAGTACAAAGATGGATAAATCAGATATTTTTGAACGGTTAAGAAACGGAGAAGCCATTCTGCCCAATGACCCGCAAGTCTATAAAATGCGGGAGGCTTCGTACACAACCAAAAGGCTACTTATTGAGATGAACAACTCTTCCGATCCTGCTGAGATCCGAGATTTGTTAAGTCAAATTACAGGTAGTAAAATTGACGACAGTGTTGCCTTATTTACTCCTATGTATATCAATTACGGAAAACATACGAAATTCGGTAAGAACGTATTTATCAACTTCAACTGCACTTTCTTGGATTTAGGGGGCATTACCATTGAAGACGATGTGTTTATAGCTCCGAATGTAAGTATATTATCCGAAGGACATCCTGTTTCACCCGAAAACAGGCATTCCTTACTGGTGGGGCATATCCATATCAAAAAGAATGCTTGGATTGGGGCAGGTGCTACTATATTGCAAGGCGTAACGATTGGCGAAAATGCCATTGTCGCCGCAGGAGCGGTCGTATCAAAAGATGTTCCCGACAATAGTATTGTCGGAGGTATCCCTGCAAAAGTCATCAAAACAATCTAAAAAAAAAACCGACAAGAAGAAAATAATAATGGCTCTGTTTGTGGTTGGTACAACCATAGCATGTGTAAACAACAAAGCTATAGTCAATAATCGTATAAATGATAATAGTATGGATAAGTTAGAATTAACAACAGAATGGGATAAAGTATTTCCGAAAAGCGACAAAGTCGATCACAGCAAGGTAACTTTCCGCAATCGCTATGGAATCACACTTGCCGCTGATATGTATGTGCCCAAGAACGCAACTGGGAAGTTGGCTGCTATCGCAGTAAGCGGACCTTTCGGGGCAGTAAAGGAGCAGTCGTCAGGGCTTTATGCCCAAAACATGGCTGAACGTGGTTTTATCACACTTGCTTTTGACCCCTCATATACCGGTGAGAGTGGTGGCGAACCTCGCAATGTGGCATCACCAGATATTAATACGGAGGATTTTAGTGCTGCCGTTGATTTCCTATCAACACGCGATGATGTAGATTCGGAGCGTATCGGAATTATCGGCATCTGTGGTTGGGGTGGTCTGGCTATCAATGCAGCTGCTATGGATACCCGGATTAAGGCAACTGTCACATCTACCATGTATGATATGAGTCGTGTGAATGCAAACGGTTATTTTGATTCAATGGATGCCGACAAACGTTATGAACTCCGTAAACAACTCAACGACCAACGTACTTTGGATGCGAAGAACGGTACTTATGCACTTGCCGGCGGCGTGGTAGATCCGTTGCCTGAAGATGCCCCTTTCTTTGTGAAAGACTATTACGACTACTACAAAACAGATCGTGGTTATCACGAACGTTCACTCAACTCCAACAACGGTTGGAACATAACAACGCCCCTTTCATTTATCAATATGCCCCAACAATCATATAGTGATGAAATTCGTAGTGCTGTACTCGTGATTCATGGAGAGAAAGCACATTCCCGCTATTTTAGTGAGGATGCTTTCAAAAAGCTGAAAGGAGACAACAAAGAGTTATTGATTATCCCTGGTGCTGTTCATATAGATTTGTATGACCGTTTGGATATTATACCGTTCGACAAAATGGAAGTATTCTTTACCCAAAACCTGAAATAAATCATATGATAAGAAATAACAAAACGAATTAAATACGGAAATTATATGCTTGGGATTGAAAAATATTCTGTAGATTTGCAGTGAGTTATTTGAGGAAATGCAGCGATAAAACGCAGTAATACGAAAGGTTGCCAAATCGTTTCGTATACTGCTGATTATCCTTGCGTAGAGTCTTTTATTAAATAAAAGATCTTCCAATAATAATTTTTATTTAAATATAATACAGATTAATATATTTTGATGATGAGAACTAAGCTTTATTTTCTAATATTATTGAGCCTTATAATCTTTATAGCTGACTTATCAAGTTCCAATTCCCAAAAAAAATTTGGTATAACAGAAAACAAATTCAAAAGTCCCGATAAAGATTATTATCCTGAAACCTGGTATCACTTTATTGGAGGCAACGTATCCAAAGAAGGTATAACCGCCGATTTGGAAGCAATAGCCCGTGCAGGAATTTCAGGGATTCAATTATTTCACGGACAATTTGGTGGAGAATGGCCCGGTGTATCGCCACAAATACAAACGTTAAGTAAAGATTGGGACGATCTTGTTTTATGGACAGCAAAAGAATGTAAAAGATTAAATCTACGATTCACTATGCAAAACTGTCCCGGTTGGTCCTATGCCGGCGGTCCCTGGATTGAACCAGAAAATTCGATGCGTCACTTGGTTTATTCCCGTACAGATGTATCCGGTGGTGCACAAGAAAAAATAACGCTAAAGAAACCCGAACCCAGTAAGGAAGACTGGCGAACATACAAAGATCTGTTTGTAATAGCATTTCCCACTCCCGAAGGAGATGCCGGTTCACGCGAAATGCCAGTAAATATAACCAGTAACAAGCCCGAAATACAATTCAAAGAATGCTTTATTAATCAAAAAAGAATAGTGGTGCCCCCTTCAATTTCAGGCTCGACCATTATAGATGTGGATTTCTCAAAGAAAACCACCATACGCACTATTGAGTTTCCATCTATTAATTCATTTTCTCATAATTGGTGCTATTCGCCAGATATTTCTGTAGACGTTTATGCAATCACATCAAAAGGAAAAGAGAAAGTAGCCTCTTTGGAAATGCCCGCAGGTAGTTGGCAAGACGACAAACCCATTACTATTGCCTGTAAAGAAGTACCCTCAAAAACATATATCGTAGAGATAAAGAATCTTCACGAGATGTCGTTATCATATATAAATTTTTATACTGCTGCCCGTCAGCAGAATTGGGAATCCGAGGCCGCCTGGACATTGAGGAGAATTGTAAGAGAAGACCCTCCACAGCAAAATGTCCGCTCCTGGATTGATCCAGCAACGATAATTGATTTATCCAATAATATGGATTCTTTGGGACAACTCAGTTGGAATGTTCCAGCAGGAAAATGGACCATCCTCCGAATTGGTCATGTCAACACCGGTCTGAAGAATGGGCCAGCCCCACCCGAGGCCACCGGTTGGGAAGCCACCAAGTTGAATGTTAGTGGCATACGAACCAATTTTGACGGTTATATCGGTCGCTTAGTCAAAGACGGCGGAGTTTTGAAAGGCGGATTATTACAAGGCGTTTTGTTAGACAGTTGGGAATGTAAGACACAGACCTGGACATCCGATTTAGATAAGATCTTCGATAAAAAATGGAACTATCCTATCCATTCCATGTTTCCAGCCCTGTTTGGATATGTAGTTGATGATCCCGAGAAAACCGCTCGTTTTCTCCGAGATTGGCGTGTTACGTTAAATGATTTATTAGTAGAAAACTTTTTTGGAGAGATGAAGAATCTGGCAAGTGAAAACGGGTTAAAAGTCTCATTTGAAACAGCCTCCGGCGATGTTTTTCCCGGTGATATTCTTGAATACTACAAATACGCAGATATACCCATGTGTGAATTCTGGCAACCACGTTCAGATTCGTATGTCGGGAGTATCGAGTTCAAGCCCGTCAAGCCAGCAGTATCAGCCGCCCGAGGATACGGTAAAAAGCGAGTCGCCGCCGAAGCCTTCACCTCTTTTGAGCTCACTTGGGATGAGCATCCCCGTTTTTTGAAAGACATTGCCGATGATCATTTTTCCAAAGGAGTCACCCATCTTGTTTTCCACACATACACCCACAATCCCCGAACAGATTTTTTGCCACCCGGTTCATCTTTCGGAACAAAAATTGGTACACCCTTTCTTCGTTTGCAAACATGGTGGCAACATATGCCCCAGTTTACCGATTATCTGGCACGATGCAATTATATGTTAGAAGCCGGTAATCCCGTGTCCGATGTTTTGTTGTATTTAGGAGACGAGCAAAATCACAAACCCTCTCAGCTGCTTCCATTTCCCAAAGGATATTCTTACGATTATTGCAATCCAGATATTTTATTAAACCGATTATCGATAAAGAATGGTAAGATTGTAACCCCTGAAGGAATTCAATATAGAGTATTGTGGTTATACGATTGCAAAAGAATGCTACCCGAAACGTTAGAGAAAATTGCCATGTTTGTGGAGAAA
Source organism: Dysgonamonadaceae bacterium (assembly GCA_041672395.1). Taxonomy (GTDB): domain Bacteria; phylum Bacteroidota; class Bacteroidia; order Bacteroidales; family Dysgonomonadaceae; genus UBA5287. Next base: position 2,627 of record JBAYZS010000043.1, on the reverse strand, counting down.
GGATTAATAGTTGTTGGTGAGTCGCCATCCGGTTTAGCCACGTTGAGTGGGGGAGACAATGCAAGAGAAAGATATGAAAAAGCAGTAGAAAAACTTTGGGGAAACAGTTCACAAAGAACCTACAAATTAGGGAAAGGCAAAGTTTATAATACATCAGCAATAGATTCCGTTTTAGTCGCAGAAAATATCCAACCAGATATACTTTTTGACCATTCCGAGCTTCGTTGGTTACATCGTAATACCGATGAATCCGACATCTATTTCCTATCAGCCATGCCCGAAAACGGGTATAAGGGAGTTATATCTTTTAGAAGCAAAGGAAATGCCGAAATCTGGGACCCAGTTACAGGTGAAGTTTTTTCGTTAGATTCCAAATCAAACGGTGATTATACAAACTTAGTGATGGATATACCTGCAGAAAAATCCTGTTTTGTTGTATTTCGCAGTAAAAAATCCGATCATCCACTCAAGCCATTGGTACCCACCATTAAGTTAGATCTCAGCAAAACACCCTGGCAATTAAGATTTCCTTCCGGTTGGGGCATAAAAAACGAGCCAGTTTTAACAAACCAATTAGTTGCATGGAAAGACCTTCCATTATCAGCAGAAGGGAAATCGTTCTCAGGAACAGTAACTTACGAAACAAGTTTTATGTTAGAAGACATTTCGAAAGCCACCAGTTATTTTCTTAATTTGGGACGAGTAGAAGACATTGCAAAAGTCAAGATAAATGGCAAGGACGTAGGAACCTGTTGGACAACTCCATACGTTTTAGATATTTCGGAATACCTACAGCAAGGAGAAAACAAGTTGCAAGTAGATGTTACCGGAACCTGGTTCAATCGATTGGCTTATGATGCAGGCATACCTGAAAAAGACAGGAAAACTTGGACCATTGCAGGACCAGAAGCCGGAGTCCCCTTGAAAGACTATGGTCTTATAGGTCCAGTTTCGATTGAAGTGTCAAACTGAAGCAAGTTAGGCATCGCTCAGATCAAAACCTCTTTAACTGATTGAGATAAAGCAGTAGTGGGACGTCCAATTAATTGTGACAACTGTTTGCTGTCATCAAACAGATCGTTTCGGGATGCTGCTGTGTCAAATCCGACTATGGTTTTGGCATATTCATCCGGTATTCCCATACTTGTTAAAATTGCAACATATTCTGTTTCAGTAATATTCTGATAGGGAATATCTTTTCCGGTTTGAAGAGAAACCTCAGTAGCCAGCTCTTTTAATCTATAGTGTTTATCACCTGCCAATTCATACACTTTCCCTTGTTGGTTTGCGCTAGTTAAAACAACCGCAGCAGCTTCTGCGTAATCTTCACGTGTAGCCGATGATATTTTTCCTTCGCCTGCACATCCAATAATTGCACCATTTTTTACAGATGCAGGTATGGAACTCGTATAGTTTTCGGTGTACCATCCGTTTCGCAAAATGGTATGTGCAATTCCGGAAGCTTTTAAAGCAGCTTCAGTAGCCCTATGTTCTCCTGCGAGACTTATTGATGAACTGTCGGCATGCAATAAGCTTGTATAAACAATCCACTTTACACCAGCCTTTTTAGCTGCATTTATCACGTTCTCATGTTGTTGCTTGCGCTTTCCTACCTCACTACCCGATATAAGCATTAAATGGTCGATACCTTCCAACGATTTTGCCAAGCTATCCGGCACATCGTAATTAAACTGTCGAGCTTCAATAGTTTTATCATCTATCTTTTCCGGTGTACGCACAAGTGCCACAATGTTCTCCGGGCTTATTCTATCTTTCAATTTATCTACGATCAATCGTCCCAATTGTCCCGTTGCTCCTGTAATTCCTATTTTCATATCATTCATTTATTATTTAACCATTCAGAATTTTCAAATTTCTATGAATGTATAACATTACCCAGCGGTTTAAGTTTCAATTATATAAGACTTTTTGATGCATCTGAAATATAAAATTGAGGTAAGTTTCTACTTTTAACAATTGGAGATTAATATTGAAATAAAATAAAAAGTCATATGCAATTTTATGCAATTTATTTTAGAAAATAAATGACATTTTTAGAATTAATTTTGTTAATTTATCTAATATTCGTTTCTTTGTCGTGTCAAAATAATAAACATGGGAATAAAGTTTTTTAAGTCATTTAATCCAGGACTAAGTTGTTCAAAATATTTGGACAACAGTAATTTATTTTACTTCTTATGGAATAATTCAAGTTTAATTTCCACAAGTAAAATACCACCAAAATAAGAGTAATCGTTCACAAAACTATTTAAGAGTTTTAACGAATTTGAGTTCGACGATAATCCGTATTATACCAAAAATACTCGACCAAAGTATTATTGGTAATAGACAATCCATGTGAAAAGTCGATAAAAGTTGACGAAAAATTAGAAAACTGTATTAATATATTAGTGATGGGAGATTCATTTTTATCATAATAATGAATTCCATTTTCAAGTGTTATCTTATAAAAAATAAAAAAATCATGCGAATTAAGTTCTTATTTATTTTAGTAATTCTTTTTATCCAGTTAGGCATACTCCAAGCCCAGACCATTACCGGAATTGTAAACGATGAACAAAGCCAACCCGTTGAGTTTGCCAATGTTGTATTGTATTCCTTACCTG
>JBAYZS010000042.1:0-19199 GCA_041672395.1 Dysgonamonadaceae bacterium | reverse complement strand
GAACAGAGCCATATTAAAATACGCACCTATAAAAAGAAATCCACAAGTTTGAAGGTTAACCTTCAAACTTGTGGATAAAAACAACTAGTTTTGTAAAAACCTGTAACGGTTATTTAGGACTAGTCAAATTGACTGATTTATCCTATCCAACGAACATATGCAAAGTCCATACGATGTGGCAAATCAGAATTCTTTGGGAATACACGCAAACCGTATTGATATATTCCGGGGTCGTTTAATGCTCTACGTGATTCAAAATACAATAGCGTTCCTTCTTGTTTGACCAAATCAAATTCGTATATCTCAACCAGATTATACTTGTTAATGAGCGGATCAAATGCAACAACTACGCAATCGATACCCAATTCACAATTAAGATCTTTCTTGTCAATAACAACTTTACCGTAAACAGTGTCCTTATTATTGTTGAAATCTACAATTTGATCTGGCACATATTCAAGTTCAACAACTTCAAAATGATCCCATTTAGAAGCTACATCTTCTTTCCATGCAACTATTTCTTTAGCCCTTGAATAATCGTTGGCAGTCAGTAGTTTAGAGCGACTTGCGAGCTTAGTATAAAACCTGTCGTAATAGTCGTCCATCATTCGCTTAGTTGTATAATTTGGCGCTATCTCTGCCATAGACTTTTTGATGTATTGAATCCAAGGATGCGAATAACCGCTACTGTTTTGATCATAATACATTGGGATTATCTCGTTTTCCAGGATTGAATATATAGTAGATGCATCTAATTCGTCCTGATATTCTTGATTGTCGTATGTGCGCTTGTCCGTAATAGCCCAGCCGGCACCTTCTTTGTAACCCTCGTACCACCAACCATCTAATACTGATAGGTTTAGAACACCATTCATTTCTGCTTTTTCTCCCGAAGTCCCTGATGCTTCCTGCAAGCGAGTAGGGTTGTTCAACCAAACATCCATACCTGAAACCAAACGTTTTGCCAATTGCATATCGTAATTTTCAAGGAAAATGATCTTTCCTAAGAACTCAGGACGTCGCGAAATCTCAACAATTTGTTTAATCAATCCTTGTCCACCGCCATCAGCAGGATGTGCTTTTCCTGCAAAAATAATTTGTACCGGTCTATCAGGATTGTTCACTATTTTCGATAGTCGGTCTAAGTCTGAAAAGATCAGATGTGCGCGTTTGTAAGTTGCAAATCTGCGTGAGAATCCAATCAATAATGCATTAGGATTTATATTCTCAAGAATAGCCAGTATGCGTGATGGGTCTGCTTGATTTTTGAGCCAACCCTCTAAGAATTCGTTTTTGATGTAATCAACTAATTTCTTTTTAAGATGCATACGCAGTTCCCAGATCTCTTCGTCTGGAATATCATAAATCTTTTTCCAAATCTCTAGATTGGATTGATCTTTATAAAAGGATTGATCGAAATGTTTTTCATAAAAAGCTTTTACTCTTGAAGTTGCCCATGTTGGCAAATGGACGCCATTTGTAACGTAACTTACATGTAATTCCTGAGAGAAATAGCCTTTCCAAACGGGTTGGAACATTTCCTGAGAAACTTTTCCGTGAAGTAAACTTACACCATTTGATTCTTGAGCAGTATTTAGAGCAAATACGCTCATTGAGAATTTCTCGTTTGAATCTGGATTGGCACGTCCCATATTCATGAATTGCTGCCAGGTGATACCTAGTTTTTGTACTAAAGTGTACAAGTACTTGTGGATCAATGATTCATCAAAATAATCGTGGCCGGCAGCAACGGGTGTGTGAACAGTATAAAGTGATGATGCACGAACAATTTCAAGTGCCTGGTAAAAAGTGAGCCCTTGTTGAACATAATCGAGCAAACGTTTTGCATTGATTAGCGAAGCGTGACCCTCATTCATGTGATACACATCTTTTTTGATGCCTAATTTATTCAACAAATGAATTCCTCCAACACCCAAAAGATATTCCTGTTTCATACGATTTTCCCAATCACCACCGTACAACTGATGTGTGATAGAACGGTCAAATTCACTGTTAAGATCTAAATCAGTGTCCATTAAAAATAGATTGATACGCCCAACAGCAACTTTCCAAATATAGGTATAAATGATTCGATCATGGAAAGGAACTTCTAGTATCATGGGTTTTCCGTCTGCCTCCATCATTTGAATAATAGGCAGATTTCCAAAGTTTTGAGCTTCATAATTAGCAATTTGCTGTCCATCCATAGACAAACTTTGTGTGAAATAACCGTATCTGTACAAGAAACCTACAGCAGTCATATCTACATTGCTATCGCTTGCTTCTTTTAAATAGTCACCTGCAAGAATTCCTAAACCTCCGGAATAAATTTTGAGAATATTCGTCAAGCCATATTCCATACTAAAATATGCAATACTTGGGCGACTATGGTTAGGCTCTGCATTCATGTAGTTCTTGAATTTTTCAAAAACTACTTTGAGTTTTAATAAAAACTCAGCATCCTTAACTAACTCTTCAGTACGTTCAGATTTTAGATTCTGAAGCAATATTACTGGATTCTTTCCTGTTGATTCCCATTCAATTGGACTAATCGACTTAAATAAGTCAATTGCTGGTTCATTCCATACCCACCATAAATTATGTGCAATTTCGTCAAGTGGTTGCAATTCATTTGGAAGAGTAGGGTGAACATTAATATCTCGCCAAATAGGCGCATTAGTGTAACTCGATTTTATTATCATTATTAATTATGTTATTTATTTGATCATAAAAAGATTTTATACCTATGCAAAATGAAGTATTAAAAAAACCACATTGTACAGTCTCTTTTTATAGTAAAGTGCATATATAGTGATGTTTAACTTTTTAAAGCAAGAAGGAACTTCTAAACAAAAATACTGTTTTTAATCTAATTTTAATGTATATGGATGAGATAATCTTATAAAAGAATTATGCAATGCTTTGTCATAAGCTTGATAATAATATGCAATAAAATGTGCCCAATCGGCTTTATCTGCTAATTCTTTTGCTTGAATTCTAATCAACTGAATTTGTTCAACGCTTTTCATTGAGAAATCAAAGAGTTGCAAAGCAATTTCATTAACTACTTCAGTGTAGTTGCTATCATCTCTTGTAATAATTTTTACACTTTCATTTACTATCTTTTCTTCGGTTTGGTTTTTCTTTGCCCATAAACCGAATCCGGCAAGTGTCGTGGTTACAGTTGGTACTGAAAATGCAACACTTTCATGTGGCGTATAACCCCATGGTTCATAATACGAGGGGAACACTGAGACATCTAACCCAATCAATAAATCATAATATGAAACATTGAAAATACCATCACTTCCATTAAGGTAAGAAGGTATGAATATTATTTTCACTTTTTCATTTGATGAATTAGTAAAACCATGATATTGAATTTGGTTCATTACCTGATCATTTCTTTTGTCATGCAATTGATGAGTAACAAATGGTTCGGGGAGTGAAGTCAAATTTGCGTCAATATCATTGTGTAGTTTTGCCTGTAAATCCTCTCTTGGTCCATCAATCCAGCCGGGGACCATAATAAAAGCTATAACATCTTTATCAACGTTGTAATCTTTTCGGAGGATGTTAACAGCATCAATAAATACATCTATACCTTTGTTTTTATATTCGTAACGACCACTTGTAGCAATTATCAATGCATCCTTTTCTATCGAATGACCAACCAATTTTTCGGCAACATTAATTAAAATAGATCGAGCTTTTATGCGCGCTTTTTTGTTAGCATTACCTTTAGGAATGAAATCTTTCTCAAATCCGTTTAGAGTAACCACATCTGGCTGACGTTGAAGAAGCTGCGCTGATTCTTGAGCTGTAATATCACTCACTGTAGTAAAGCAATCTACATTTTGGGCGGTCTTTTTCTCGATGGAATGTTTAGCAACCATATTTAACTGGCGAGCCATTTGGTCACCGTTGTAGTTGTGAATATTTTTATAAAGAGGAAGATTGTTACCAGCAATAGAACGACCTATGGAGGTTGCATGGGTAGTAAAAATTGTAGCGATTTTAGGAACATATTTTTTAATATATAATGCACCTACACCCAGCATCCATTCATTAAAGTGGGCTATCACATTCAACGGTTCCAAATGATAAAACCGATAAAAACTTTCAATCACAATACCTGTAGCATAAGCAAACATACAAGACTCGTCATAATCTCCATAAGATGAAATAGAGTCTACTCCATAATCAAGCCACATTTTTGTATAGATTTCATTCTTCTTGGATAAAAACTTATCGAATTTAACAAGTAAGACAATTGGTTCTCCAGGGACATTCCATCTTCCTATACGTACTTCTAAATTCTGATTGTTTCTTGAATAATTCAACCAATCCTGAAATAAGGTGTTATCTTCGGTGAACCATGGATTTGGTTCGTTAGACCAAATATCGGGACCAATAAAAATAAGATGGTCTTTATTTTTCTTTTGTAGAGAATTAGCTTTTGTTGATAATACTGTATAAATTCCGCCTACTTTGTTACATACTTCCCAACTTGTTTCGAATATATAGTCTGGGTATTTCAAAGATCGATCTTGCATAAGATGTTATATTTCTATTTGAGTACAAATATAATCATTAAAAAGACAAGACAAATCAAATATTATTTATTGGATGTTAAAGGTGCTTTATCTCTATGGTTATTATATAATTGTATTTAAAAAACCTTATCTTTGCATTGTTTTATCAATCGGTTTTGGACATATCAGAATTACAACTACTATTTGAAACGAATCCTAACGTTTCGGCTGCAAGCAAAATACTAAAAGAGATAAAAACACTTTTAGTAAATGGTTTGCATGGATCTTCACGCTCTATGTTTGCTGTAAGTGTGTATCACAAAACGCCTCAACCCTATTTGTATATATTAAATGATTTAGAAACTGCAGGTTATTTTTATCATGATATAACGCAAATCATTGGTCAGGAAAATGTATTGTTTTTCCCATCAGCATATAAAAGAGCCGCAAAATACGGACAAATAGATTCTGCGAATGAAGTTTTACGAACAGATACACTTAGTACAATACAAAATAAATCAACACCACTCATTATTGTAAGTTATCCAGATGCGTTAGCTGAAAAAACGGTATCAGGAGAAATGTTGAATAAGAATACATTAAAGATATCACAAGGTGAACGGATTGATAGTGGTTTTATCTCTGAAGTATTAGATTCCTTTGGATTTCAAGAAGTAGATTACGTATATGAACCTGGTCAATATGCTACAAGAGGTAGTATTTTAGATGTGTTTTCATTCTCATCTGAATACCCTTATCGACTTGACTTTTTTGGTGATGAGATTGAAACGATTCGTAGTTTTGAAGTAGAATCACAACTTTCTAAGATGAGGTTTACCGATATTAGAATTGTTCCAGAATTAGGTAAAAGACAGTCCAATAATGCCACACTATTTGATTTGCTACCAAAGAACACTATTATTGGCTTAGAGAACATTCAATGGATTGAAAGTCGGATTGAGTCAGTTTATCGTGATGAGATGTCGATACAAATAGATCAAAAAGAAGTAGATTTTGTAAAAGCCGATTTAATTACAAATGCTGAGTTTGCTGCAGCAATAAAAAACTTCAAACAAATTCGCTTCAACCGTAATATACAAGATATAGAAGATGCAGCAATAGATTTTAGAACTTCCGCCCAGCCACTGTATCATAAGAATTTTGATTTGATAAGTGAATCGGCTCATAATTATTTAGATAACGGATACACATTATATATCCTGAGTGATAGTGAAAAGCAACAAAAACGTCTATTTCATATCTTTGAGGACAGAAATGATCCTATTCCGTTTAATTCAATAAATAAAACACTACACGTAGGATTCAGTGATGAGACATTAAAGATATGTTGTTTCACCGATCATCAGATTTTTGACCGATTCCACAAGTACAATCTTCGTTCTGATAAAGCACGCACAGGAAAAATTGCACTAACTTTAAAAGAGATTAATCAGTTGCAAACCGGCGATTATGTTGTACATATCGATCACGGTATTGGTAAGTTTGCCGGGCTTGTGAGAATGCGTATTGGCGAAAGAGTGCAAGAAGTGATTAAACTCAGCTACCAAAATAACGATGCTGTATTTGTGTCCATTCACGCATTACACAAGATATCAAAGTATAAAGGCAAAGAAGGCGAAGCACCTCATCTCAACAAATTAGGATCTGGAGCGTGGGAGCGAACCAAAGAGCGCACCAAATCTAAAATAAAAGATATTGCTCGCGACCTGATTAAGCTCTATGCCCAGCGCATGCAGGAAAGAGGATATTCGTTTTCTAAAGATTCTTACATGCAAACTGAGCTGGAAGCCTCTTTTATGTATGAAGATACCCCTGATCAGTTGAAGACCACCCGTGAAGTAAAGCGCGACATGGAAAGTGAGCGTCCTATGGATAGATTAGTTTGCGGTGATGTAGGATTTGGTAAAACAGAAATAGCTATAAGAGCAGCATTCAAAGCCGCAGCAGACAATAAGCAAAGTGCAGTTTTGGTGCCCACCACAGTTCTGGCAACCCAACATTATCACACATTTTCAAGTCGTTTAGCCGATTTCCCTGTCAAGGTAGAATATTTGAGTCGTGCCCGTTCATCAAAAGAACAGAAGGCAATTTTAGCCGATTTGAAAGAAGGGAAGATAGATATAATAATAGGAACGCATCGATTGGTAGGTAAAGATGTTGTTTTTCAAGATCTTGGTCTACTTGTTATCGATGAAGAGCAAAAGTTTGGTGTATCCACGAAAGATAAGCTTAAGAAGATAAAGGTGAATGTGGATACATTAACCATGACTGCAACACCCATTCCCCGAACCCTTCAGTTCTCGTTAATGGGATCAAGGGATTTTCAACTATCAGCACACCACCTCCAAACCGGTATCCTGTTCAAACAGAGGTTCATACGTTTGATATTGAAGTGATAAAAGACGCCATCAACTTTGAATTGAGCAGAAACGGCCAGATTTTTTTAGTGAATAACCGTATTCAGAATATCTATGAATTAGAGACGCTGATAAAGCGTGAAATACCTGACGTAAGAATTGCTGTTGGTCACGGGCAAATGGATCCCAAGAAACTCGAAGAAGTGATAAATGATTTTGTCAATCAGGAGTTTGACGTATTAATTGCCACCACAATCATAGAATCCGGCATTGACATGCCCAATGTGAACACAATTATTGTAAACAATGCACAGAATTTTGGATTAAGTGATCTTCATCAGCTTCGCGGCAGGGTGGGACGAAGTAATAGAAAGGCATTTTGTTATTTGTTGGCCCCACCGCTTTATACGCTGACCACCGAGGCCCGGCGCCGATTGCAGACAATAGAGAATTTCTCTGACCTTGGAAGTGGCATTCACATTGCGATGCAAGATCTCGATATCAGAGGAGCCGGTAATTTGTTAGGAGCCGAACAAAGTGGATTTATTGCCGATTTGGGTTACGAAACCTATCAAAAAATATTACAAGAAGCCGTAGCAGAACTTAAGCAAGATGAATTTTCTGACCTTTATAACGAGCAAATTAAGGAAAAGGCAGAGCAGGAACAATTTTTTGTAGAAGATGTTCAAGTCGAAAGTGATTTAGAGTTGATGTTTCCTGTCACCTATATCCCCAACGATGCCGAACGTATTTCTATCTATAGAGAGTTGGATAATATAGATACCGAGCTAAGCATCATAGACTTTGTGAGTCGTATTGAAGACCGATTCGGTAAAATACCCGCTCAGGGTAAAGAGCTCATCCGAGTTGTTCATCTGCGATTAATAGGAAAATCTTTAGGTTTAGAAAAGATTGTTCTTAAGAATGATCAGATGACACTTAACCTCATCACAAATGAAAAATCCTCCTATTACCAATCAACCGCTTTTGATAAGCTGTTGCATTATGTTCAGTATCATCCCAGAGATTGCAAATTCCGTGAGATGGGAAAAAAACGTTCAGTAGTTATCCGCAATATCCAATCAGTAGAGACCGCCTGTTTTATTCTCGAAGAGATTAAAAGTTCACATAATTAGGTTTTCACGAAACTTTTTTGACGGTCTCCCCTGATGTTCAACGATATAGAATATTCATTTAAAAAAGCCTTTACTGATTCTTCTCGGTCAGTCCCGTCCAATTATCCGTTCTGAAAGGAGAAGCAGGAAGTCCTTCCGTATTACTCAAATTGCAGATAGGATTATTTGCCCATGCATAACGAACTGCAACAGGAAAAGCAACTTCAGGAGAGCTCACAACAATCTGATTTCCATCGATCACAGCATCAGCCCAATAGAACTTCTTGTCCGGTCCGGCAATGCTAAATCCCTTTAAAGCAGCACCACTATTAACCTTCAATTTGCTACCATCCGGTTTAAAGTAGATACGTATTTTATCTCCCTCAAGTTTATAATAATGATATAACGGTCCCGAAGATGTGATATCTTGTTTATAATCATTTTTGCGTGCTTCTAGCGCCAATCGTATACCCACATCCTGTTTGTTTTTCGGATGAATATCATTTGCATCCCCTATATCGATAATGGTTGCCATTCCCGTATTTTCAAGGTTCAGGGTTTGCAATTGCGCCTCACGTAGTTCAGCCCATGTCGATTCTATAGGTTTCTCATTGACAGCCATGAAATTAGCCAACTGTACAAAGTAGAACGAGAAATCATATCCCCATTTAGTGCGCCAATCGTTAATCATTAATGGAAAAAGCGTACGATATTGATAAGCTCTGTCGGCATTCGACTCACCCTGGTACCAAATAGCACCTTTAATTTTGTAAGGAATTAGCGGAGCCATCATGGCATTGAACAAAGCAGTAGGAACATTAGGGTTTTCATTTTCAAGTCTTGGGAAAGTCCCCAGATCTTTTATGTTCACCGACGATTTATATTTCCAATCCCCGTCCAAGTTGATCGTTGCAGCAGTATTATTTTTCGGAGAAATATAAAAATCAGCAGGTTCACCCAGAACACCGCCCGTACTTGCAGTATCAAAAGCACGAATAACGATAACAGCCTTTCCCTTTTTTACAAGACTTTTAGGAACTATATATTTTCGTGGAACATTATGTCCGTCGGTACGTCCGATTTCAACCCCATTAAAGTAAGTAATGTCGCTATCATCAATAGTACCCAGAGAAAGAGACAACTCCTTGTTGGTCCATTGTGCAGGAATATCGATCACTTTTCTGAACCAAACCACACCGTCAAAATCCGGTAAACCATTTGTTTCCCAGGCTCCCGGTAGTTTTGCCGACATCCATTCATTATCATTATAGTTCAGTTTAGATGCTACAGGTACACTATTTTCAAATCCAAAGTCTTTTGCCATCGCATCCTTGTTCCATTCCTCCTGTTTTTTTAGGATAGAAGCCTTACGCGTTTCAACATCTTTAGGCAGAGAGCTATAAGCTTCGACAGCATTATTAAAATACGGCATGTTCATGAGCGATTCTTTGCTTGTCCATGCTTCAGCAATTGTACCGCCCCAAGACGTATTAATCAATCCGATAGGCACATTCAAGTTTTTATGCAAGTCCCTTCCAAAGAAGTATGCCGTTGCTGAAAACAGAGCTATGGTAGCCGGTGAGCATTCCTGCCACGATCCGCCATCCACTTTTACATCATCCAGCGGATATGGGCTTGTTGCCTTTTGGACCTGTAGTAGTCTTATATTTGGATACATAGCTTCTGCTATCTCCTTTTCATAGTCCTTGACTTTACCCCAGCCGGCTAGAGGCATTTCCATATTTGATTGTCCCGAGCAAATCCATACTTCTCCGATCATCACATTTTGGAAAGTCTTTGTAGTTTTGTTGTTAGTAACAGTAACCTTAAATGGCCCTCCTGCAGAAGGAGTTTGCAATTTTGCGACCCATTTCCCGTTTGCATCAACAGTAGCATTATATTCTTTTCCATTCCATGAAGGAACGATTTTGACCGTTGATCCCGGCGTTGCTTTTCCCCAAATAGGCGCATCCGATTGTTGTTGCAGCACCATATTATCTGAGAATATTGCAGGAAACTGCATTTGAGCATATGTTTGAGAGACTACAAACAAGAAAGAAAATAGAATAACAGATTTAACAAAAGTCTTCATAGTAAATTATATTATTATAATAAAGCCGAAATATAGTGAATATCCTTGAAAAACTCCTTTTTCAAATCAATTTTTTGATAAATAAATAGTGAGACCATAGTGAGAGGAGGGTGAGACCATGGTGAGAGGATGAAAATGAGAAAAAGTCATAAAAATTGAATTAAATTTTAATGTTTCGAAAACTCTTTTTCGTTCTTTCTGTTAATAAATAAATATCAATTTTTATGGGTTACGAGATTGAACGAAAATTTCTGGTCAGTGGTGAGTATAAAAATAATGCATACCAGCACTACCGCATAAAACAAGGTTATTTATCGCAAAGCAATCTTAATGTTGTGCGCGTACGTATCTTAGATCAAAATGCTTTTCTTACAATTAAAAGTTCCACTGTACAAGGAACTTTCACACATCTGGAGTATGAATATGAAATTCCTGTTGTTGATGCCGAACAATTACTCAAACTTTGTGAGAGTAATATAATTGACAAAACGCGGTATTTGATAAAATCGGGCGATCATATTTTTGAAGTAGATGAATTTTATGGAGATAATAATGGTTTAGTTATGGCCGAGATTGAGTTGCGTAGTGAGGATGAAAAGTTTGACAAACCAAATTGGATTGGTCTCGAAGTTACTGGAGATGAGCGGTATTACAATGCATATCTTTCAATGCATCCTTTCAAAGAATGGAATAAAAGTCGACAAATGAAATAGTTCTTGTCATAGTTTAAATTGGTTATTGAAAAAAGAGAGAGGTTTCTGTTTTCCTCTCTCTTTGTATTTTTAAAGAAATTCTCTTTCCGTTTTAAAGTAATTCTTCTACCGGCGATTCCGGAGCGTTCTTTTTTACAGATTCAATACCATTTTCTCTAGCTGTTCGGGTTGTATAACTTTCGCTTTTTCCAATGGTCTCTTTATTTTCAGCTTTTGAAAACTTCAAACTTTGGATTTTTCATTACTTAAATAATTTAGTTAATAATCAAAGAATCTTTATATTACAACAAATTATCTAAAATATTGTTTACAAAACCGTAACCCATCCATGCGTGTCCGGTTCATCACCGTATTGGATAGCTCGCAGTTTATTATATAATTTTTCACTGATAGGTCCTGCTTTTCCATCTTTGCAGAACTCATAAGTTCTGTTTTCGCTGATATCATCAATGCGTAGTATTGGGCTAATAACCGCCGCTGTTCCGCAAGCACCCGCTTCTTCAAATGTGGCAAGTTCCTCTTCCGGTATTTGTCGTTGTTCAACAGTCAATCCCATGTCTTTAGCCAGTTGCATCAGGCTTTTGTTAGTGATCGACGGCAAAATAGAGCTGGATTTTGGTGTGATATACGAATTATTTTTAATCCCGAAGAAATTAGCCGGGCCACATTCGTCGATATATTTCTTTTCTTTGGCATCCAGGTAAAGCACAGCCGAATATCCCATGTGGTGTGCTTTTTCACCAGAATATAAACTGGCAGCATAATTACCGCCAACTTTATAAGTGCCTGTTCCAAGTGGAGCCGCGCGATCATATTCGCGCATAATCACCATTGGAGTTGGTTTGAAACCCTCTTTAAAATATGGACCAACAGGAGTAACAAAAATAATAAACGTATATTCTTTAGACGGGCTCACCCCTACTTGTGCACTGGTGCCAATGAGCAAAGGACGAATATATAGAGATGCTCCACTTTCGTAAGGTGGAACAAAACGGATGTTTTGTTCTACTGCCATAATCACCATTTTCTCAAAAAACTCAACAGGTAATTCGGCCATCATAATGCCATTACAAGAAGATTGCAGTCGTAATGCATTTTCGCGCATACGGAAAATTCTTACTTTTCCGTCTTTTCCTTTAAATGCTTTGAGTCCTTCAAATGCCTCCTGGCCATAATGTAAGGCCGTGGCAGCCATATGCAGATTCAAATACTCAGAGGTTTCAAGTTCGGGGTCACTCCATTTACCATCCTTGTAATATGACCTGACATTGACATCAGTCTTTATATAACCGAATGAAATGTTTGACCAATCTATAGATTCCATTTTTGTAAAGATTAAGTTTGTTTTTTTGTTCGTTTACAGATTTGTATATATATAGGCAAAAGTAAGATTTATTTTTATAAAATGTATCGATATCACAAGTTAAATAGCTATTTTCGCAATCCAAACCAGCATGATTGATCAAATAACAATATCTAAAATTCAAGATTCTGCACAAATTGTGGATGTAGTGTCTGATTATGTTACTCTTCGTAAACGTGGAGTCAACTTTGTCGGTTTATGTCCTTTTCACGACGATCATTCTCCTTCATTCTATGTCTCACCGTCAAAAAATATATGTAAATGTTTTGTCTGCGGTGAGGGTGGAACGCCGATAAACTTTATAATGAAGCACGAACAGCTTTCGTATTATGAAGCACTAAAATATGTAGCCAAAAAATATAATATTGAAGTCGTTGAGAAAGAGTTAACAAACGAACAAAAAGAAGCCCAGAGTGTAAGAGAGAGTTTGTTTATTCTCAATGAATTTGCTCGAGATTATTTTGTGAAAACCCTTCATGAACACCCTGAAGGCCTAGCTGTTGGTATGAGTTATTTTCGTGAACGCGGTTTCAGAGAAGATGTTGTTAAGAAGTTTCAGTTAGGTTATAGTTTAGAACAGCGAGATGCTTTTTCTATAGATGCTCAGAAAAACGGTTACCAAAGAGAGTTTCTTCTCAAGACCGGTCTTTCAACCGGGGGTGACAATGGGAGTCCTCTCTACGACAGGTTTCGCGGAAGAGTTATTTTCCCTGTACACACGTTATCCGGAAAGGTTGTCGCATTTGGTGGTCGTATTTTAAGAAAAATAGAGAATACAGGCAAATATGTCAATTCCCCTGAAAGTGAAATCTACTCTAAAAGTAATGAACTCTACGGATTATATTTCGCAAAAAATGCTATTGTTAAGCAAGATAAGTGTTTTCTGGTAGAAGGTTACACAGATGTTCTTTCTATGAATCAAGCCGGAATAGAGAATGTTGTCTCTTCATCGGGTACAGCACTTACACACGGACAAATACGAATGATACATCGTTTCTCTGAAAACATCACTGTCTTATATGATGGCGATGCAGCAGGAATCAAAGCCGCGTTGCGTGGAATCGACTTATTGTTGGAAGACGCCATGAATGTGAAAGTCGTGCTGTTGCCGGATGGCGAGGACCCCGACTCATTTGCTAGAAAACAAAACGCTGATTCTTTTCATAAGTATATTGAGCAGAACGAAACAGATTTCATACGATTCAAAACCCAATTATTGTTAGATGAATCAGCCGGTGATTCCATAAAACGAGCCGGAGTAATCTCAAATATAGTACAAAGTATTTCACTTATTCCCGATAATATCACAAGAGCAGTTTATACTCAGGATTGTGCGCGATTATTGGAAATGAATGAATCGTTGTTAATACAGGAAGTAAATAAAATTCGTCGACAGAAATATGATAATAATTTAAAAGACCAAACAAAAACCGTTGCTTCGTCGTCCCTGTCCGGCATTCATAAAGAGACGACATCTGAAGATGTAGCAAAATCTGTTAATGGCGCAAAATCCGGTGCAAAATCTCCTTATACAAGGTTTGAACGAGAACTTATCAGGTATGTTGTCAGATATGGAATGCTTCCTATCTATCAGAAATACAGAAAAGTAAAAAGGAAAGTCGGGCGACAGATTATTGAGGAGGAAGTTTTGGAAGAAGAAGGTCCGTCAGTTATTCAATATATTCATTATGATCTTGAACGAGATGATATTCACTTTACGAATTTGCTGTTCAAGCAGATTATGGATGAGGCGCTGAGTCATGCCGTCGAGTTAGATTTTGTGCCAGGAAAGTATTTTCTTTATCATCCTGATGAAAAAATAAGTAATTTTGCGTCTGATTTGATGAGCGATAAATATCAGCTTAGTAAATATCATGCAAAAGCTATTGGGGAGATTTCAGATAAAGAGATTGAAGGAGTGCTGCCATTTGATCAAAATAAATCTCGTTTATTAGAACAGAATAATTTGCTGACGCTTGTTCCCAGAGCAACAACTGAGCTGAAAAATGCTCATGTCATGAACAAGATCAAAGAGATAAAAGATGCATTGAACAATGCAAGCACTGACGAAATGCTAAAGTTGGTGTCACAGCTTAAAGATTTGCAGCAGATGAAAAAAGAGTTAGCTAAAATGTTGGGCGAAAGAATAATATTAAAATATTAATAGAAAATGTTCTATTTAGAAACGAAGAATGTTATAAAACAATATGCTGAACACCGAGCATTGGATGGTGTCAGTATCCAGGTGCCCAAAGGCACTGTGTTTGGACTGTTGGGCCCAAATGGTGCGGGTAAAACTACCCTCATACGCATAATTACAAGAATCACTGCACCAGATACAGGCGAAGTGCTGATAAAAGATCGACCTTCAACAAAAGAGGACGTTTATAATATTGGCTATCTTCCCGAAGAGCGAGGATTATATAAGAAAATGAAAGTAGGCGAACAAGCTTTGTACTTAGCTCAATTAAGGGGGATGAAGAAAGAAACCGCCTATCGTGAACTGATGATTTGGTTCAAACGTTTTGAAATAGCTGATTGGTACAACAGAAAAGTGGAGGAGCTGTCCAAAGGTATGCAGCAAAAAGTGCAGTTCATATCAACCGTTATTCATAATCCTGATCTTCTTATTTTTGATGAACCGTTTAGTGGATTCGATCCTGTTAATGCTGAGATTGTGAAAAATGAAATGCTCCGTCTCAAAGATGAAGGTAAAACAATCATACTTTCTACTCATAACATGGAATCTGTAGAAGCATTGTGCGATAATATTGCGCTCATCAATAAATCAAAAGTCGTACTGCAGGGAAATGTATTTGATATCCGTAAAGAGAATCAACCTGATATTTATAGGTTTAGGTTAGAAGGAAACCAGTTTGATATGGATAATAAGGCATTTACGATTTTGAGTAAAGAACCATATCATGAATATATTGATGTCCGAATTAAGAAAGAGGATAATATCGATAATAAAGACTTGGTAAAACTTGTATTCAATAATTATAATGTGGTCTCTTTTGAGGAGGAATTACCAACCATGAATGATATATTTATTAAAACCGTTACAAGCAAATGAATACATTAGCCTTAGTTATTGAACGTGAATATGTTTCACGCGTAAAAAAAAGATCGTTCATCATTCTTACCATTGCAATGCCTGTACTTTTGGTGCTTTTGGCATTTGTGCCAATGTTATTCTCTCAATTGAATGATGTTGGGGTTAAGAATATTGCAATTGTGGATAAAACGGGAATGTATGCCGGTGAACTAAAATCTACAGAAACGTATAATTTTCAGGTGATTACCCAAGATCAGGAAGATGATTATAAAAATAAAATAGGAGGAGATCTTTATGGTATCCTGACCATTTCAAACGACTTGAGCAAATATCCCAATTCGGTTACCCTTTTGTCGGATAAACAGGCTCCGTCTTCGTTGCAATCTCTCATTCAAAATGCATTAAACGAAAAGGTTACGCAACAAAACCTTGATGCATTATCTACACAAAGTAATGTTAGTGATCAGTCGATAAAAGAGGTGAGGTCGATCATTGAAAAAGGAGGAAATGTAACGGTCAGCACTTTGAAGTGGGGAAAGGATGAGAAAGAATCGAAGACTTCCACAGAAATGGCCACAATTGTCGGCGGTGTTTTTACAATGTTTATTTATATGTTTATTCTGATGTATGGAGGCATGGTGATGCAAGCCGTTCAGGAAGAAAAGAAAAGTCGCGTTGTGGAAGTGATGGTTTCTTCGGTAAAACCTGTAGATCTGCTTATTGGTAAAATAGTTGGCGTTGGATTAGTGGGAATAACACAATTGGTAGTGTGGACTATTCTCACACTAATCTTGTTTTTAGGTGTCTCGTTTGTTTATAATACACCTGAACAATCCGAACTTATGGCTTCAGCAAGTAGTATGGGTATGGGCATGGGAGATATTGATATCAACGGTATCATGGGATCAATTGTCAGTCTCAACTGGGTAGAAATAATAATCTATTTCTTTGTATTCTTTATTGGCGGGTATGTTTTGTATGCTTCTCTTTTTGCGGCTATTGCTGCTGCTGTTGATAGTGAAGAGGATACAAATCAGTTTATGATCCCAATAACTGTTTTAATAATGTTTGCTTTCTTTGCGGGGATTTACAGTATCGACAATCCAGATGGACCTTTGGCTTTCTGGACTTCACTGTTCCCATTTACAGCTCCCATTGTTATGATGGTGCGCATTCCGTTTGGAATTCCTTTCTGGCAGTTATTACTATCGATAGTTTTACTCTACGGCACTTTCATCCTGGTTTCTATTGCTGCTGCAAAAATCTATCGGGTGGGTATTTTGATGTATGGTAAAAAACCCACCTTTAAAGAAATGATGAAGTGGATGAAATATTCCTAAGTTAAAGAGTGTTTTTCTTATATGAAGTTCAAACTATTTATAATTCTTATCGCGTTTTCAACGTTTGCATCTGCTCAGCTTAAGCCTTCTCAGCAATGGCTTGATCAGAAGTTTTCTATGTTCATTCACTTCGGATTATATTCTGAATATGGAGGGGTTTATGAAGGGAAACCAATAAATCGGGGATATAGTGAACAGATTCAATCGTTTGCCGGTATTTTTAGCGACTGGTATGCCGAAACGGCACAAAGATTTAATCCGGTAAAATGGGATGCAGACAGCGTTGTGGCATTGGCAAAAAAGGCGGGGATGAAAACTATTGTCTTCACTTCTAAACATCACGATGGATTTTGTATGTACGACTCAAAATATACTGATTTCAATATTGTAGATGCCACTCCTTATGGAAGAGATTTGATGAAAGAGCTTGCCGACGCTTGCAAAAGAGGAGGAATAGGGTTCGCTGTCTATTTTTCACTCATCGACTGGCATTTTCCGGAGGCATACCCCATTTCCAGTCATAACTCCGATCCAAATACACCTGAGCATTACCAGTTTAACATGAAACAGGTAGAGGAAATAATGAAGAATTATGGTCCAATTTCGGAAATCTGGTTTGATATGGGTTCACTCACTCCTGAACAGAGTAGAGGATTATATGATTTAGTGAATAAGTTGCAACCCGAATGTATGGTAAGCGGTCGACTTGGGAATGATTATATTGATTTTGCTGTGATGGCGGATAATGAATATCCTGATTATAAGTTGGATGTTCCCTGGCAAACGGCAGCTTCAATGTTTGACGAAACTTGGGGTTATCGTTCATGGCAACAAAGAGGTGATGTTGTTACTAAAGTGGATGAAAAGTTACGAAGTCTGGTAAAAGTTATTGGCAGGGGAGGTAATTATCTGCTAAATATTGGTCCAAGAGGCGATGGCTCGGTGGTAGAATTTGAAAGAGATGTGCTGTTGAAAATGGGACAATGGATTGCTGATAATGCTGAGGCTATTTATGGCGCTGAATCAAATCCTTTCGATCATACTTTTTCCTGGGGTGATGTGACAACCAGAGACAACGCTATTTTTGCTTTTATCGAAAATATGCCGTCTTCTAAGATAATTGAATTGAATGGGTTTGATGGCGTTGTTGATAAGGTATCTGTTTTGTCTTCGGGTCAATTGTGCAACTTCAGTCCAAAAAATGGCGTGTTGAAAATTGGTTTGCCTGAGAATCTTTCCAGCGAGGATTTACCAGTTCTTAAAATAGCTTATAAAAATGGTTTTGTGATAAAACCTTCTCATATAATCAGTTCGGGATTGTTCACTCCTGAAAATGCCACACCTATATTTGGACATTCAAGTTTAAATTATTATGGTGGTTACAAAAGTCTGATTGCCTATGATTGGGCCTTTAGAACAAAGGAAAAGAGTGTTTCACCAAAAATATTATTCTCTGATAACGAAAAAGGGGAGGTGCTTTCTGTTGCAATCGAAGGTGTTTTGCAGAAAGTAGTGCTACAGCCGGCAGATTCTAAATTGATTAAGTTAGAGTCGGAAAGTGTGAAATGGGGCGATTTATATAAAAAACAGGGAAGTGGTGTTTTTGGTTTTGTGGACGAAGAGAACAAATCGTTTGTAGATACGGAATCAAAGATTTCAAATTGGACAAAAGTAGAAGATTTCTCTTATGGTGAGAAATTGCAAATGCCTTTGGGGATGAGAGAGAGTGTTTTGTTTCTTCAAGAAATTGAGTCGACAAAAGAACAAAAGATTGCAGTTGAAATTGGAAGTGGAAATGCTGTTTATATTCTGTTGAATGGTAAGTACATAACTGCTCATTTTTCGCCTGAAAGGATAAAATATGAAAAAGAGATCGTGTTTTTACCATTGAAAAAAGGTGATAATCAGCTGATTATCAAATATTACAATGGCTACGAAAAGTCTTTGAATTATAGTGTTCGTCCGCTTTCAGAGTGGCAGGTTTATACTACTTCCCTCCCATCTGTAACAATAGAAAAAGCTGATTTCCATACTATTTCTATTCGTTCTGCAAATCCAGAATCTAAAGTATTCCCTTTGAGAATGAATAATATTCAAATAAGTTTCTGATAAGTAATAAATGAAAATTGGTAATATAGGATTTCCGAAATATCCTGTGTTTCTGGCTCCGATGGAGGATGTTACGGATATTGGTTTTAGATTGCTCTGCAAACGTTTTGGAGCGGATATGGTTTATACTGAATTCGTGTCGAGTGATGCGTTGGTTCGGGAAGTGAAAAAAACAAAAGAGAAACTCACCATTTCAGATGAAGAACGTCCCGTTGCTATTCAAATCTACGGACGAGAGCCAGATGCAATGGTAGAAGCTGCACAGATATGTGAATCGGCTAATCCCGATATTCTTGATATTAACTTTGGTTGTCCCGTTAAAAAAGTCGCCGGAAAAGGCGCCGGTTCTGGGATGTTACGCACTCCGGAATTGATGCTTGAAATCACGAAGAAAGTGGTGAAAGCCATAAATATTCCTGTCACGGTGAAAACTCGACTAGGGTGGGATAGTGATTCAAAAATAATCACTCAACTTGCTGAACAACTGCAAGATTGT
>JBAYZS010000041.1:0-19300 GCA_041672395.1 Dysgonamonadaceae bacterium | reverse complement strand
CTTGGGTGATAGATTCAAACTACGCGCTACGGTTATGACGTCTCCGGATATTCGTGCGGGTATTTCTCTGCTTATCGCTGCAATGAGCGCGGATGGAATAAGCACAATTCACAATATCGACCAGATTGATCGGGGGTATCAGGATATTGATATTCGACTTAATCGACTGGGTGCTAACATAGAACGTGTTAAATAGGGTACAGATGTGTAATGAAAATTGTTTTGGCAAATTATTTGCTTTTTCGCTAAGTCTTTCATTACTTTGCACTATTGTTCATTGGTTTAGATTTTTTATGAACTGATCACAAATTAAACCGAATACAAAATAATTAAATATGCCTACCAATACAGTCGTTACTGACTTAAAACAAGTAACTATCCGCTTTTCTGGAGATTCGGGGGACGGGATGCAATTGTCCGGAACTTTGTTCTCTACTTTATCGGCCATCTTTGGTAATAACATTTCTACTTTCCCCGATTATCCGGCGGAGATTCGTGCACCGCAAGGAACACTTCATGGTGTCTCGGGATTTCAGGTGAGAATCGGTTCGCAGGGTATTTACAACTCGGGTGATAGGGCAGATGTACTTGTTGCTATGAACCCGGCTGCGCTGAAAGTGAATATCAACAATCTCAAAAGGGACTCTATCGTTATTTACGATACTGATTCGTTTGAGAATAAGGATCTCGAGAAAGCTGATTTCATTTCTGATGATCCGTTCAAGGAACTTAATCTCTCAAGTGTTCAGGCTATCCCTGTATCGATCACGAGTCTGACGAAGAGCTCTTTACAGGGAATGGGAATGGACAACAAGGAGATGATACGTAGTAAAAACATGTTTGCTTTGGGTATCGTTTGCTGGCTGTTCAACCGTCCTCTGGAGATCGCTGACCAGCTGCTGGAGCAGAAGTTTGCCAAGAAACCTAATCTGGTCCAGGCAAATATCAAAGCGCTTACGGATGGTTACAACTATGCAAGTAACATTCACATGACTGCATCGACTTACAGAATTGAGACTGCAGAAAACAATAAGGGTTTCTATACCGACGTGAATGGTAATCTGGCAACGGTTTATGGTTTAATTGCTGCTGCCGAGAAATCGGGCTTGCAGTTGTTTTTAGGTTCATATCCCATCACACCGGCTACTGATATTCTGCATGAGCTTTCTAAACGTAAGGACTTTGGGGTAAAGGCTCTGCAGATGGAAGATGAGATCGCGGGCATATCTGCTGCTATTGGCGCGAGCTTCGCAGGGGCTCTCGCGGTTACGTCGACTTCGGGTCCGGGACTTGCGCTGAAAAGTGAGGCGCTGAATCTCGCTGTGATGACCGAACTGCCACTAGTGGTTATCGATGTGCAGCGGGCTGGTCCTTCTACCGGTATGCCGACAAAAAGTGAGCAAGCGGACCTAAATCAGGCGCTTTATGGTAGAAGTGGGGAAAGCCCGATCGTTGTGATTGCGGCAACTTCACCTACAAACTGCTTCGACAGTGCCTTCTGGGCTTCAAAAATCGCACTTGAACACATGACGCCGGTAGTTCTGTTGACTGATGGGTATATCGCTAACGGATCGGCTGCATGGAAAATCCCTGACATGGATGAGTATCCGGATATTAAACCGAATTACGTTCAGGTTAATTATAAGGGTAATCATGAAGAATGGAGTCCTTACTTCAGAGATGAAGAATCGATGGTTCGCTATTGGGCGGTCCCGGGAACTCCAAAATATATGCATCGCATTGGCGGACTGGAGAAAGATGCAAAGACGGGTATCCTCTCGACAGATCCTGACAATCATCAATTTATGGTTGATTCACGCAAAGAAAAGATCGATAAGATCGCTAACGACTTGCCTTTATTAGAAGTGCTGGGCGACAAAGATGCTGACACTTTAATCGTTGGTTGGGGTGGCACTTACGGTCACTTACTGGAAGCTATGATGAAAATCAGGGGGGAAGGTAAAAAGGTTGCTTTTGCACATTTCAACTTCATTTCTCCTCTTCCTGCAAACACAGAAGATGTGTTGAGGAGATACAAGAAAATCGTTGTGGCGGAACAGAACCTTGGTCAGTTTGCTGCTTATTTGAAGAGCATTTATGACGGCTTGAACATCTTTAAATTCAATCGAGTAAAAGGACAACCTTTCATCGTAAGCCGACTGGTAGAAGAATTCATTAAAATCATTGACAAGTAAACATGGAACAAGATATAACTATTCAAGAGCGTCAACCTAAAGATTATAAAAGCATTAACGCCGTTCGCTGGTGTCCTGGTTGTGGAGATCATGCCATATTGAACTGTTTGTACAAGGCAATGGCGGAACTGAATATAGAGCAGGAAAATACAGTTCTTATTTCGGGTATTGGGTGTTCTTCCAGGTTGGTTTATTATATGAACACTTATGGAATGCACACAATCCATGGTCGTCCAATCGCGATTGCCACAGGTGTTAAAGTAGCTAATCCTGATTTGTCGGTCTGGGTGGCCACGGGCGATGGTGATTCATTGTCCATTGGGGGCAATCATTTTATTCATGCAATACGCCGCAACGTAAACATCAACATAATACTCTTTAACAACAAGATTTACGGCCTTACCAAAGGTCAGTATTCTCCTACTTCCGACAGGGGGTTTGTATCAAAATCGTCTCCTTACGGAACTGTTGAAGACCCATTCCATCCGGCAGAGCTTTGCTTTGGAGCAAGGGGTACTTTCTTTGCTCGTTCAATAGATGTGGATCTAAAGAACCAGACTGATTTGATGGTTGAATCGGCAAAGCACAAAGGAACATCGATATTGGAAGTGCTTCAGAATTGTGTGATATTCAACAATGGCATCTACAAGAAGTACTCCGAAAAGGAGTTTCGTGATGACAAGACAATCTTTTTGAAGCATGGTGAGAAGATGATATTCGGAAAGGATAAAAACAAGGGTCTTGTTTTGGATGGTTGGAACCTGAAAGCGGTCACAATTGGTGAGGATGGTTATTCGATGGATGATGTGCTTGTTCATGATGCTGCTTCAATGGATAACACCCTGCAAATGAAGCTCGCTCTTATGGGTACTGATTCAGATGAATTACCCTTGGCTTTAGGTGTAATCAGAAATGTTGCAGCACCTGTTTATGACGAAGAAGTCGCAAAACAGATAACTGTAGTACAAGAGAAACAACCTAAAAAGACATTTACTGAATTCCTTATGAGCTCTTCAAATCTTTGGGAGAAGAAGTAGCCTTTGTTCCAAAAAAGAATCAGATAACTTTTCTTTCTGAAAAGCGTTTCAAATATTTAGGAGATGAAGTAATTCATTGACATCATATTAAAGAAACCGAGAGCAATGCTCTCGGTTTCTTTGTTTTATAATTGTGTGCAACATTAACAAATATTCACGTCGACATAGTAAACGAAACACTTGCGTTACCTTTGTAATCGTGTGCAACATTAATCCAACTTTCTGCGTTCCAATTGTAATTATTAGGTCTGCAACTTCACCGACCGATGAACGTATCAAGCGAGCTTTCTGCGTTCCAACTCCTTTTTAATCAACAACAGTTCCCTGCTGGATTGTCCTTTAACAGAAGTATTTTCTTCTGCTCTTCGAAAGAGATAAGGCATCATAGTTTTCACCTCCCCGTATGGAACATATTTGACAACATTGTATCCCTTTTCGGCCAGATTAAAAGTCAGATTATCACTCATTCCATACAGTTGAGCAAAATATATTTGAGGACAATTTCTTGGCAGGTTATGTTGATCGATTAACGTAGCCAACAACTGCGAACTCTCCTCGTTATGTGTAGCCACCATAAAATCGATGGTATCCACATTGTCGACCAGATAATTAATTATTGCGTCAAAATCCCTATCTGTAGCTGCTTTATCGGGTTGGATAGGCGAAGGGTAATTCATAGCAACAGCTCGCTCACGTTCCTTTTCCATGTAAGCACCTCGCACAATTTTCAGTCCGAATTTGAACCCACCATCAATAGCCATTTGATGATGCATTATCAATCGGTCGATGCTGTCGTGCCTGTACATTTGATACGTATTCTGCACAATAGCTTTCCTCGTGTTATACTTAGCCATCATCTCCATCACCAGATCGTCAAGCATCGGTTGGATCCATGTCTCTTCGGCATCAATAAGAATGGGGACATCCAGTTCGAAGCCTAATTTAAAGATATCGTCTACCCTATCCAACACGCTTTGATATTCAGTCGATTCTCCTTCGGTCAACGTCTCTTCCGCACTCACTTTTACCAATAGATCGAACCGACCGATACCCGTTATTTTGAATGCGCTGAACGGTACATGATCATGCTCATGTGCAAAACGGATAGTCCGTTGAATCTCCTGACAAGTAGCATCAAAAATCTCATCTACCTCCTCCCCCTCGAGCGCATAATCCAAGATAGACCCCACGTTACGCTCGCTAAGTTTATGAAGGGTGTTTGCACAATCTTCGATTGAAGTATCCCCGACGAATATCTTATAGATTGTTCTTTTGATAAAGCCCTTAACAGGGAAATAGATAGAGAAAGCAAAGTTAAGAAGTCGTTTTCCCAACTTCACCAAGGCACTGTTGTTCATCATCTTAAACCAGACATAAGTCTGCTTAAGATCCCTGTCCGATTTATCTTTGAAAGCAATTTCAGAATTGCTAAAATCAATAATTGAATTTTTATTAGACTGCATTGATATATTTATTAGATTCGATGTCGCAAAAATAAGAATAAAACCAATTAAACATCCATTTTGATTCGTCTTTTTCAGTATATTTGTCACATTAAACAAAATTAAAAACACATTAAATACATTCATCTATGCCAACAGGATTTTACAAACTTCCGGAAATCAAGAACGAGCCTGTTAAGAGTTACGCTCCGGGCTCTCCCGAAAGAAAAGCTTTAAAACTCAAGATCAGCGAGTTAAATAAAGGCGGATTAGACATTCCTATGATTATAGGTGGGAAAGAAGTACGTACAAACAATCTAAAAGATATTCGTCCCCCTCACAATCACCAACATCTGCTAGGTCACTATCACCAAGGCGATAAATCGCACGTACAAATGGCCATTGATGCAGCGTTGAAAGCCAAACCGGCATGGGAGGCCATGAGTTGGGAAAGCAGAGCAGCCATCTTTCTGAAAGCCGCCGATTTGATTACTGGTCCCTATCGTTATGAATTTAATGCAGCTACTATGGTCAGTCAGTCCAAAAACGCCTATCAATCAGAGATTGATGCTGTTTGCGAGTTGGCCGATTTCTATCGTTTCAACGTTAAAAACATGTGCGAGATTTATGGCATGCAGCCAAATTCCTCCGCAGGCATATGGAACCGAACCGTTTGGCGTCCCTTAGAAGGATTTATCTTTGCCCTAACCCCGTTCAATTTCACCTCCATTGCAGGTAACCTTCCCGGTGCACCCGCTTTGATGGGAAACACCGTAGTTTGGAAACCCTCCAAAACCGCTGTTCATTCCGCCGGCTTTGTAATGAAAGTATTGCAGGAAGCCGGATTACCCGATGGAGTAATCAACCTTGTATACTGTTCAGGTCCCGATGCAGCCGATGTTATATTTAATGATCGACATTTTGCAGGATTACATTTCACCGGCTCAACAGCCGTGTTTAACGGGATGTGGAAAACCATTGCCTCAAATGTTGATAAATACCGCTCCTACCCTCGCATTGTTGGAGAGACCGGCGGTAAAGACTACGTGATTGCCGACTCGACAGCCAATGCCAGGCAAGTAGCCACAGCCCTTGTCCGCGGTTCATTTGAATATCAAGGTCAGAAATGTTCAGCCGCCTCACGCGCCTTTGTTCCATCGAACCTATGGGAAGACGTTAAAAGCTATATGGAATCCGACTTGAAATCCATCAAGACAGGAGTAGTAGAAGATTTCAGCAACTTTGTAAATGCAGTAATTGATGAAACCTCATTTGATAAACTATCAAAAGCCATTGACGATGCAAAAGCATCACCCGATGCAGAAATTGCTATTGGCGGGACCTACGACAAATCTGAAGGATACTTTATCCATCCCACAGTTATTCTCGCCAAGACCCCCGATTACATAACAATGAAAGAAGAGCTCTTTGGTCCCATACTTACCGTTTATGTTTACGAGCCCGACAAGCTCGACGAAACCATGGATATTTTGGACCACTCTACCAATTATGCATTAACGGGAGCAATATTCTCTTCCGACAGAAAAACCATTGAGCACATGACCAAACGCTTGACGCACACTGCGGGGAATTTCTATATCAACGACAAACCCACGGGAGCCGTGGTTAACCAGCAACCCTTTGGCGGCGGTCGCGGTTCGGGCACCAACGACAAAGCCGGTTCCATATTCAACTTATTGCGATGGGTTTCACCCCAATGTATAAAAGAGACTTTTGTACCCGCCACAAACTATATGTATCCAAATTTTGAAGAAGAATAAACAGTCATTGACAGAATTATTAATAAAAAATGCAGACATGAAGTCTGCATTTTTTATTTGTTAAATATTCATCTCGCAAAAACAATCTATCTTTGCAGATGTTTACGAACTTAGAACAGACAAGTCGCATGAAGAAAATAAATGTAGCCATTGACGGTGTATCGTCTTCGGGAAAAAGTACAATGGCAAAGGCCTTGGCCAAAGCTGTAGGATATACATACATAGATAGTGGAGCGATGTATAGAGCCGTTTCACTTTATGCCATTCGAAATGGGTGGATGAGTGATACTGAGATCAATGAAGGAGAGTTGCAACAGCATATCTCTGAAATCGCAATATCGTTTAAAATCAATGATGAAGGATTGCAAGATACGTACCTCAACGGAGAAGACGTTGAAAAATTGATTCGTACACTACATGTATCAAACGGTGCCAGTCGCGTCAGCACCCTTGGGTTTGTACGCAAAGAATTGGTTCGTTTACAACAGAAAATGGGTAAAGACAAAGGAGTAATCATGGACGGTCGCGACATCGGTACAGTGGTGTTCCCCGATGCTGAGCTGAAATTATTTGTCACCGCCACTCCCGAAGTACGTGCCATGCGGCGCTATGATGAGTTGAAGGCTAAAGGAATAGAATCCTCAACGCTTGAAGAAGTTTTGGCAAATGTTAAAGAGCGAGACGAGCGAGACACCACCCGCGCGGAAAGCCCTCTTCGTAAAGCGGAAGATGCAATTGTTCTTGATAATTCAAACATTGGTATTGAAGAACAATTTCAATGGGCATTATCTCTATTAAAAAACAAGATTAATGAAAGTGAATAAAGTAGAAATAGACACCGGATCAGGTTGCTGTTTTGGTGTTGCACGAGCAATCAATACTGCCGAAGAAGAGTTAAAAAAAGGAGGCATATTATACTGTCTTGGCGATATCGTTCACAATAATGTAGAAGTAGAACGACTTGCCAATATGGGGTTGATAACTATCGACCATAATCAGTTGAAAACACTGAAAAATGCGCGAGTCTTACTCCGTGCACATGGAGAACCCCCAAGCACATATCAAATTGCGAAAGAGAATAATATCGAAATCATAGATGCATCGTGCCCTGTTGTTCTGGGTCTTCAAAAAAAGATCAAGAATCAATATACCGCTCCCGACAGTAATGATTATCAAATAGTTATCTTTGGCAAAAAAGGTCATGCAGAGGTGAATGGATTAATGGGACAAACGCAAGGAAAAGCCATCGTTATAGAGAAAAAAGAAGAAATTGATTCACTAGACTTATCAAAAAACACACGCTTGTTCTCACAAACCACCAAACCCCTTGAAGGTTACAAAGAAGTAGGAGAAATCATACGAAGCAAGATGAAAGATGGAGCCTCATTTGAGTTTTTTGATACCATTTGTCGGCAAGTGTCAAACCGTGTGCCAAACATCAAAGAGTTTGCGGCAAAGCATGATCTGATAATTTTCATTGCAGGCGAAAAAAGCTCAAACGGAAAGGTTCTTTTTGAAGAATGCAAAGACTCAAATCCTAATTCATTTTTGATAAACAGTCCCGACGACATAGATGAGTCGTTGTTGAAAGAAAATATCAGTATCGGCATCTGCGGTGCCACCTCCACTCCCGGATGGCAGATGGAAGCCGCTGCAAAAAAAATCGATGAATACTACAACAAGAATAATTGATTTTATAATCACTTAAATGAAAGGTGTCACTTAATCTGACACCTTTTTTTATGGGTTAACTTTTTGGGTACCATCTCAAAATAAATTACCTTTGCTCCTTAAAGTTATTTTATAATTCAACAATTTGATATTTACAACTATGGACAATAATATTAAATGCATTGGTGTATTAACGTCGGGAGGTGATGCTCCGGGTATGAATGCTGCAATCCGCGCTGTCACCCGAGCTGCTATATATAACGGAATGACTGTAAAAGGCATATATCGTGGTTACAAAGGATTGATCACGGACGAGATTGTAGAATTCAAAACAAACAGTGTAAGTAATATTATTCAGCAAGGCGGTACCATTTTGAAGACCGCCCGCAGCGAAGAATTCATGAAAATTGAAGGTCGCCAGTTAGCATTTGACAACATGCAGAAACATGGCATTGATGCCCTGGTAGTTATTGGAGGAGACGGATCACTTACCGGTGCCAACATATTTGCCAACGAATTTAATATTCCTATCGTGGGCCTTCCGGGAACAATCGATAACGATTTGAACGGAACAGACACAACCATTGGTTATGATACTGCTCTGAACACAATCATGCAATCGGTCGATAAAATCCGCGACACCGCGACATCTCACGAACGTCTGTTTTTTATTGAAGTTATGGGACGCAATTGCGGTTTCCTCGCGCTGAACAGTGCTATTGCATCGGGTGCAGAAGCTGCAATCATCCCGGAAATAAGTATCGAAAAAGACCAGTTGGGCGACCTCATTGAACAAGGATTCCGTAAATCCAAAAGCAGCAGTATGGTGCTTGTCACCGAAAGCGAGATCACAGGAGGAGCCATGAAATTGGCTGAACGAGTAAAGCAGCAATATCCACAATACGATGTTCGCGTTTCAATTCTGGGTCACCTTCAGCGTGGCGGCTCGCCAACTGCTCAAGATAGAATTCTTGCAAGCAGAATGGGCATCGCGGCAATTCAGGCATTACTTGAAAATCAAAGAAATGTGATGATCGGTATTCGTGAAAATGAAATCGATTATGTTCCTTTTAAAAGAGCAATCAAAAGAGATCGGGAAATAAGTGAAGAGCTTCTGGAAGTATTAAAGATATCATCTATTTAACTGATATTTTTTATTTTATATGGATAAAAATAAGTAAATTTGTATTTTAAATTATCAAAATAATCTATAAGATGGAAATTTCTCATATTGAGCACATCGGCATTGCCGTAAAAAGTATTGAAGAAAGTCTTAAATATTATGAAGGCGTTCTTGGGTTAAAATGTTACAACATTGAAACAGTTGAAGATCAAAAAGTTAAAACAGCATTTTTGAAAGTTGGCGAAGTAAAACTCGAACTTTTGGAACCAACAAGTGACGACAGCCCCGTTGCAAAACATATCGAAAAAAGAGGCGAAGGTATTCACCACATTGCTTATTGCGTGGAAAGTGGCGTAGCAGATGCATTACAAGAAATGGAAAGTAAAGGCGTTAGACTCATTGATGCTCAACCTCGTGGCGGAGCAGAAGGATTGAACATCGCTTTTTTACATCCAAAATCAACAGCTTCTGTTCTTACTGAACTTTGTGAAAAACCTGCTAATTGACATTTATTAAAGCATACAAAGCATTTATAATCAATAATATATAATAAAACATAATTTTTATGAGCAACCAACTCAGTAGAGTAAAAGAGCTTATCCAACTACGTGAAAAAGCTCGAATTGGCGGCGGTGAAAAAAGAATTGAATCGCAGCACAAAAAAGGAAAGTACACAGCACGTGAACGTATCGCCATGCTTCTTGATGAAGGAAGTTTTGAAGAATTCGATATGTTTGTAGAGCACCGTTCACACAACTTCGGTATGGAAAAAACAAAATTCCTTACAGATGGCGTTGTAACCGGTTATGGAACAATCGACGGTCGTTTAGTCTATGTTTTTGCACAAGATTTCACTGTTTTTGGTGGATCACTATCAGAAATGCAAGCTAAAAAGATTTGCAAAGTAATGGATCAGGCCATGAAAATGGGCGCTCCACTTATTGGAATCAATGATTCAGGTGGTGCACGTATTCAAGAAGGTATCCAAGCATTGGCAGGATATGCTGAAATATTCCAGCGCAATATTCTTGCATCGGGTGTTATTCCTCAGATTTCAGGTATTTTTGGTCCTTGCGCCGGTGGTGCAGTTTATTCTCCCGCGCTTACCGACTTTAACATCATGACTGAAGGAACTTCATATATGTTCCTTACCGGACCAAAAGTTGTAAAAACTGTTTTGGGTGAAGATGTTACACAAGAAGAGCTTGGAGGTGCATCTGTTCATACTACTAAATCGGGCGTTGCACATTTTTCTGTTCCTACAGAAGACGAAGGTATTCAGTTGATTAAGCAACTGCTTGGCTTCATGCCTCAAAACAATATGGAGGTAACACCGCTTAAAGAAAATAATGACCCAATTGACAGGCTTGAAGACGGTCTGAATGAAATTATTCCCGACAATGCCAGCAAGCCCTACGATATGTATGAAGTTATCGGCGCTATTGTTGACAACGGAGAATTCCTTGAAGTACACGCAGACTTTGCTAAAAACATAATTGTTGGTTTTGCTCGTTTTAATGGAATGTCTGTTGGTGTTGTTGCTAACCAACCTAAATATCTTGCAGGTGTTTTGGATATCAATTCATCTCGCAAAGCTGCTCGCTTTGTTAGATTCTGCGATGCTTTCAATATACCTTTGGTAACTTTAGTTGATGTTCCCGGATTCTTACCAGGTACAACACAAGAATATGGCGGTGTAATTACACACGGAGCAAAATTGCTTTATGCATACGGCGAAGCTACTGTTCCAAAAGTTACTGTTACATTGCGTAAATCTTATGGTGGCGCACATATCGTGATGAGCTGCAAACAACTTCGTGGTGATATCAATTATGCATGGCCATCTGCAGAAATCGCTGTTATGGGTGCTGATGGTGCTATTGAAGTTTTATTCACCAAAGAAATCAAAGATGTTGCTGATCCTCAAAAACAAGCTGAATTTGTTGATGCTAAAAA
Organism: Dysgonamonadaceae bacterium; assembly: GCA_041672395.1. Taxonomy (GTDB): domain Bacteria; phylum Bacteroidota; class Bacteroidia; order Bacteroidales; family Dysgonomonadaceae; genus UBA5287. The sequence continues at coordinate 8,095 of JBAYZS010000041.1, read as the reverse complement.
GAAAGAATACAACGATCTTTTCTGCAATCCTTACGAAGCCGGAAGATATGGTTTCATTGATGACGTTATAGAACCTCGCAATACTCGTTTCCGTGTTATCCGCGCATTACAACAATTGCGTACAAAACGATTGGAAAATCCTGCTAAGAAACACGATAACTTACCTTTATAATTTTTGAGAATATGGGTTTATTTAAGAAAAAGAAAAAGGAAGTTGAAACTCCTGTAATTACTGTAACAGAACCTGTTGCAGCAGTAAAAGGAGTTGAAGATGAGGTGCATGCAGCAATTGCTGCTGCTCTTTTTGAACTGAATCAAAATGTTCACGATGAAGAATATACATTCCTGACATTTAATGACGAGGATAGTAGATACAGTCCTTGGAGTTCAAAATTATTTGCAATGACCCGCTTACCACGTAAGTAGGATTATAATTCAAACTAATATAACGTAATTTGTAATAAATATTTCAATGAAAGAATTTACATATAAAATCAATGGCAAAGAATATAAAGTTGCTGTTGAAAAAGAAAACGAAAACAACATTGAGCTGAAGGTTAACGGTAAACCTTATACTGTAGAAGTAGAAAATAAACCAGCTCCAAAATTGGCACCGCCAAAAAAAGCAAGTGCTGCTTCTGCGGCTAAGGCTACTAGTGCATCTGCTGCAATTACTGCAGCTCCACCAACAGCTTCCAGCTCTAAAAAAGCAGTTAAATCTCCACTGCCGGGAACCATTATTGATATTAAAGTGGAAGTTGGTGACTCAGTAAAAAAAGGACAAACGGTTATTATTCTTGAAGCTATGAAGATGGAAAACAATGTCAACGCTTCAAGCGATGGTGTTGTAACAAAAATATTAGTAAGTAAAACCGATACCGTTGGCGAAGGAGATACATTAATAGAAATCGGATAAATCACAAAAGAAATTAAACTATGGAATTTGCAGATTTATTCCCTGCGTTGGCAGGTATGACGTGGAAACACCTCATTATGATTTTTGTGGGTATCACCCTAATTTATTTGGCAATCTCGAAAAAATATGAGCCAACATTACTCCTGCCAATGGGATTTGGAGCCATTTTGGTAAATATTCCATTTACTTCGGCGTTGACCCAAATTGATCAGGCAACAGGAACTGAAGTTATTGGAGCTTTAAATGTATTTTTCGATGCAGGTATAGCAACGGAAGTATTTCCCTTACTAATATTCGTAGCAATTGGTGCAATGATTGATTTTTCTCCGTTGTTCCGTAACCCTACTTTGTTACTTTTTGGTGCAGCAGCTCAGTTTGGTATCTTCTTGACTATGGTGCTTGCAACGATTATGGGCTTCGACTTACGTGAAGCCGCTTCAATTGGAATTATTGGTGCTGCTGACGGTCCGACTTCTATAATAGTTGCATCTCGATTTGCTCCTCAATTATTAGGACCAATTTCTGTGGCGGCATACTCTTATATGGCACTCGTTCCGATTATTCAACGACCCATTGTAAAACTAACTACAACAAAGCGTGAACGTCGTATTCATATGCATATGGATGCTAATAAAAAAGTATCTAAGGCAGCACTGATTATTTTCCCAATTTCTGTCACGATTTTGGCCGGTTTGATTGCTCCTTCTTCTATGGCATTGATCGGATTCCTGATGTTTGGTAACTTGATCCGTTCTTGTGGTGTTTTGAATTCACTTTCTAAATCAGCACAAAACGAATTGTCAAACTTGGTAACACTATTGTTAGGTATCACAATTGCCAGCACTATGACAGCTGAACGTTTTGTACAATGGGAAACGCTTATGATTATAGGTCTTGGACTTATTGCATTCATCTTCGACACATTTGGTGGCGTGATTTTTGCTAAATTCCTCAATTTATTCCGCAAAGAAGGTGATAAATTTAACCCAATGGTTGGAGCTTGCGGTATTTCGGCATTCCCGATGTCTGCTCGTGTAATTCACCAGCTTGGACAAGAAGAAGATCCTACCAACTACTTACTTATGCCCGCAATTAGTGCAAATGTGAGCGGACAGATTGGATCTGTTATTGCAGGAGGTCTTATACTAACATTAGTTCCTTTATGGGGATAATATAGAAAGGAGTAAAATATGACACAGTTAGAAACGTTTTATGTAGCATTAGAAATTGCAGGTATTTCATTGTTAATGATTTTCCTGTTTATGTCACTCTTTTTCTTGATGATCAAGGGAATAGATAAATTATTCCCCGGCGACAAAGAAGAGTAAAGATAGCTGTACCGACTAGATCGGTAAAGTATTAATATTTTTAATTATAATCCGACAGTTGGCCTAGCCTTCTGTCGGATTTTTTTATATCAGATCTATTTTCAAAACCCAGTCTTTCTGCGTTTTAGAAGGCGGTACAAATGATCGCACGCCCGAACTATAACGTCCAATACGCTTCGTTTTTCCAGTTGACGGGTTAAACCAAGACACTCTTTTATTCCCGACTTTCAATTTATCCAAGTCGACTTTAATCTCCTTAGGCTGCGGTAAATATATTAAAGCATAAGTACCTTTCTGATTTCGTGTAGCAATTATTCTGTCAGTATAATCACTCCCCAAAGCTGATACAACCAGCGAATTATCTTCTACTCGATTGAAATCTTTAAGAGAAAGCATTAAATCTTTCAAATGATGAATTTGAGTTGCAGCTTTGGCGTTTAATGCTTTTTCCCAACCAATTATTGTGTCACCCACCCAAATAGGAGCATTTCGGGTAGTATCAAGAAACTGCCATATCTGATGATGACCGTAAACTGCTCCGCATCCACCGGCAAACACACCTCTGTAAATTCGTGCGCGCACATCGTAATCATTAAAATAACCCCGATCTTTCCGTGTCCATTTATTATCCCAGGGATTTACCGGATGATCTTCATAACATGGTTCCATGTCCATGACCGGACGCTGGGGCTTTTTCTTCAAATCGTTAGCAATTGTTACCCAAGGTTCAACAGCTCTACTTCCGTGACTACTTTGCAATGAATTCATGTCAAGCCACTCTTCGTTTTGAAAATAAGTCGAAGTTTCAGGCCAACTTATATGATAAGTTATGAAAACATCCTTATCATAGACATCTTCAATAGCCTTTGCCATAGCTCTCCAAACCGGGCGGTCGTCATATTTTTTACCATCCCTTTCATAAACCGCTGATCGGTCGCCTCCTAAAATCCATATGATATTCCAGTTGTTTTTATATCTTTTCGCCAATTTACTTGCATAAGAATATGCTTTTTCTTTGTTATTGAACAAAATGGGACCATAACCACCGGCATGTGCAACCTTATCTCCCCACGTTGGTAATAAACCGATATAAATGTTTCTTTTTGCTGCTTCCTTCACTACAAAATCAATATGATCCCAATAATCGTAATCATCTGCAATCTTAGGATCGTTTCCATTTGTCACATTCCACTCAAGCGATTCAAGATTATTAAAAGGAGAATCACCATAATAATTTGGTTGTTTTATACCGTCTTGTTCAGCAAGAGCAACAGCCATAACCACATTAAATCCCTGTTTTTGGCGAGTTTTCAAGTAATGGATAGTCTCTTCGCGATTCAATCTGTGAAATAATTCCCACGCAGTGTCTCCCAGCCAAAAGAAAGGCTTTCCTGTTTTTTGAGAAATTAAATGGCTTTTTGTTTTATCGACACTAATCTGAGCTTTGATTAAATTAAAACTTAGGATAATGCAGAAAAATAATAGAATAACTCTTTTCATGATTCAAATTTAGAATATTAATAATCACATTTTATATGTTCTAAGATCTTTTCCCCACATGAGTTTATCGCGTAGGGTTTCAAAAAAAGTATGTCTGTTTCGTTTAATAACTTTCAGCGTATAATTCGCTTTAAACACCTCTAACATAGTTCTTTCGTTAAATATATGTGATTGACCGTCCATTGAAACTAAGTAATGGTGACTTCTACTTTCAACTTGCAATTTAATTCTTGAATCGTTCTCCACAACTAGCGGACGGGTAGTCAGACTGTGAGGTGCAACTGCAGAAATGATAATTCCTGAGGAAGTTGGCATAAGAATAGATCCGCCAATGCTGAGTGAATAAGCGGTAGAGCCGGTAGGTGTAGCAATCACCAGTCCGTCTGCCTGATATGTCGTAAAATATTGATCATTAATATATGCATGAATCGCTAACATTGACGATGTATCTTGTTTTAGAACAGCTACTTCGTTTAAAGCATGCACATTATCGAGTCTAGTGGTTACATCTTCTGTGGTTATTTCAAGGAGCGTGCGTTCTTCTACACGATAGTTACCGGAAACTATTTCATCCAGCACTTCTTCAAAAGATTCAGGATTAACATCTGCCAGAAAACCTAAACGACCGGCATTAATTCCTAATATTGGAATTCCGGTATCACCTATTGAAGCAGCAGTATGTAAAAAGGTTCCATCACCCCCAACACTTAATGCCAGATCAACAGGTGGAAGTACATCAAACAAAATGCACATTGACCGAACCTGATCTTGCATCATTCGCGAAAATGAATAAAACAGCTCATCAGATATATATAATCCTAACTGCTTTTTATGAATTATTGTACAGATATTCAATAAAACAGAATCAGCATTTGCGGCTCTATCATAACCTGAATGACCAAATAACGCTATTTGCATAATAATCACATATTTAAGTAATACATCAATTCGTTAAGTCGATCTTTTTGTGTATCATTTATTTCACCTTCACGCATAAAATAATAGACGACTTCTAAGTTATTGCGCTCAAAACTTCGTAACACTAAAGAAAGATCAGACACATCCAATTTTATAGAAATGAGCAATGTTGCCCCCCCGGCAATTGGCATTACCGTCAAATTGAGCACATGAGCACTGTTACTTTCTATTAAACGTGCAATTTCGGTGAGACTATAATCCTGAAAAGGTACTTCAAGAATTACCAGCGAGTTCTCAGTTTCTGTTAATTCCAGAAACTGTTGCTCGGTAATTTGAGAATTAAACCTCTCTATTTGTTTTTTTACAAAATCTTTCGTCGACATATCCCAAATAATATTAATTTTGCAGACTGAATTACAAATATCATCTTTTTTTGTGGATAAAGCATTTGAAAGAACTAATTTTATGTTTTTTTACTTACTTTGATAAAACTAAGTTGAAGAATTGTAATCTAATTGAGTTAAAGATAGATCAGGTAGAGAGATATGACCAAATTAAGTGTAAATATAAATAAAGTTGCGACTTTGCGAAATGCACGTGGCGGTAATTTGCCAAATGTAGTTCAGGTTGCTATTGACTGTCAGCAGTTTGGTGCTGAAGGAATTACTGTACATCCTCGTCCGGATGAAAGACATATCCGATATTCGGATGTGTTTGATTTACAATCGAAAGTTTATACAGAATTTAATATAGAAGGATATCCTTCGGAAGAGTTTATTGATCTTATAAGCAGGATAAGACCAACTCAGGTAACTTTGGTTCCTGATTCGGTGGATGCAATTACATCTAATGCAGGATGGGACACAAAAAAAAATAAGGAATTCTTGACGGATGTGGTAAATAAATTTCAATCAATTGGGGTAAGAACCTCAATATTTATTGATCCTATACCCGAAATGATTCAAGAAGCGTCAAAAATTGGAGCGGATCGAGTAGAATTATACACTGGTCCTTATGCCGAAAATTATAATGCTAACAAGGAAGTGGCAGTAGCACCTTTTGTGGAAGCAGCTACTTTAGCTAAAAAATTGGGATTAGGAGTAAATGCAGGACATGATTTAAACCTGGAAAATCTCAAATATTTATTTATAAATATCCCATGGCTGAAAGAAGTATCTATTGGTCATGCTCTTATCTCGGATGCATTATATATGGGCTTTGAAAAAACAATAAAAGCCTATAAAAATTGTTTAATAGAGCCCAAGAATGATAGGTAACTAAAAATAGTTACCTATCTTCGTATCTTGTGGTTATTATATAATTATTAACTTTATAATAAATGAACCTGTTACAAGTACAAACTGCAGTAATGGATACTGTATCATCAATGGCCAATGCGGTACCGCAAGTCACCTCTTCATTAGAATCTCCGGCAGTAACAACAATTAACGCATTTGATCTCGCGGTCAAGGGTGGATGGATTATGATTGTATTGTTAGTTATGCTTTTACTGAGTATTTATGTATTCATTGAACGTGTTCTTGTTTTGAAAAAGACCGGTAAAGAAGACCAATCGTTTATGAATCGCATAAAAGATTATATCTATGATGGCAAAATAGATGCCGCTAAATCGTTTTGTCAGAACACAGACACATCAGATTCTCGAATGGTAGAGAAAGGAATTTCTCGATTAGGAAGACCCACTACAGAAATGATGAGTGCAATTGAAAATGCCGGGAATATAGAAATTTCGCGTATGGAAAAAGGTCTCGCTGTTCTTGCAACAACTGCCTCAGGTGCACCTATGTTAGGATTTCTTGGTACAGTAACCGGAATGGTTAAAGCATTTATGGATATGTCAAGTGCATCAACTGTAACGATGGATATTCTTTCAACAGGTATTTATGAAGCATTAATTACTACTGTAGGAGGTTTGATTGTCGGAATCCTTGCATTGTTTGGTTACAACTATCTGACTACACGTATTAAAGGGATTGTGACATCCATGGAAACAAAAATCATGGAATTTATGGATATTCTAAACGAACCAATTAAATAAGAATAAAATGGCACTAAAGCAAGGAATGAAGATAGAGGCAAACTTCAGCATGGCATCCATGACTGATGTGATTTTTCTTTTGCTTATCTTCTTCATGATTACATCAACGATAGTTGTGCCAAATGCTATTCAAGTGGCTCTTCCACAATCGTCACAACAATCGGAAATGAAACCGGTAACACGGGTTACAATCGATAGTGATCTTAAATATTACGTGGCCTCCGGAAATGATACAGAACAGCAGGTAGCATTCGAAGCAATAACTCCTTTTCTTCAAGTAGCTCAAAGCACAGATCCCTCTTCATTTGTGGCATTATATGCTGATGAATCTGTGCCTTACGGTGAAGTTGTGAAGGTATTGAATATTGCTAATAAGAATAAACTCAATATGGTTTTAATGACTAGACCTGAAGAATAATTAGAGTGAATTTGCAAATGACTAAAGAACAAATAAGTGGAATTATCGGAGCAATTATATCGTGCTTTTTGCTTCTGCTTATTCTATTCTCAATTAAATATCATTTTTCCAGGCAACTTGAGGTACTATCAGGTATCCCTGTAATGTTTGGAAATGTGGATGATGCGGGTGGAAATATGGAATCAATGATGACTGAGGTTACACCACAACCAACAGTAGCTCAAGTTATTCCTGAGAACGTGCCCGAACCACCGATAGCAACACAAGACAGATATCAATCGCTTGCTGTAAAAGAACAAAAGGAAGCTGAACGTGCACGTATTGCCGAAGAGCGCCGTGTTCAGGAAAAAGCTGCAAGAAAGCAACAGGAACAAGAAACACAAAGTCGAAAAATCAATCAACAAATGTCTGGTTTATTCGGCGAAAGCACCTCAGGAAGCCGGGGCAACACACAAGGGACAGGGACTCAGGGTGTTTCTTCAGGAAACGCCACTAAAGGTGCTGCATCAGGAGTGGGTGGAACAGGAACGTATGATCTTGGTGGGCGCGGTTTAGGCATCGGAGGTTTAATACTTCCTCAATACACTGTTAATGAAGATGGTACAGTTGTTGTTAGAATTACAGTAGACCCAAAAGGCAACGTAATTCAAGCTGAAATTGGTCGTGGAACAAATACCCCAAGTGCAACATTAATGAATGAAGCTCTAAGGGCTGCGCGAAGTACAAAGTTTGAATCCATTCAATCTACGAATAATCAACAAGGAACAATTACTTATAAGTTCAACTTAAGATAAAAGGAGGAGAGAGATGAATGTAATAGTCTTTTTAGCTACAGGTTTTGAAGAAACCGAAGCTATCGCAACTATAGATGTTTTACGCAGAGCGGGGATTAATGCAACTACAGTCTCAATTTCAGGAGATTATGATGTTACAAGCACACACAATGTTACAATTAT
>JBAYZS010000040.1:0-19314 GCA_041672395.1 Dysgonamonadaceae bacterium | reverse complement strand
TAAAAAATAAAAATGAGAACAAATCGCAGGAACTTCTTCAAGACAGTAGGTATCGCGACAGCCGGTCTGACAACAGGATTGCACTCCGATTTGCTGGGCATGTCGCTAGTCGCAGATCAGAAAACGGCTGTTGCCACTCCAATGATGGGACATGCCACCCCTGCAGATCACGGAAAGGCCCTGATCAATCCGGGTATGGGTTGGGTCACCTATTTCTACTCCAATCTTTTTCAAAATTACGGGTCGAAGCTAGCACCCTCTGATACAGTACGCTATTTCCCGGGGATGAACACCGTTTTCCTTCGTATTCCCTGGGCATTTATTGAGCCGGAAGAGAACAGATTTGTCTGGGAGATACTCGATACACCCGCGCAGCGTTGGGTTGACAACGGCGGCAAGGTTGCGTTATGTATCACGGCCACTGAAAATTGGATGGGTTCCGGAACACCCAAGTGGGTTTTCGATGCAGGCGCCGAGAGCTATGAAGTGGATGGGTATCTGGAGCCCAATTATGACGATCCCGTGTTCATGGAGAAAGTGGATCATTTTATCCGTATTTTGGCAGAACGGTATGACGATAATTCCAATGTCGCTTATGTTTTTGTAGGCCATTACGGCATGTGGGGTGAAGGACATACCGTGCTGACTACGCCCAAGCATGGACATTCCTGGGGGTTTGAGACACAAAAGAGAATGATCGATCTTTATCGTCGTCATTTTAAGAAAACAGTCCTCTGTATCTCCGACGATTATGTGGGACATGATCTGAAGGGAGAGCGTTTCCCCATTACCGACTATGCATTTTCACAAGGAGTCACTATCCACGACGACAGTATCCTTGTACAACCGCCGCCCAACAGTTGGTATCATAGCGAAATGGCACAGCTTTTCTGGCCTACGCTCCCGGTGGTACTGGAACATGAACACTATGGAGGTTCGGTGCAACGAGGCGCATGGGATGAGGAGCTCCTCATGAAAGCCGTGGAGGATTATCATGCATCGTTCCTTTCTATTCACTGGTGGCCCGATGTTTTTTACGAGGCAAACCGCGATATCATCGCACGCATCAACCGACGTATAGGCTACCGGCTGCAGGCACCTGAAATTAAATGGCCCCCTACGATCCGTAAAGGCGAACCATTTGTGATTGAAAGCAAATGGACCAATGTCGGCGTTGCTCCCTGTTATGATGGCGGTTATCCCTGCTTTACCCTTAAGGATGAGAAAGGAGGTATTGTCTCCGTACTTACCGACAGTTCCTACAACCTGAAACACTTGCCGGTAGCCTCACCGGATAAACCGGAAGTCCATCCGCTCAAATCAACATTTGTCGTTGCCCCGGCATTCAAGGATCATAAAGGCGTCTTCTCCCGGACATGCAATCCGGGAAGCTATGATTTATTTATCTCAGTAGGCAGACAAGACGGCACACCAGTGTATGAACTTCCCTATACCGAAGAAGATGGACACAAACGTTATAAGATTGGGAGAATTGTTTTAAATGATTTTACATCATAATCCATTAAAAAAAATATTATGAGTTACAGATTTATTTATTTCGTATATGCATTCCTTTTTTCCGCGACCTGTTTACTCGCAAACAATCCGCAGGCAAAGACCAATACCTTTACATTATGGCAATTACCCTCACAGATCAATACCATTGGTAACTCCTACGTCATACGAACCGATGACGGAAAAGTGATTGTTATGGATGGAGGCGTAAAGGAAGAAGAAGGATATCTGAGAGGTTTTATTGGAGCAATGGGTAATGTAGTGGATTGTTGGTTTGTATCACACCCCCACTCCGATCATATTGGAGCATTCCAGGGTATATTGGAAAATCCCAAGGGGATCCAGATCCGTCAAATATGTCAGTCGACATTTTCAGATGCACTGATGGAGAGAGAGCCCGATTCCAAGATTTCGGCGAAAAACTATTATGAAGCAGCGAAAAAATCAGGGATCCTTTTGACCGAAGCGACATTAGGCATGACCTTAAAATTTGGTCGTACTACATTCCGCATACTCGGAATAAAAAATGAGGAACTGACATCCAATCCCTATAACAATTCAAGTATGGTCATCAGAGTATGGGATCCTGTGAAATCGGTATTATTCCTTGGTGATTTAGGAGCTGAAGCAGGAGAGAAACTACTAAACGGTAAGTACAGAAAACAGTTGGATTGTGATTACATGCAAATGGCCCACCATGGGCAGAATGGAGTAACGATGGATTTCTACAGAAGCGTTAAGTTTCGCGCTTGTTTATGGTCCACCCCCACATGGGTTTACAATAACGACGCAGGCGGAGGTTTCAACACCCACATCTTGACCACGATTGAAACACGAAATACAGTAGATTCACTGCATATTACGGAGCAATATTTTAGTTTTGAAGGATTAACGAGAATTGATTAACCATTAACAGGTGCACCTGTTAAATGACAGTAGCTACAAACGTATGAATAAAAAAAACCGATTTCTATTGTTTGTTTTATATTTCACCACTATACAATTTTGTATTTACGGTAATAATGAAGTGATAGAGAAATGGCATAAAAAAGAATTGGTTCTCATCAGTTCTCAATTATATGATAATCCCATACATGAGGTGCCGTTTTTTGGAGCGGAATTTATATCTCCATCAGGGACAACATGTGTAGTTAGAGGGTTTTGGGACGGCAGTACAACCTGGAAAGTCCGTTTTATGCCCAATCAAACAGGTCGCTGGAGATACAGAACAATTTGTTCTGATAAATCCAATAAAGGACTGAATGGAATAGAAGGAACTTTTCACTGTATTTCGAATCGTAGTAAAGAGGAAATATACAAACGAGGTCTTTTGAAGCACCCAGATAAGAGTTATCATCTGACTTATAATGATGGTAAACCATTTCTTTATATTGGATGTACGGCATGGAACGGAGGTCTCATCTCTACCCCTGAGGAATGGGAGCAATATCTTTCCAATCGTAAGGCAAATGGTTACTCTGTCATTCAGCTCGTTACCACACAATGGCGTGGCGCTCCAGTGAATTCAGAAAATGAAACAGCTTTCTCAGGTATCGATACAATTAGAATTAACCCTTCCTTTTTCAGACGTCTGGATGAACGCATTGACCGAATCAATGATTACGGACTTATCGCCGCACCTGTGATGCTCTGGGCCTATGGTAATTCAAGTCCAGGATCATTTCTTCCGGTAGCATCAGCGATAAAGTTAGCTGAATACATTTTAGCCCGTTATGATGCCAATCATGTCATTTGGAATCTGGGAGGAGACGGTCAGTATATGAAAGAAAACGAAGAGAGATGGAAACATATAGGAAGGAGGGTCTTTGGGGAGAATCATCATCACAATATCGTAACTCTTCATCCCAGGGGGCTCTCTTGGTATGGCACTGTCTTTAATGAAGAATCATGGCTCGATATGATTTCCTATCAAACAGGACACACAAATAACAAGAACGTTGTCCGTTGGAAAACAGAAGGACCCGTGGTGACAGAATGGGATAAACTACTTCCCAGACCGATGATAGATACTGAACCTGTGTATGAAAATGGGAACAATGCAAAAGAGGTACGCAACAGTGCATACTGGAGTATATTCTCCACGCCTGTGGCAGGAGTATCCTATGGTTCCCATACGATATGGCCATGGCTGCGTAAAGGGGATAAGCCGATTAATCATGGAAAAAAAGAGCCATCCGCCATTTCCTGGCTTGATGCTCTTTTCCACGAAGGAAGCATTCAAACAGGATACATGGCCGATTTCTTCAGGACGATTGATTGGTGGAAATTGTACCCGGCCAATCAATTGTTAAAGGAACAACCGGGGCTGTTGGAATATTCACGGTACCAAAAGGTGCTTGCTACGCCTGATCGTAGTCTCATATTGGTCTACATACCTGCACCGGATGTAATTCAGCTCAGCGCTATAAATACAAAGCATTACAATGCCAAGTGGTTTGATACAGCGAACAATAAATATGTTAAGGTAAAAATGAACCCAAATAACCAGGAATTGGTACTTCGTTCTCCTGTTCTATCAGATGCAGTATTGATTCTTAACAAGAAGAAATGAAACATGTTGCAATTTTATTTATCCTGTCAATCTTTGTGTTGGGTAACATCCAGCCACTAAAGGCAGAAGTGATCATTCTGACCAGCGACCAACAGCTTTACGATCTGATGGATCCCGACAAGAAAATTGATATGTCTATGGGATACAACCCCACTTTCCGTAGTCTGCGGGAGGTGTGTGAAGCAGGTAAGAGTCGCGGGGAGAAAGAACTTACCATCGCATTTGATGAATTCTTCAGGCAGTATCGTCCTCAGGCAGGTACAGAACGACGGCTCACACCCGATATGGATGAATATGTAAAGATGATCCGGTTCATCAGTGATTTCGCAAAAAAGTACGACATGGGCATCTGTCTGAGTCTGCTCTCACCTCTTGAACTGGGCCCAGCATACAAGAAACAGACAAACGAAGCAGGTCGTTGGTTAGGTTACAAGGTAGGCATGATGAACGCTTCCGACGGTCGTTTCTCCCTCTCTTTGTGGCAGCAGCTTTACTGGACTAACAACAAAGGAAAATTTCGTATACAGTTGAAGAACGTAAAAGCCTATGCTTTTAAGGAGAAACCGATTAAGGCATCCCCATATGTCGCCGTTAATCCCGATGATATTGTTGAAATCGAAGGAATTCAATGGGAAGGAGGTGACACTATTGATGTCGATGGTGGAGAATATGGAATCAAGAACTCACCCGATGATATGATTTATCCGATAAGGAATCTTCGTGTTTATTCAGACGGTAAGAAGAGTTTGAAAGGATATGACCGTGTCATGGTGTTACTTGAATATGAAACACCCGAAATGGACTACTTCAGTGAGTATGCACCCCAATTTCTGAGTGCACTTTTGGATAAATACAAAAAAAACGGGATCAATCTGACCTCCTTTTATTCCGATGAGATGCATATACAACAAGACTGGACCTATTTCTCGCATCATGAAGGAGGACAATTCAACACCCGTTTTCTGACAGAGGGATTTTCTCAGAAATACAAACAAAAATACGGGCAACCGCTGGATGACAAATACATGCTTTATTTCGTATATGGTGCACCTTATTATAAGTCCACAGCACAAGCCGTTCGAAATGTGCAGTATGTGATGGGAGAAAGTCCCGAGGCCATCCACCGTACTTTTCTGCTTAGAGACCGCTATTACAAGATGCTGAATCATGGGGTGGTCGATCTATTCAAGAATGCCAAGGAGTATGCCGAAAAGATCTATCATCGTGAAATGCCTACCAGTGCCCACTCATCATGGGCCGAAAGTCCCACCATCGATTTATGGGCTATGGAGAAGCTCCACGACAATGCCTACAGGTATGAATACACATCCAATTTCGTATGGGGAAACACGGTCCATCAGGCATCCGCTGCATGCTATGATTATTTTAAATGGGGAGAGTATCTCCAGCCTACAGGAAATGATTTCGCTGAATGTGGGTGGGGCGACCGCAATTATTACGGTGCAGCAATGGCTGCATCCATCGGCGTCATCAACAAATATCCCAACGCCTACGCGGCAGCGTGGGGATTCCCCGGAGGAGCCCTTCACTGGAAGAATATGTTGAATGAAGCATTTGGCGCACAACCCTCACACCCGATGCGATTGATGACAGACAACGTCCATCGCGACATCGAAGTACTTATTCTCTATCCAATGAGTCTGGTAGCTGTGGAAGAGCGATTTGGCAGCTGGATGACACAATATGGTTATGCCAACTATCTTACCACCGATAAGTTTGTAGAGATGGGACAAGTGCTGGAAGACGGACAGGTGCAGGTAGCCGGAAAAAAATACAAGACCGTCATCGCCATGTTCGAGCCACTGCCTCAGGAAGGTCTCCTCGACAAGATGGAGCAGATGGCGATCAAAGGAGGCAATGTGATCTGGTTCAGTACTCCTCCGCTGCTTGACAGTAACGGAGAAAACTGCAATGAACAATGGCAGCGACTTTTTGGAGTCAATTACAAATTCGATGAATACATGGGAGAGATAGCCAGCGGAAAGAAAATCACGTTTCATAAGACCCTCGGAAATCTTCCTGAGCAGGTGATCCTGACAGATTTTCTTGTAGACCATATCTATCCGGTTACATGCAATTCCTCTGAGGTAGAGATCATATCAGAAGTTGAAGACAAGATTGTAGGTACCCGCTTGAAGAAAGGAAAAGGGAATGCAATTTTTTGCGGTTTCCGTCCCCGCGATGATCAGTCGGCCAGCCTGGGTTATGAGTCCAGAACACTGTTTGAGATACTGAATGCAATGGGCGCCTACCCCTCCAGCGGTCTTTTCCCCACCAATGATAACCCCACCTATGTATCACGGACAAGCGACTTCTTTGCAACCCGTTTTTCCAATGGCACCACGGCAATTGTGAAACATTACAGAACACATCGAGAAAATTGGGAAGGAGGTTTTTCCAGAAATGAAGAAGCCGATGCAAAGGCATTAGCAGTTAATCCACTGCCTTCAGATTTGCTGGATATACAAAATCTGAAGGTCAACGGTCATGAGATCTCCTATAAGGGGAAAATGAATCTCTCTTTTCGTACAGACAGTCAAAAAAGGCTATCAGCCTTTATCGGGAACCAGTGCACCGGAATCACCATAGACGGTGTTCACTATCAGTTTGCCAGTAATCTCGTCAATATTGCCTATATACCTATGGATGCAGGACTTGACACATATAGTGTTCACGTAGATGGTGAAGGAGTTGTGACACTTCCTGTTCCCGCCAATTATACGAATGCAATTTTAAAAGATGGAAGCAGGAGTATTGATTGTAAGGTGAATGGGAGAAATCTTGTATTCACTGTAGATCGATCACTCTCCGGCAAGTGGATGAATCTCTCATACAAAAACAACTATGAAAAAAGAAGATAGAAGATTTTATCACCTCAACATAAGAACCGCGCTATGGCTCATTTCTATGAGTGTTTCTCTGCTTTACGCATGCAACACAAGTAATCACAACACAGTCGTAGACGAGTTAAAGTGCTGCAATCTAACCAATCCCGAAGGAGTAGATACCCCCCTGTTGAGTTGGAAAATCAAATCAACCGATACAGGAGTAACACAAACAGCATGGGAAATAGAGATTGCTTCCAGCGAAAAGCAGCTTAAAAAGGGAAAAGCAGACATATGGAAATCAGGTCGACAAAACAGCGATAAACAGTTTGGGATACAACCCAAAGTCCCTTTCAAAGAGACTTCTTCCTATTTTTGGAGAGTAAGAATTTGGGACAGTAATGAGAACGCAACCCCATGGAGTGAACCCGCCCGGTTTTCAGTCGGCCTTCTGAGTGAAGCCTCCTGGAGCGCCAAGTGGGTGACCTATCCCAATCCCGAACAACATGCACTTCCCTATTTCAGAAAAGCCTTCAGCACCGATAGTAAAAAGACACCGCTGAAAGCACTGGTCTATTTCTGTGGTCTGGGAGCCGGTGAACTTTATCTGAACGGGCACAATGTAGATTCAACCCGTTTTCTCGATCCCGCCCAGACCAACTACGAGCAGTATGCCCTCTATAGTACGTTTGATGTTACCGATCTTTTGGAAGAAGGAGATAATATGCTCGGCGTGATGCTGGGTAACGGATGGTTTGCACAAGATGAAGCCTGGGGAGGCGCCCCTTTTTCTTACGGAGAACCCATATTCAGGCTCCAGATGATAATCACTTATGATGATGGAAGTCAGATGTTATTAGGAAGTGACGAGTCGTGGCAATGGAGAGAAGGACCAGTACGAAAAACCAATATCTATCTTGGAGAAAACTATGACGCCAACTATCAGGTGGAAGATTGGAGTAAGGCAGGTAGTGCTACCAGCGGATGGGAAGGAGTACTGTCGCCCACTGAGAATATTCCGCCCCATCTGCTGCCGCAATTGATTCCCCCAATCAGGAAAAAAGAAGTCTTGTCCCCCGAAAAATTATGGCAAGACTCTCTGGGTAACTGGATCTTTGATTATGGCGTGAATGTCGCCGGAATACCACTGTTACAAGTAGATGAGCCTAAGGGCACGAAAATAACCATCCGCTATGCAGAGGCGACAGATCAGCGGGGAGGGTTGGATTTCAGAACAACCGGCTGGATTCATCATGGAGCTATTTTTAAAGACGAATACATCTGCAAAGGAGGAGGAGAAGAATTATGGTCCCCTCGATTCACCTATCACGGATACCGTTACGCCGAGTTGTCCGGTCTCACAGAAAAACCAAATTTAGAAACATTGAAACTGATTGTCGTCCACACAGATGTAGCCCAAAGTGGCACTTTTGAATGCGCGGACGCACAAATTAACCGTCTGCATGCGATGGCCCTGAGAACCGTCAAGAGTAATCTCCACGGAATACCCACCGATTGTCCTATCAGAGAAAAATGCGGGTGGCTGGGCGATGTACATGCTTATGTTAAGATGGCGAACATGAATTTTCAGATGGAAAACTTCTGGCACAAGTACCTTGAAGATATCCACTCAGGCGCCTCAAAGGAAGAGAAGAACACGCTCTTTCATGAAAGGTACAACAACACCTTCTATTTTACGGACAAACCCGCGGGGATACCCTATATGATTGCTCCCGGCAAGCGACTTTGCGGAGTAGCCTCTCCCGATTGGGGTACCGTAGTGGTGCAGCTACCCTGGTGGAATTATGTCTATTACGGCAATCAACAGATGCTTGAAACCTATTATCCACAGATGAAACAATGGACAATGTACGTAAACTCACTTGCCAAAAACGAAGAACGCAAAAAACTTTATAACCAGGAGACCACATCGACCATTTATCAGGGACTGGGAGACTGGTGCCCGCCACTGTACGAATCAGCAGACCCCACCGCGGTTGAATTCACCTCCACGGCCTTTCATTATCTGGATACAGAGATCATGGAACAGGCAGCCCATCTTCTTGGAAAAGAGAGCGATGAAGACTACTTCTCTTTACAAAAAGCGCAAATAGCGAAGGAGATGATCGCCACCCAATACGATCCCGTCAACAAGACATTCGGAACGCAAACGGCAGACGCTATGGCACTCGATTTGGGACTCGTTCCCCGGGGAGATGAAAAAGCCGTGAGTGCTTCGATAGTACGGAGTATGCAAGAGAAAAGTGAAGGGTTCATGCGATGCGGAATATTCGGTATAAGCAGGATAGGAAGTATGCTTGCCCGCAACGGCAATGCAGAGGCAGCATGGAATATGTTCACAAAAAAAGGAGAAAACAGTTTTGAATGGATGTGGAAATCCGCAGATGCCACTACCCTTTGGGAGACATTACCCGTCAACGAGCTCAGTCGTAAAGGTGCCGAAAATTCATCCTACAATCATCCGATGCAGGCAGGTTTCGATATCACCTTCTTTGAAGATATCGCAGGGATACGGCCCGATTCCACCGGTTTTGGCTTTAAGGTGATCCGTTTTCAGCCGCTCTTTTGTGATTATCTCCCATGGGCAAAAGCAAGTATCGAAACCCCTTATGGGAATGTGTCGAGCAGTTGGAAAAAAGAAGCAAAGACGTTTGAATGGGATCTCTCTATTCCTCCCAACACCACGGGATGGGTCGTTCCCCCTTTTAAACAGGAATTTACGGTGAACGGTGAAAAAATGGAAAATTTCAATTTCCTACAGATCGAAACACATGATGGACAAATTTATTATAAATTTCCCTCCGGTAATTTTAAGATTATCTGTCACAATATCAAATAAATAACAATGAAAACCTCTTATTTCGCTTTTCCGGTAATCTTACTGATGATTGCCTTTGAGAGTCTCACTGCGCAGACCGACTATTACGTAACCCACAGAGAAAAATGGCTGCAAAAAGCAGCGACAAACCTCCCTGCGCTGGTAGTTACAGAGAACAAACCCGTCGCAGTAGTTAAAATGGCCCAGAACGAACAGGCATTTCAAGGATGGGAAGCGGTACGTGCAGGATCCGTCGACACATTCCATGCAGCAACGCTGAATAAGACCCAACCTACGATTCTTGATTTTGGCACACATTTGACCGGTTATTTCTCCTTTGTCATCAAGCCTACTCCGGTCACACCCGACTCCCCGTTACGTTTAAAATTCACTTTCGGGGAAGTACCCTCAGAGCTGGCTGTTCCTTTCGACCCGTATACAGGGGGACTGAGCAGGGCCTGGCTTCAGGATGAAGTTGTGACGGTAATGACACTACCCGACACTATTACCATCCCCCGTCGTCTCTCCTTCAGATATGTAAAAGTTGAGGTAGTCGCCTCTCCGCACTACGATTTTTATATTTCCGAGATGAAATGTAACGCAGTCTCATCGGCAGCCTCCACACCCCCACCCCTGGATGCATCAACAGATGAGATGATCAGAAAAATAGATCAAGTTGCTTTGCACACACTGAAAGAATGCATGCAAACAGTTTATGAAGATGGTCCAAAAAGAGATCAGCGATTATGGATTGGCGATCTGTATCTGCAATCCATGAGCAATAACTACTCATTCGGTCAGTATGATCTCACCCGAAGATGTCTTTACCTGTTGGCAGGATTGAGCCATACAAACGGCTATCTGCATCCCTGTATCTACGAGAGACCAGAACCACACGGAGATACCAGGCTGTTTCTGTTGGAATATGCCCTGCTCTATAATGCCACACTGAAAGATTATCTTAAAGCCACCAATGACAAACAAACAGCATTGGATCTATGGCCCGTAGCAAAAAAACAGCTCGACATCATTCGTGAATACCTAAGCGAAGAAGGGTTGATGGATTTTGCCAGAGCCAACAAAGAATGGTGGATTTTTATCGACTGGCGAGAAGAGTTACACAAGGAAGTCGCACTGCAAGGTGTTTCTATATTCGCATTACAAGAAACCGTAGAACTTGCTCAAATGATTGGTAAGGAAAGTGAAGTAAGAGAACTTCCCACAATGATAAAGCGAATGAAAAAAGCAGCCCGCGACAATTTTTATGATAAAAGTTCCGGCTTCTTCGTCGGCACACTGAATAAGCAAGTCTCCTATGCATCTCAGGTCTGGATGATTCTAAGTGGTGTAGCAACGCAAAAAGAAGCACAAAAAGCATTGAAGAATCTTTCAGTCGCCGAGAACGTATGTCAGCCGGGCACACCCTATCTTTACCACTATTATATTCAGTCGCTCATCAATAGCGGTCTCCATTCAGAAGCAAAGAAGGCCCTTTCGGATTATTGGGGAGGAATGATTGAAAAAGGAGCAGACACATTTTGGGAAGCCTACGACCCTACAAATGATTTTCTCTCCCCCTACAAATTTTATCCCATCAACAGCTACTGTCACGCCTGGAGCTGCACACCTACATACTTCATCAGAAAATATCCGGAAATATTTCAACAATAATGATTTTAAACAGACATATATTATTGCATTGATATGAAAATCAGCGTTTATGGATTTTTGTCGGACAGTTCCGTAATTAGTCGCGTGACCACATCTTTTGGCTGATGGTCGCGATCGAAGAGTAACGGATAATCCGTCCTACCTCTGGCAGGAAAATTATTTTTCCATGAATCTCCGTCGCTCACACCCCACATTGTCACGCGCAACATGTGGTCACTGTTTTCCAGGAAGAGATGAAAAAAATCCATCATGCGGTTGTTCCATGCGAGCATCACCTCTTGAGGTACCCCTTCCGTAAAGGGGTCGATCTCCTTGCGGTATGCTTCCCTGTCCGCCAGATTGGCTCCACCCATTCGTCTTGGTTCAGGCAGGGGGCTCATATCGAATTCGGTAACCAGCACCTTCACTCCAGCTTTTGCGTAGTCACTGATGGTTTCCCGGTATATATCAATGGTAGGGTTTGTCATTCCAACATGAGCCTGTAATCCAATCCCGTCGATGCGAATGCCCATTTCTTTCAGAGTCTTGATCAGTCGTATCACGGTTTTTCTTTTCTCCGGATACCATTCGTTGTAATCATTATAGTAGAGCTCAGCCTCCGGATCCGCTTCCTGTGCGTATTGAAAGGCAAGAGGGATAAACTCTTCCCCAAGGATCTCGTAAAATTTACTTTTACGATAAGACCCATCTTCCATAATCGCTTCGTTCACCACATCCCATCCTTTGACCACTCCTTTGTAACGTCCCACCACAGTGGATATATGCTCCTTCATTCTCTTTTTCAGCTCCTCCGAAGAAACATTTTCCCCATTATCATCCACACAGAACCAGGCGGGTAACTGAGAATGCCATATCAGGCAATGTCCCGTGATGGTCAGATTATTATCCGTTCCAAACTTTACGAATGCATCGGCATCTGTGAAGTCGTAACGACCCTTTTCCTTCAGGAGTTCGCCTGATTTCATGCAGTTCTCGGCAACAATGGCGTTGAAGTGCTCCTTTACAATGCGGACGGCAGCAGTGTCTCTGCCGGATGACTGATGCGTGTTCAACGCTACACCGATCAGAAATTTGCCCTTTAGCGCATCTTTTAACGCGGGATCTTTTTTCACCGCATTGTTACTGTAAGCCTGTAGTGTAAATGCAGTAAACAGCAACAATACAATTTTCATTCTTTTCATGTTATTTAATGATCTGTTTATATGTTCTTTTCAACCAAAAATAGTTATTTTTATCCATTATTTAAAGTGTACTTATATTTATAATTAAAACATAAAAAGAATGCATCATCACAACAAGTATATGCAAATGGCCATTGAGGCGGCAAATGAGAATATCGAGAATGGCGGCGGTCCTTTCTGGGCGTTAGTTGTACGCGACGGCAAGATTGTAGGAAGAGGTGGCAACCAGGTGACTAACAACAACGATCCGACCGCCCATGCGGAAATTATGGCCATACGCGATGCATCCAAAAATCTGCAAAACTATAATCTTAGCGATTGCGTGCTATACACCACATGCGAGCCTTGTCCCATGTGCCTCGGCGCTATTTACTGGGCGCGTATTCCTCATGTATATTACGGTAATGATCGAAAAGACGCTGCAGATATAGGATTTGACGACGAGTTTATTTACAGGGAAATAACTCTCCCGATTAATCAACGCTCCGTTTTAATGCAGCCTCTACTCAGCGATGAAGCCCTTGTCACATTTAAGCAGTGGCAAGCCATGCCCCATAAAGAGGAGTATTGATTTAAAAAAATTAATCAATGATGTTAAGAAAAATACCTTAAAAAGAGTTTTTTACAAATAAATTAACTAAACTTGTAGCGGTTATCTTTAGAAGGAGCTGTTTCAGAGTTAACTAACATTAAATAATTGATATTATGATCTCATTTTTTTTAAATGCAATACCGAAAATTAAAAAAGGAGTATTTTTTTGTCTTGTCTTAACCACTCTTTTATTCTCCGCCTGTACTGTTTCTAAAAATCTGACCCTTTCAAATAGTGGTATAACAAAGTATGTAATTGTGATTCCTGATTCTCCCACAACTGTAGAAACAACCGCCGCAAGAGAGTTAAAAGATCATCTTGACCAGATTACAGGATCAGAGTTTGTCGTTATTCACGAATCAGAAGTTAAAACATCGCATCACTTATTGGTTGTCGGGAACTCAAAGCTTGCCAGAACGCTTCTCCCCTCTGTGGATGCCGACAAGCTTCCTTATGATGGTATCGTTATAGAAACTATCGAAGATAATATTGTAATGTTTGGCCATCCTGTAAGAGGAACACTGTATGCTGTAAACACCTTTCTTGAAGAAGCAACGGGAGTACGTTGGTGGACATCCACCGAGTCCTTTATCCCGAAAACAAAAAAATTAAAAGTCCCCAAACTTCAAATCAATTATGGTCCCCGTTTGATATACCGAGAAGCCTTTTACAAGGACGCTTTGAGCGATACTCAGTTTGCAGCCAGAATGAAATGTAACGGAGACTTTTCGAAGATAGAGCCTGAATACGGAGAACATCATAAGTTTCAGTATTTTGTACATTCCTTCTATCCGATATTACCACCACAAATTTACTTTGACAAGCATCCTGAGTGGTATAGTCTTGTTGATGGAAAGCGTGTGAATCAGTCGGCGCAATTGTGTCTCACAAATGAAGAGATGCGCAAAGAGTTTATCAAGAACACGCTGAACACACTTCGCCTCCATCCTGACATGGATTTTATTTCTATCAGTCAAAACGATTGCCATGGAGCATGTCAGTGTGATGACTGCCAGGCGATTGTGAAAGTTGAGGGTAGTGAATCCGGACCTCTTATCAGATTTGTCAATGCTGTAGCCGAGGAGATTGAAAAGGAATTTCCTGAAATTTGGGTAGAGACACTTGCTTATCAATATACCCGCAAAGCACCGTTATTAGTCAAACCACGTAAAAATGTCGTTATTCGTCTCTGTACGATTGAATGTTCCTTTTCTCAACCTTTGGAAGAAGGCGACCACAATAAATCATTGCGGGAAGATATTGAATCATGGAGTAAGATCGCCGATAATCTTTTTGTATGGAATTATGTTACCAATTTCACATCATACATGTTACCCCATCCCAATATTCATACACTCGCACCCGACATTCGTTTCTTTTTAAAAAATAATACGATCGGTCTTTTCGAACAGGGAGATGTTTATTGCGATGCAGGAGATTTTGTCAGGATGCGTAATTGGGTTATCTCACGTCTGATGTGGAATCCGGACCTTGATGAAAACGCATTGATAGATGAGTTCCTTGTCGGATATTACGGTGAGAAAGCAGCTCCTTACCTGCGTCAATATTGGGATTTATTGACCCAAAGCGTCAAAGATTCAGACGTATATCTTCGTTGTTATATGGGACAAACAGCCGACTGGCTCAGTGTTCCCGTTTATGCAGAAGCAACATCACTGCTGAAGCAGGCTCTTGATGCTACCGAAGATGAAACTTTGAGAAATAGACTCCGTCGCGAAGAGATCCCCATGAAATTCGTTCTTTTGTTGGAATATGAGCGTTTTAAAGCCTACGAAAAAGAAAAAGGCAGCTCACCCGTTACACTCCCGGATCCCGAAAAAGCACTTACAGAGTTTATGTCCCTTCTGGAAGAATTCAATGTCACCATGATCAGAGAGGATTTTAGTCCCAATGCCCACCATATTCAAGGGGTAGAGCAGCTTCTTCGGAGCAAAATAAGCACAAAGACAAATGAATAATAAGAATTAATTATCATAAAACTATATATTTAAATCTATGAAAAAGTATCTCCTATTATTGTTATGGATAGTTGCATTCTGCAACTTTACGAAAGATAAAAAAGAAACACAAATTAAAAGTGCCGGCGAATTTCCTATAATGGCCTGGATAGGTGTCCCGGAATCAGAGACTACCGTGGAGCGATTCAGAGAACTGAAGGAATCCGGCATCAATATAAACTTTTCCACTTATTCAAGTATCGAAGCGGTGGAAAAAGCATTGGATGTGGCACAAGAGGCAGGTGTTAAGTTGATGCCGTCCTTTCCCGAATTAAGATCCGAGCCTGAAAAAAGCGCGAAGCGATTAATGAAACATCCCGCCCTGGCAGGTTATCATTTGGTCGATGAGCCCGGTCCGGATAGTTTTCCAGGATTAGGTGAATGGGTGAAACGTATCCAGTCGGTCGACAAAAAACATGGTTGCTATATTAACCTCTTACCCAATTATGCCCCTGCGGAAGTATTGGTTGGAAAGGATGTAGTGTTGGCTCCCGGTGAAGATCCTTACGCCAAGCATGTCGATATGTTTTTGAAAGAGGTACCCGTACCCTTTATTTCTTTTGACTTTTATCCCGTTGTTGAAGAAAACGGAGAACGTTTGTTGCGCACAAGATGGTATCAGAATATGGAGGTTGTCGCTGCCGCGTCCAAGAAATACGATCGTCCTTTTTGGGCCTTTGCCCTTGCCATTGCCCATACGCCCTACCCCATTCCCACCATTGCAGAGTTACGTCTTCAGATGTTCAGCAACCTTGCTTATGGAGCACAGACCCTGCAATATTTCACTTACTGGCATCCCGGTGATAACACACCCTGGGATTTCCATGACTCCCCCATTAAACTTGATGGCAGTCGCTCCGTCGTATATGACCGTATCAAAACAGTGAATAAAGAGATCCATTCATTATCCGGCGTTTTCAAGGGAGCCAAGTTGGTATCCGTATGGCATACAGGCAATCAGCTGCCCGAAGGTACCCGTCCGATTGACAAGCTACCTAAACAGATACAATCGCTGGATACAGGAGAAGGGATGGCCATCGTTTCCATTCTAAAAAATCAGGGCAAGCAGTTTTTGATCATCGTCAACCGTGATTTCCATAACCCGCTTACATTCGATATAAAAACCGACAACAAAGTAAGAAAAGTGCTGAAGAACGGTACATACGCTCCAGCGGGCAGTTCATCAGGAACCGAAGTATTGGAACCCGGTGATATGATAATCTATTCGTTAATGAAGTAAAAAGTATGAACAGACGCATTTTTATAAAGAAAGCAGGAATGGGAACAGCGGCAATCGCATTGTCTCCAACTGTTGTTTTTCCTCAAAGAAAAGGAGGAATGAAGAAAGTGAGAATAGGCATTATTGGAGGAGGATTTGGATTAGGCTTCCAATTTCATGAACATCCTGATTGTATTGTTGAAGCGGTAAGTGATCTCGATCCCGTGCGTAGAGATGCCTTAATGAAAACATATAACTGTTCCAAAAGCTATGAATCACTTGAACAACTGATCAAAGATTCGCATATTGATGCCGTTTTTATCGCGACAGGCGCTCCGGATCATGCAAAGCATGTGATCGCTTCGCTCAAAGCCGGAAAACATGTGCTATGTGCTGTTCCCGCAGCCATGAATCTGGATGAGTGCCATGAGATACGGGAAACCGTGAAAAAGACCGGACTGACCTATATGATGGCTGAGACAAGTGTATGGAGGCAAAGCATGATTACGGTAAAGAAGTTATACAAAGAAAAAGCTTTTGGCAATTTAATGAGTTACGCCGCACAATATAACCATCCCGGACTTGAAATACTCTACGTCGTTAACGGTCAGAAAACATGGCGTTATGCCTTGCCACCCATGTTATATCCTACCCATTGTACCAGTTTCGTTGTCGGACTTACAAGAGAACGATTGACCGATGTTTCGTGCATCGGTTGGGGAGATAACGACCCCATACTTCTGAAAAACGCGTACAATAATCCCTTTTGGAACGAATCCGCTTTATTTAAAACGAGCAATGGATTATCTTTTCCAGTCGAAATTAATTGGAAAGGAGCTATAAGAGGAGCAGAACGTGGTGAATGGCATGGAGATAAAATGAGTGTAGTTATGTCTCACGGAGAATTGTCCAGCTCTGTATTTGTGAAAGCAGGGCAAAAGATTGTGAAAGATGATGGAGGTTTTAATATTACCGAAAATGTTGTTGAAAACTATCCTGACACCTATTGGTGGAAGACGGATATGCTTCCGGAACCTTTGAGGCATGATAGTGGGCATGACGGCTCACACTGTTTTATTACACATGAATTTATAGACTCATTAATAAATGACCGCACCCCTGAGGTTGATATCTATCAAGCACTTGCCATGACAGCCCCTGGAATAATGGCACATCAGTCGGCTTTAAAAGGCGGGGAACATATAAATATTCCATCATTTGATTTATAACAAAAATATGCATAAAAAATTAAGATCAACATCGAGTATCAGGATGATTTCCACGATGCTCCTGCTCACCCTGTTATTCAGTCCGTTTCTATTCTTAGAAAGTTGTAAGCGTAGTCAGTCCGCCGTGAGAGACAGTGAAGCACGGATGAATCAATCAGTCCCAGTGTGGGCTGAAGGACGGGAAAAAGAGATGAACCTTACTTTAGGCTTTAGAGGCGTTTTTACTGTCGATAAAAACGACAAGACCCATTTACGAGTCGCCGCCTCCACCGTGTACAGGATCTACCTCAATGGCAAGTTTGTAGGATCCGGTCCTGCCCGCGCCGGACATGGTTTTTTCCGTGTTGACCAGTATGATGTCACCGACCGTGTGAAAGAGGGAGAAAATATCGTAGCGATTGAAGTCGCCGGTTACAATGTAAATTCATATTACACCACAGACCAGCCCTCATTTTTACAAGCAGAAGCATCAATAAACGGAAAGGTTGTCCTTTTTACAGGAGATAACGACCATTTCGAAGCATTTGAGATTAAAGAACGATTACAGAAAGTAGAGAGATACAGTTTCCAGAGACCCTTTACCGAATACTACAGAATGAAAGAGGGTTACGATGGATGGCGTAATAACAAAGATATAACTGTTGAGGCGGTTAAACTCGCTCAATATCCATCGGTTAATTTGTTGCCACGACATGTAGTGATCCCCGACTTTACCATTCTAAGACCCACAGTGTTATTTGCAAAAGGCA
The DNA here is from genome assembly GCA_041672395.1 of Dysgonamonadaceae bacterium. Lineage (GTDB taxonomy): Bacteria > Bacteroidota > Bacteroidia > Bacteroidales > Dysgonomonadaceae > UBA5287. The sequence goes on along the minus strand of JBAYZS010000040.1, from coordinate 883 downwards.
CAATAGGAATCAATCCACCCGCACAAAAGTATAAAGACCGTTCACTGGTGCAAATCAGCGAAAAGTTTAAAGGTTATCCCGAATCAGAGCTGACGGTTATCCCTTCGCAACAGATACAAGAGATGGTATCGGTGACGAAAGAGTTGTTGAATGACTCTTTAGGTGGGCAGAAACCCCTCAAAATGAAGAAAGATGATTTCTATATACTTGATTTTGGCGTCAACTATTCCGGATTCATTGGAGCGACGATTACCTGCAAAGAGCCGTCGACGATCTGGTTTCATTTCGATGAGATGCTCACAGATAATGATGTGATAAGCAAAAAAAGGATGACCGATGTGAACAACCAGGTTGTCTATGAACTTCAACCCGGCACATACAATGTTGAGACCTTTGACCCATACACCCTCAAATATCTGAAAATCATGGTAGCCCAAGGAGATTGTACGGTAGGAGATATTTATATTCGTGAGTTTGCCTATCCGAACAACCCCAATGCGACATTTACAAGCAGCAACGCAAAGCTGAATAAGATCTTCGATGCCGCAAAACAAACATTCAGACAAAACTCGGTAGATGTATTTACGGACTGCCCTTCACGAGAACGAGCCGGCTGGTTGTGCGACAGCTACTTCACTGCCATCATGGAAAAAGAGTTTACCGGTTATTCAAAGGTAGCACACAATTTTTATGAGAATTATGCCCTTCCCGAAAAGTTCGAGTACCTTCCTGAAGGAATGATCCCCATGTGTTATCCTGCCGATCATAACGATGGAATCTTTATCCCCAATTGGTCGCTCTGGTTTATTGTTCAGGTAGATGATTACGCAAAACGCGGAGGAGACAAGCAGCTGGTATCACACCTAAAGGGGAGGATTACGGA
>JBAYZS010000039.1:0-19700 GCA_041672395.1 Dysgonamonadaceae bacterium | reverse complement strand
CCGCGAAAATAATATGAGTGTTGATGTAGAAGGCTTTAATGTCGAGATGCAGAAACAGAAAGAACGTGCCCGCAATGCCTCAGTCGTAGAGACAGACGATTGGGTTCAAGTCCGTGACGGTGAACCCGAATTCAGCGGATATGATGAAGTTGAAAGCGAAACCGAGATACTCAGATATAGAAAAGTAAAGCAAAAGAACAAAGAATTTTATCAGATAGTATTATCACGATCCCCGTTCTATGCCGAGATGGGCGGGCAAGTCGGCGATACAGGATGGTTGATTTCTAACAAAGAAAAAATAGCTGTATTTGATACAAAGCGCGAGAATAATTTAGCCGTTCATTACACAAACGAACTTCCTTTGGATGTCAGAGAAACCTTTAAAGCGCTGATAGACACAGATAAAAGGACTGCCATTGAATGTAATCACTCAGCCACGCACCTTCTTCATGAAGCATTGCGCGAAGTACTAGGGCTTCACGTGGAACAAAAAGGTTCCTATGTATCAGATAAAGCATTGCGCTTTGACTTCTCTCATTTCCAAAAGATGACAGACGAAGAGATTCGTCAAGTAGAAGAATATGTGACAAAAGAGATACGCAAAGACCACAAGTTAGTAGAGCAACGACATGTACCCATAGAAGAAGCCATTGCAAATGGAGCGATGGCCCTGTTTGGCGAGAAATATGGAGACGATGTTCGCACAGTACGCTTTGGTAATTCCATTGAATTGTGTGGAGGAACCCACATTTCTTCAACCGGGCGCATTGGAACCTTCAGGATCGTAAATGAAAGCGCTATTGCTGCCGGAATCAGACGTATTGAGGCTGTAACCGCCAAAGGATGTGAAGATTATCTGTATAAGATAGACGATTTGATGCACGAGATAAAGAGTTCTTTGAATTCTCCCGATATGATTTTAGGATTAAAGAAACTCATTGAAGAAAACGATGGAATGAGAAAAGAGCTTCAAGAATTCATCAAAGAAAAGACTGAAAAGCTCAAAAAAACCATCATAGAAATGAAACGAGAAGTCAACGGAGTAAGCGTATTCACGTTAGTATCTCGGATGATATCACCAGAAATAGTTAAAGACATTGCTTTTCAGTTGAAAGGAGAATTCACAGAGAACATGCTATTTGTCGCCGGTACATCGTTACATGATAAGCCCACCCTCACCGTTATGTTGAGTGCCGATTTAGTAGAAAGAGGCATGAATGCAGGGAATATGGTACGCGAAGCCGCTAAGTTTATCCAAGGCGGCGGTGGAGGTCAGCCCCATTTTGCCACAGCAGGTGGAAAAAATTCAGACGGTTTAAATCAAGCTATCGATTCTATTTTGGGAAAAATATAATAAAAAAGTAAACAAACAATCTTCATGAATTTATGAGGATATGCGGAACGATCATATAGATTTCTTGCATATCCTCATTTTATATATAGCCTGTTTCTATAATTGTTTAGTGAGAGGAGGGTGAGAGCATAGTGAGAGGAGGGTGAGAGGAGAAATAAAGAAAACTTTTATTTTCTCGTCATTATATCCAGCACAATTTTATCCGTTTTTTTCATTCCATTATTGCCTATTCGCGCCATATTACGGATAGTTTTGTCAATATCTTCATCAATAATTCCTTCATGAGCAGAAACACCCTGATGCTCAATGGCCATCATTGCAGATATTGTAGCAGTGGATACTCCACTTGCAATCTTTAGCGCACAACTTGGTTTAGCCCCATCGCAAATCATTCCCGTGATGTTGGCGATCATGTTCTTGGCTGCCAACTCAATCTGCGCATAATTCCCTCCCATAAGATAAGTAATTCCGCAACTTGAACCTGTTGAGGCAATTACGCATCCGCAAAGAGGCGATAATCGACCCATAAGTTGTTTGATATATATCATAGTAAGGCTACTGAGAATAAGGGCTCTGATAAGTTGTTCATTTGTACATTCGATATTTTCGGCAAAAGTAAGTATCGGTAAAGTGGAGGCGATACCTTGATTACCACTTCCCGAATTGCTCATTACCGGAATCATAGCACCATCCATCCTCACATCGCACGCTCCGGTGGTAGCGACTATCATCCTGCTGTGCAAATTATCGCCGAATAACATCAGCCCAGTCTTACTAAGCATTGTTTTCGATACATTGTGACCGTAACTCTGGTTTTGTGCTTCCAAAGAAACTTTCTTATTCATTTTGGCTGCTTTCAAAATAAACTCTATCTCAGTCAATGGTGCATTAACCGCATAATCATATACTTTTCTGAATGTCAGTATTACTTCGTCTTTCGTTATTTCTTCAGCATCTACATCTTTATCCATCAACACATTACCGTTTTTCTCCAAGCGAGTAAATGAGGTGTGACTACCTCTGATAATGGCAACAGCTTTGTTTTCGCCCGATGTACAGAGTACTTTTATATAAAGATTATCAGGTTCAGTTTTGGCATGTTGAATAGAAATTCTTTTTCCTTTAATATATAGTTTCGCTCGTTCAACATCAGTCGCTGTTAGATCTTTTAGCACTTCTAATCCATATTCAGATTTCCCAATCAGGGCACCCAGTGCAATTGAAATCGGCAACCCCGTCATGTTAGTGCCAGGAATACCCACTCCCATTGCATTTTTTATTATATTGGTACTCAAATACACTTCAATTGTCTGAGGTATATCTTCTAATATTTCTGTTGTTTTTGCCGTACATAGAGCAACCGCTATGGGTTCTGTGCAGCCAATTGCGGGCACAATCTCCTTTTGCATTAAATCACGAATCTTTTTTCTTTCAGAATCAGTTAGCATATCGTGTCGATTTGTACGCAAAGATATGAGATTATCAGTTTATTTTTACCAAAATCATAAAAAAGAGAGTTTAGTCTTTTATGTATTTATTGTCAATGTGTTGTTGAAAATTGAGACAACTTCCGGTTCAATTGTGAAATTAGTGGCATTTTATTGTTAAAATGATAAAATATTCCTAATTTTGAGGTGTTTGAATTACGATGAAAAATGGTTGAAAAAGAAGAACTTCTGCACTACGTCTGGAAATATAAACTTTATAGACATGAAACACTGAGAACAACAGAAGGTGTGCCAGTTGAAGTGATTGATAGGGGACTGATGAATACGGATGCGGGACCTGATTTCTTCAATGCTAAAATTAAGATTGGAAAAACATTGTGGGCCGGTGATGTGGAGATTCATCTTAAGTCGGACGAATGGAACAAGCATCATCACCACGTAGATAAAGCTTATAATTCTGTTATTTTACATGTGGTGGAATGTCTCAATGGCGAGGTGTTTAATGAGAATGGACAATCGGTGCCTCAAATGGTTTTAGCAGTGCCCGAAAAAGTGAGTGCAAGAGCGAGATTTTTACTGAAAAATCCAGAAAAAATAGCCTGTCAGGGACACTTGAACAAAGTGCCAAAAAATTTGCTTTCGTCGTGGATTGATGTGTTGGCAATTGAACGTCTCGAAAGGAAAACACTTGATATCTATGAAAATTTAAAGCGATTTAACAATGCGTGGAATGATGTTTTTTACGTTCTTCTTTCTCGTAACTTTGGTTTCGGTTTAAATTCGGATGCCTTTGAAAGATTGGCACTTAGTATGCCGTACAACATAATTCAAAAACATAGAAACAGCCTTTTTCAAATTGAGGCGCTGCTCTTTGGTCAGGCAGGAATGTTGAAAGATGATGTGCCACAAGATGAGTATTATTTGCAACTGCGAAACGAGTATCTTTTTCTACAGAAAAAATATTTGCTTAAACCATTGGATTCTTTTTTGTTCAAATCGTTGAGGGTGCGACCACAGTCTTTTCCACAAATAAGAATCGCTCAATTGTCTGCTGTTTTACAACAATCGTGCAGTTTGTTTTCATCAGTCTTAGAAATAGAAAATATCAAACAATTGCGACTTTTTTTTCGAGTGAATGTCTCGGATTATTGGCATTCGCATTATGTTTTTGGGAAAGCTACGGCTCAGCATAGTACATTTCCCGGGAGTAATTCGTTGAACATTATTCTTATCAATACAGTGGCACCGGTGTTATTTGCGTATGGTAAAAAAATTGATGTTCAGAAATATTGCGATAGAGCGTTTTCTATTCTTGATGATCTGAAACCAGAACGGAATGGCATTGTTGAGGATTTTTGTAATGCGGGTATAGTGCCTGAAAATGCCTTTGATACGCAGGCACTCATCCAATTGAGAAAGGAATATTGCGAAAAACGAAAATGTTTGTATTGTAAAATTGGATATTTTCTACTTTCATCAAAAGGTGAATAATCATCTCAAAACTGGCTTTTTAGTTATTTTTCAACCAAATAAAGTATCTATCAGATTAAAAGATTGTATTTTTGCATTTAAAATGTACGAAAAATTCAGGTATGCGACACATTCATAGATATTTATTTCCTTTTATTATCTTTCTTTTGTTAATATTGGTGTACTCTTGTGCTAACATTGGTATGCCTGATGGTGGTTCGTATGACGAAAAACCTCCCCGGTTGCTTCATGCTTCTCCGTCATTGAATGCACTTAATTCAACAAGTCCCAAAATAGAAATATTGTTTGATGAGAATGTGATGGTTGAAAAACCTATGGAAAAGGTTATTATTACACCACCTCAACAAAATATGCCAGAGATTCGTGCATACGGAAAAAAAGTGGTAGTAAATCTCAAAGATTCTTTAAAATCAAACACCACCTATACGATTGATTTCACAGATGCCATTGTAGATAACAACGAAAAAAATCCTTTAGAAAATTTTTCTTATTCCTTTTCTACCGGCGATCACCTTGATACATTAGCAATCTCGGGAAAAGTTTTGAATGCAGAAGATCTTGAGCCGCTAGCCGGTATTTATGTAGGCATTCATGCCAACTTGAATGATTCAGCATTTACTTCGCTTCCATTTGACAGGATATCCAGAACAGATTCGCGCGGTAATTTTACCATTCGTGGAATGGCTCCGGGCGAGTATCATGTTTTTGCTCTCGATGATTTGAACAGGGATTATATGTATGATAATCCACAGGAGGGAGTAGCTTTCATGGATTCGATCATTGTCCCTTCATCTATGCCCGCGGTACGTCAGGACACTGTTTTTAAAGATAGCATCACCATTGATACTATTAAACAGGTGAATTATACAAGATTTATCCCTGACGACTTGATGTTGGCAGCGTTTCACTCTTCTTTTCAAAGAAAATATTTCCAGAAAAATGATCGCTCAACACCGTACAAACTAGATATCTTTTTTGGTGCACCTACTTCCATGCCTACTTTTTCGATGTTGAATCCTGTTGTTCCTGAAGATAGGGGAAATGATTGGTATGTTACGGAACGTAGTGCAGATAATGATAGCATATCATATTGGATTACTGATTCTAATATTTATAAGAATGATAGTATTCTTGTTCAATTAAATTATCTCCGCACGGATTCACTGAATCAGGACTTTATAGAAACCGATACACTGAGTTTTAATTATAAAAGACCAAAAGCGCGACAGACTCCCAAAAAGGAGAAAGATGATAAAGAGAAGGAGCAAAAACCAGTTGTTAATTTCTTGGCGGTGATTACAAATATCCAAGGAACATTGGATGTGTTCCAAAATATCCGACTTGAATTTGAACAGCCTGTAAATAAGTTAGATACTGCAGCTATTCAACTCTTTCATAAGGTGGACTCGCTGATGGAACCAATCGACTTTACTTTTTATGCTGATTCACTTAGTCCGCGCATCTTCACACTAAGTCATAAATGGAAGTTTGGCGATACGTATCATTTCAAAATAGATTCTGCTGCGGTTAATAGCTATTATGGCAAATATAACAATAAGATTGAACAGGATTTTACTATAAAGAAAGAGGAGGAATATGGAAATCTTATGTTCAACATCACTGGAATTCCTACAGGGAAAACGGCATATGTGGAACTGCTGGATAAATCGGATAAACCTTTTAGAAAATTGAGAGTCATAAATAATGAAGTAACTTTTTTTGATTTACTTCCGGGTGAAATTTATGCACGTCTTTTTATTGATGATAATAATGATGGTGTGTGGACTACAGGCGATTATATGTTGAAACGGAAACCTGAAATGGTTTACTACTATCCGCGAAGCTACGAAATTAGGGCCTATTCGGATCATAGTGAGGATTGGAATTTGAATGCAGTGGATATTTTTAAGCAGAAACCGCTGGAAGTCACCAAAAATAAACCTGTTGAAAAGAAAAGGCGGAACTTGAACGAACAACGTGAACAACAGAATCAAAATAAACAAAACCCCATACAAGGCAACGAAAATCCATATCTAAATAGTGGAAGCGTTGGAAAAAGTCAAGGGGGGGGAATGCAATTTTAAGAATGAAAAAGATAAATATTATATTATTATTCATAGTTACGGGTCTTTTGTTATTTCAAACATCCGTAGCACAGTGCAAAATGAAGAATACCGCTTTTAATGGCGGAGAAAATATATCGTTTAATTTGTATTACAGGTACGGATTGATTAATGCAAAAGGTGGAGTAGGGTCGTTAATAACCACTAACACAAACTATAACGGACAGGATGCTTACAAAATAAGCTTGATGCTAAACACTACCGGAATGGTGGGAAATATTTATACTGTTCAGGACACACTCCTATCTTATGTTAATAAGCAGCTTCAACCGCTTTTGTTTACAAAGGATGCATTTGAAGGGAATGATTATTCAAAAGAGCGACAGCTTTATACTTATAAAGGTAACTCTATATCCGTGAGGGCAATGCGCAAATTTAATGGTATTCTTAAATTTGATGAGGTGGTGAAAACGGGAAAATGTACATACGATTATTTGTCGCTTATCGCGTATGCGCGTAATCTGAATTTTTCTGGATTGCATCCGGGGGAAAACCTGTACGTACAGTTTTTATCGGGAAGAAGTTTTGTGAATATGTATATTCGATACAAAGGGACATCAAAAGTTAAAGCGGATGATGGCAAAACATATGAAGCTATTCAGCTGACAATGATAATCTTAGATGATGCTTTTGAGGATAAGGAGGAAGCTATTAATGTAGCGCTGACTAATGATTCTAATAAAGTGCCAATTATTATTGATACAAAACTCAAAATTGGTTCTATACGTGCAGTAATGAAAAGCAGTAAAGGACTTCGCCATTAAATTAATCCTATCTCGGAGAATAAGTTTCGGTAATCTGCGGCTTTCTCAGCTAATGGTTTAGGGTAAGCTCTTGATGATGAAGGCATTCTGTAAAAACGTAATTGCCTTTCAATAAATTTAACAGTCACAAACTTACCGATTACCGGTTTCTTGATATCAGTTGGGAAAAGCGAACAAAGTGTTTCAGTTGCTTTTTCGCCTGTAGTTATCAAGGTGTTGCAAGAGGGGATTTTTCTAAGTAATTGTTGAATGTCTGCGGGTTCAACAATCTCCAGATAATTATCGGATGCATTTCCTTTTAACCTGCGTACTACCTGAGCTGTGTCGTACAAGGCAATCCCTATATCATTAAGGAAATCAATGATTTTATCTTTGTCAAACGACTTATTCTCTTCAAGGATGAAATAGTTTTTATTGTCGAAAAACACTAATCCGAATATACGCCACATATCATTTTGGAAATTAGGGTAATAGAATTCCATTCTCCATTTTGTTTTTGGAGGCGGAAAACTACCAAGCATGATTGCTTTAGCTCCCTTCGGTAAAAAAGGGGTAAGTGGGTGTTGTTCAGATTGTATTTCTGACATATTCACTCAAATGTTATTGTAAAGGAATTTGTTCTCTAATCGGGTCGTCATACTGCTCCTGTAAACGTTTAAGCTCTTTTTTTAAATCTTTAGTGATTGATTCATAACCCGGTTTTCCGAAAAGATTGTTCATCTCACTGGGGTCGTTTTTCAGATCAAATAGTTCCCATGAGTCAATATCGTTATAGAAATGGATAAGCTTATATCTTTCAGTTCTTACTCCGTAATGTCGTTTTACAGCATGTTCACCCGGGAATTCGTAAAAATGATAGTACAATGATTTGCGCCAATCTTTAGGAGCTTTTTTGTTATTTAAAAGAGGAACCAGAGAAACTCCTTGAATGTCTTGTGGAATTACGACTCCTGCTATGTCGAGCATAGTAGGAGCAAAATCGATATTCTGAACCAGCTGATCAATGTCTCCTCGTTTCTTAAACTGTTTTGGCAAATGCATTACCAACGGAGTGCTAAAAGATTCCTCGTACATGAATCGTTTATCGAACCAGCCATGTTCGCCCATATAGAAACCTTGATCGGAGGTGTAAATGATGATAGTATTGTCCATCATATCATTGTCTTCCAGATATTTGAGGACTCTGCCAATATTCTCATCCAAAGATTTAATCGTTTTGGCATAATCTTTCATGTAGCGCTGGTATTTCCATTCAGCTAATTCTTTCCCATTAAGATCTGAATCATAGAAATCATCGATAATAGGCTGATAATGTTTATCCCATGCAGCTCTTTGTGCTGAATCCATTCTTGCATATTCGCCATTTTCAAATGAGCCCGAAAGGCGTGTCTTAACTCCCGGTCGGTACATCTTCAAGTCGTTCACAATATCCATATCATGATCACTTGCAATGCTCATTTCTTGTTGTGAAGCCGCAATTCGTCCTTTATAATCATCGTAGAAATTATCGGGAAGTTTAAAAGTTTTATCTTCATATGCATCCAGATAAGTTGAGTCTGACATCCAGTTTCTGTGTGCTGCTTTGTGGTGCAAGAACAATACAAACGGTTTTGTTTTATCGCGATCATTTTTAAGCCAATCCAAACTTAAGTCGGTAATTATATCTGTCGCATAACCTTTATATCTGTGTCTCCCTTTTTCTGTTATAAAATCGGGATTGTAATAACTTCCTTGTCCCGGAAGAATTTCCCAGTGATCGAAATTTGTTGGGTTACTGTCCAGGTGCCACTTTCCGATCATAGCCGTTTGGTATCCGTTTTGTTTCAACAATTGTTGTACCGTTTGCTGACTTCCGTCGAATGAAGTATAATTATCTTTTTTGCCATTTTTGTGACTGTGTTTTCCTGTTAATAAACAAGCACGACTGGGTCCTGAAATGGAGTTTGCAACAAAAGCATTAGTGAAACGAACACCTCCTTCTGCAATTTTATCCAGATTGGGGGTTTCGACATGTTGGTTGTCATAAGCGCTCATCATCTGGCGAGTATGATCATCAGTCATTATATAGATAATGTTGAGTGGTTTAGTATTTTCTACATTCTTTGTACTTCCACAAGAAGATAATGTTGCTACACCAATGAATGGTAAAACAAGCTTTAAATTGACAGATTGCATAAGATGTAAATTAATTAAATTGATTTTCACACTTTCAAAGGTACATAAAAACCTTCTATTAAGGATTTATTTCTTTAAATAAAGCTATTAATCGGGTGAAATTCATAAAAAGTAATACCTTTGCAAATTATATTGATTACCAAATACAAATGCACAATTTGAGCAAAATTAATCCAAATATACCTGAGCCTGCATTAAGGCGGTTACCATGGTATTTGGCGTATGTGAAAATGTTGAAAAAGCAAGGTGAATCACATGTATCGTCAACGGGAATAGCAAATAAGATAAATGTTTCTTCGTCGCAAATAGCGAAGGATTTGTCCTATGTGGATATTACAGGAAAGACCAGAGTCGGTTATAATATTGACCAACTTATTAATGTTCTTGAGCTGTTTTTAGGATTTACATCGTTACATGATGCGGTTTTGTTTGGAGTGGGAAGTTTGGGTGCTGCACTCCTTGCTGATTCAGGTCTGGAACAATATGGATTAAAGATTATCGCCGGTTTTGATATAAATCAACAAATAATAGGAAAGAGAATAAATGATATTCCGGTTTATCATAGCGATACATTTAGAAGTATGAATGCGGAATTAAATTCAGAGATAGGCATTTTGACTGTTCCAGCCGAGGTAGCACAAGAAACAGCAGATTTTTTAATAGATTGCGGTATTCATGCTATCTGGAACTTTACCCCATTCCGCGTGTCGGTACCTGATGATATCGTTTTACAAAACACATCAATTTATGCTCATTTGGCAGTGATGTTTAATCGATTGAAAGAAAAAGAAGACCAGTTAAAGGGAAAGGCATGAAGATTATAGCTATAGGACTAAATTACGCGTCTCATAACGAGGAAATGAAACGGACGTTCAAAGCAGAGAACCCTGTGATCTTTATGAAGTCGGAAACGTCTTTGCTCAAAAACGGCAAGCCATTCTTTATTCCTGATTTCTCAGATGAGATTGATTATGAGACTGAAATAGTGATTAAAATCAACAGATTGGGTAAAAATATTGATGAAGAGTTCGCTCATAGATATTATGACGAATTGACAGTGGGAATAGATTTCACGGCACGTGATCTGCAACGCGCACTTAAAGAAAAAGGACTTCCTTGGGAGATCGCAAAAAGTTTTGACAATTCGGCTGCTATCGGCACTTTTACACCCAAATCGGTTTTTAAAGATATTCAGGATATCTCTTTCCATTTGGATATCAACGATCATACTGTTCAGAATGGAAATACTAAAGATATGATCTTTTCCATAGATAAGATTGTTTCGTATGTGAGCAAATATTTCACTTTGAAAATAGGCGATCTTATCTTCACTGGAACACCTGCAGGGATTGGACCTGTAAAGATTAACGATCACTTAAAAGGCTATGTAGAAGATAGACTATTGCTTGATTTCAGGGTTAAATAATAGAAACAACTTGTTTGAATGATGAAATTTAGAGTAGGTTTTGGATATGATATGCATCAATTACAGTCAGGTAGAGAACTTTGGCTTGGTGGAATAAAGATTGATCACGATAAGGGTTTATTGGGACATTCCGATGCTGATGTTATTATCCATGCCATTTGTGATGCACTTTTGGGTGCTGCTAATTTACGAGATATCGGATATCATTTCCCCAATACAGCGTCCGAATACAGCAATATCGACAGTAAGATTCTTCTAAAGAAAACTATCGATCTACTAAAGGATAAAGGTTATTCTATTGGCAATATAGATGTTACGATATGTGCAGAACAACCCAAGATTAATCCACACATCCCATCAATGCAGAAAGTGTTATGCAAAGTGATGGAAATTTCGGAAGATGATCTTTCAATAAAAGCAACTACATCTGAGAAAATGGGTTTTGTTGGACGAGAAGAAGGTATTACTGCTTATGCTGTTACATTGATAGTTAAGTCTTGATATCATTTCTATAGCAAGAGGATATGAAATTGACTGAATCATTAAAGCGCTCACTTCGTTCTGGTGGTCATGGTGTTCATTCACCTTTTGCCTATAAACTGATCACTGATGTTATCAGAGAGAAATACGTGTATTATGCTTATGAAGATGTAGAAAGAGCGCTGATCGATAAGCAGTTGTCGCCCAGCCTGATTACAGAAGACGATCGTTTAGCATTCAGACTGACATACTTTTTTAAGTCGGACCAAGTTCTTTTGTTTAATCCCGAAAACAATATTCAAACGCTTTTTGTTTTAAAAGCAAATCCGTCTGCCAAGATAACATCTTTGGTTAAAGAAGAAGCTTTTGATGATATTGCATGGACTTTGTTGCAAAACATTGAAAAAGACAGAATAAAGTCAATAAGAGTAACAGATTTAATAGACAAGAGGTTTGATGCTATCTTCTTAGATATAAATCAAATTAATGATGCTGATTTGTCTTTAGACAAGCTGATTGGAATGAGCAATCCTGAATGTTTCTGGTATTTGCGAGGGATTTTCAATAATAAGTCAGAAGAGATTTGGCGACAAATAGCAGATGATCAGCGGTTAAACGTTACTTTCGATCTTAAGAAATCGGGAATAGCGATCATAAATTCTCAGTATAACAAAATAAACTATTTGTTATAAATTGAATCATATTGATAATAATGAAAAAGAGTTTAATATATACAAAAGGCGGCGACAAGGGAACAACATCTCTTGTTGGTGGCACACGTGTGCCCAAAACGCATATACGACTCGAATCGTATGGAACAATAGACGAGCTAAACAGTCATATTGGTTGGTTGATTTGTGCAATTGAGGAACCGGAAAGTGTTGATATTTTGTCGTTTATACAAAATAGATTGTTCGATATCGGTTCAAATCTTGCAACTGAAACAGAATCCATGCCACCTAGAGAAAAGCCTCTCGTTACAGAGGAATCCATTCAAATGATAGAGCATGAAATTGATAGATTAGATGCCGAACTTCCACCTTTGAAGCGGTTTATCCTGCCAGGAGGTAGTGAAGTTGGAGCAAGAGCGCATATATGCAGAACAATTTGCAGAAGAGCAGAGAGAAATGTGTATAGAGTTGCAGATGAATACCCTGTAGATCAGTCGGTTCTAAGTTATTTGAACCGGTTGTCTGATTACTTTTTTGTATTAGCAAGAAGAGAAAGCAATAAAAGGGGTAAAGAAATTTATTGGGAACAACATATTAGTTAAAATATTTTGTATATTTGCGCTTCGTTAAAAAAAGCATCTAATAATATTTAAGTAATTAACAAAGAATAAATAATTTATGTATTGGACATTAGAATTGGCTTCAAAATTGGAAGATGCACCTTGGCCAGCTACTAAAGATGAACTGATAGACTTTGCTCTACGTTCCGGTGCACCACTTGAAGTTGTTGAAAATCTGCAAGAGATTGAGGATGAAGGGGATATTTATGAATCCATAGAAGATATTTGGCCGGATTATCCCAGTAAAGAAGATTTCTTCTTTGACGAGGAAGAGTACTAATTAATAGATTATACATTATTAGACCATCACAAATAAGTGATGGTTTTTCTTGGTCGCTTACTTTAATAGATCAACCTTCTATTTAACGATATTAGAAGTACTTTCTTAAATTTGGCATAAAAAACATCAGAATAATAGTTTCTTTTCGTATTTTTGTATCACCTTATTATGCTATTATTTTAAACTAAACAAACTGAATCTTAATGAATTGGAAAGAACATTTGCGTTCGAATACCTGCACAGCTGAAGAAGCAATAAAGGTAATTAAATCGGGTGATAATCTCGTATACAGTCATGCTGCAGCGGCGCCAACCGAGATAAACAAGGCGCTTGTAGCTCATAAAGAAGAGTACTCTAATGTTTCTATTTATCACATGCTTTTTGTTGGAGATCCAATTCACCTTGCCCCTGGCATGGAAAAGCATTTCCGATTGAAATCAAGCTTTATTGATGAAGCATCAAGAGAAGCAGTGAACAGCGGGAGAGCCGACTTTTATCCCTGTTTTTTTCATCAACTACCGGCAATGTTCGATATTAAATCTTTCCCGGTAGACGTGGCAGTTGTGCAAGTTACTCCCCCCGACGATTTTGGTTATTGTAGTTTTGGAGTTTCGGTAGATTATATAGTTGCCGCGTGCAGAAATGCAAAACTGATTATCGCAGAGATGAACGATAAGATGCCACATACTATGGGTCCCGAGAACAAAATCCACATCACAAGCTTAAACAAGATTGTACCTGTTTCTCGTCCCATGCCGGAGATGATTAAATCGAAAAGGGGAGATTTAGAGAACAAAATCGCAAGATATTGCTCATCATTGATTGATGACGGTTCAACCCTTCAGATTGGAATTGGGTCTATTCCCGATGCAGTAATTTCGTTACTAGACGATAGAAAAGATTTAGGTATCCACACAGAGTTGTTCACTCCCGGGATAGTAGATTTGGTGAAGAAGGGCGTTATCAATGGTCACAAGAAAACTTTCCATAAAGATAAAATCATATTTACTTTTCTTATCGGCGACAAAGAGACATATGAATTTGCACACTATAACCCTATGCTTGAAGCCTATCCTGTGGATTACACAAATTATCCACATAATATTGCCAAGAACGATAATATGGTGTGTATAAATTCATGTATTGAAGTTGATTTTACCGGTCAAGTAGCATCTGAAAGTATTGGCACTCGTTTATATAGTGGAACGGGAGGGCAAGTGGATTATGTTCAGGGAGCCCGATTATCAAAAGGAGGAAAATCGATAATGGCAATACCGTCGACTGCCGCGAGTGATAAGATTTCCCGAATTGTACCGTTCCTGAAGCAAGGAGCTGCCGTAACTACATCGCGCAACGATGCAGATTATATTGTTACTGAATACGGAATTGCCCACCTTCGCGGATTAAGTTTACGTGAAAGAGGAAAGGAATTAATCAAGATTGCACATCCAAAGTTTAGAGATGAACTTGAAAAAGAATACTTTAATCTTTATGGTAGTTTAAATAATATTCATCCACTCTCATAGCTAAACGACTGTAAAATTGGTGCATTAGGCTATAAATATTATTAAGATTAAATAAAGGAAAGCCTCCAGAACAATAATATATATTGTTTTGGAGGCCCAACTAACCAGATGACAAAAAACTAATTCTTGTAGAATATCTTATATTCCCAAGGCTTTAATTCCATTTTTATTACGGGTTCAGCCAATTCATTTCCAAGCGTTTTAAACCCTTTTCCAGGAAGTTCATCTGTAAATGTAACCATTAGAGGTTCTTTACTGAAATTGAATACGCATACAATCGTGTTATTATCCTTTACCCGTTGAAAAGACCAAACCGATTGCGGTTTATCATTTGTAATTTCAATCATTTCCCCACCAAGTTCTTGTGTATCAAGAGCCGAATTGTTTTTCTTTAAGTCGTTCAGCGACTTATAGAAATTTGTGAAGCCATCTTTATCCACCCAATCGATGCTGTCCTTTTCAAAGAATTGGAGTCGGCGATTGAATCCCGCTTCCTGTCCACTATAAATCAGTGGCATACCCGGAAGAACGTAAGAGAGCACAGCAAAAGAACGAACCGCGTCGCCCATGCGTTCAAACTCCGTTCCATTCCACGAATTTTCATCATGATTAGAAGTAAAATACATTGGAATAGCCGATTTAGAGAAATTCACCTGCATTCTATGCAAAGAAGACCGTAACGAATCCACATTTTCTTTTCCCTGAGCCACCATATTCATTTTATGATGAAAATCCCATGCATAGTAAGCGTCAAAAACAGAGTTGTTTAGCTCCGGCTTTTCAGCTTCAGCCAACATAAAGATATCCTGTTTGTGAGCCTTCAAAGTATCCTTGGCAGTCTGCCAAAAGTCGGTAGGTACTTCAGAAGCCACGTCGCATCTAAATCCGTCTATATCAGCCTCATTAATCCAGTAAAGCATTGATTGAATCATTTCAGCCCGCATATCAGCATTATCATAATTCACCTCACCGATGTCGGTCCAGTCATAAAGAACCGGAATATTTCCCAGGCTATCTCTTATATACCAATCCGCATGATCTTTCAGCCAGATATTATCTCTTGAAGTATGGTTAGCAACCCAGTCCAGAATAACTTTGAATCCAGCATCATGCGCTTTAGCTACCAAGTTTTTAAAATCCTCTATTGAGCCAAATTCGGGGTTTATTCCCTTATAATCGCTGATTGAATAATAACTACCCAATGTCCCTTTTCTTTCCAACTCACCAATAGGTTGAATGGGCATGAACCATAGGATATTGACACCCAAATCTTTTAGACGTGGAAGTTGCTCAGCCATTGCATTAAAAGTCCCTTCCTGAGTAAATTGGCGAACATTTACTTCGTAGATAGTTGCATCATAAACCCACGAAGAATGAGCTGAAGGATTTTCTGCAGATACATTATTCTGTTGCTTTTTATTATTACATGAAGCAAGTAATACAAGTACGGTAATCAGCCAGATAATTTTTCTCATATCAATATTGAATTTAGTGTTTTTTTAGTTTGTATATATCATCCTTGTCTTGCACAAAATATACAGACAAAGCACCAATGATCAATGAAACTCCTGCAAGAATCATTGCATAAATGACTTGTCCGTTAAAGAATATGCGCGTAACAAATCCGAGGATGCTTGCTGCTAAAATCTGAGGAATGACAATAAAGAAATTGAAGATTCCCATGTATGTGCCCATTTTATTTGCAGGTAATGAGCCTGTTAAGATAGCATAAGGCATTGAAAGAATGCTTCCCCATGTGAAACCTATTCCGATCATTGGGATGAGAAGCATGGTTGGATTTTTCATAAAGAAAAAAGAGATGAACGATATACCACCAATTGCAAGTGCGATTGAATGCGTTGCCTTGCGTCCGATTTGTTTAGCAATGAGTGGCAATAGAAATGCAGAAATGGCTGATACCCCGTTATATACGGCAAAAAGTACGCCTACCCAATTAGCCCCTTCGTTGTATAATATGGACTCTGTATTTGACGTTCCGTAGATATGTTGTGTTATTGCCGGTGTTGTGTATATCCATAAAGTATAAAATGCAAGCCATGAAAAGAACTGAACCACAGCCAATTGTCCCATTGTCTTTGGCATATGAAGCAGGTCGTTCATGATTTCAATCATCCCGTTCTGCTTTGAACTCACTTTCTTTATCAATCCTGAAAAGAGAAGGATTAAGCCGAATGCCAAAAGTAGTCCAGTGACGATATATAGTTGATTATCAAACTTATAGACAAGAACCGCTAAAGATGCTACCAAACCAATGATTCCCCAAATTGAACCCTTCTTGATAAATTCCCCTGAAGTTACCGGCGGTTTTTCTGAATAAGATAAACCAGTTGTTTGTTTTTTGTCCTCTTCAAATGCAGCCAGTTCTTCGGGCGAATACTCTTTGGTTGTGAAAACCGTGTAAAGCACACAACATAGTAGAACAATGGCACCAATGTAGAATGCCACTTTCACTGTTTGTGGAACAATTCCCGGCTCAGCAGTGTTTGAGATGTTAAACCAGTTGGCCAGCATCCAAGGTAATACTGAAGCGATAACCGCACCTATTCCAATGAAAAAACTCTGCATGGCAAATCCCATTGTCCGCTGTTCAGTTGGCAAGTTGTCGCCAACAAAAGCGCGGAACGGTTCCATAGAGATATTGATTGATGCATCAAGAATCCAAAGCATTCCTGCTGCAATCCAAAGAGATGGTGAACTTGGCATAAGAATCAATGCCAGTGAAGCCAAAATTGCCCCTACAGTAAAGTAAGGTCTTCTTCGTCCGAATCGATTCCATGTTTTATCACTAAAGTGGCCAATGATGGGTTGAACAATCAACCCGGTGATGGGTGCTGCAATCCAAAGGATAGGAATGTCATCCATGCTTGCCCCAAGTGTTTGAAATATACGGCTAACGTTTGCATTTTGCAATGCAAAACCAAATTGGATTCCCATAAATCCAAAGCTCATATTCCAAATTTCCCAAAATGAAAGGTGTCTTTTTTTCATACAATGTTTTTCTATGACTCTTTAAAACGATATTTCCACAAATATAAAGTTATTTATGAATCGTGTTTGAATGAATTTTGATCAACCATGTGTTTTTCTATGCAATCGAGTGCATTGAGTGATTGTTTTTTACCGAGTTGACCCCCTACGAATAAGTTCTGTTTTAATTAGTTTACTAACAATGCCATTTTTTGTTTCTTTCCCCTCTATACGATTTATGAGTAATTTTGCTGCTTCATTTCCCATTTCATGTCCGTGCTGGTCGACTGTAGTGAGCTCCGGATCAGTCACTTCTGTTATATATCCGTTGGTAAATCCGCAAATTGAGATATCTTCAGGGACCCTGAATCCGAACGATTTTACCATTTGTAAACAATAAGCTGCCACTTCATCATTTATGCAGAAAAATGCATCCGGAATATTTGTGCTTTGTAGAATTTGAGGAATCACTTTAAATGCTAAATCGCGTGTATCACATGTAAAAATTAAAGATCTATCAACAACGATTTTATGTTTTCGGAGTGCATCTTCGTAACCCATGCGCCTGTTACTTGCAATGGGCATTTGAGAACTGGATGTTAAAAAGGCAATTCTTTTACAACCCGTTTTAGCCAGATAATCTACTGCATTAAAAGCTCCCGCATAGTCATCGACCACCACTTTATCTGTGTTTATGCCGGTGCAAATCCTGTCGAAGAATACCAAATGTATCTCATTATCAATGATTTCCTGGAAATGATTATACTGATTTGTGTTTTTAGACTGAGAGGCAAGTATTCCGCTAACGCGAGCGTCAATAAGCGTTTCAACGCTTTTCACTTCTTTTTTATAATCCTCGTTTGAATGACAAATCAGGATATTATAATTCTCTGATTCTGCTTCTTCTTGAATTCCAGCCAGAACTGAAGAGAAGAAAAAGTGCACAATTTCTGGTACAATAACCCCAATTGTATTGTTGCGTTTTGTACGTAATTGAAAGGCTAAAGTGTTTAGTTTATACTTGTGCTCCTCGGCATATCTCTGAACCTGATCCCTTGTCTCCACGCTTATTGCCGGATTATTATTCATGGCACGAGAAACCGTTGATGGAGATAGATTCAGTGCCTTTGCAATATCTTTTAGCGTAATTTGCTTTTTATTCATAAGGCTAATAAAATAAATTATCTCAAATATAAGTAGAAGAAATGTAAAGTTCTAATGTTTGTCCAATTTATTTATATAATTTCTTTAAAAAGGTGGTTCCTATGTGTCGCATTATTTAATGTTTCTATCCTTTTATGTAATCAGCAGAATACCTTTATACAACCTCCGTGAAACTCTCACTATGGTCCGATATAAGTTTAGTGAAATTTAAGATGTGTAATTGGATATAGATACTCACTTTTATCAATTTATAAATCTTTAAATAAGCACAAATTTCTAATTACACTATTTTTTTGTAGTTTTGTCTGCTTAATATGCAATTATCAATTAAAAATAGACAATAACGTATGAAAAAAGTAGTTTTAATTCGTCACGGCGAAAGCGTTTGGAATAAAGAAAACCGTTTTACCGGATGGACAGATGTGGATCTATCGGAAAAAGGTATGCAAGAAGCCGCTGAAGCAGGTAAATTGTTGAAGAAAGAGGGTTTCCATTTTGAAAAAGCTTATACATCTTATCTGAAACGTGCAATAAAAACATTGAATATTGTTTTAGACCAAATGGATCTTGATTGGATTCCGGTTGAGAAGACTTGGCGATTGAATGAAAAGCATTATGGTGTGTTGCAGGGTTTGAATAAAGCTGAGACAGCTGATAAATTTGGTGATGAACAAGTTCATGTTTGGCGCCGTAGTTATGATGTTCCACCTGCACCACTTGAAAAAAACGACCCGCGTTCACCATTTGAGGATGCACGTTATCAGGGTGTTAGTGAACAAGATCTACCTCTTACCGAAGCATTAAAACATACGGTTGATCGTATTTTACCTTATTGGAATGATACAATCCTTCCAAGCCTGAAAGATCACAACGAAATAATTGTTGCAGCTCACGGCAATAGTTTGCGCGGAATTGTTAAACATCTGAAAAATATTTCGGATGAGGATATTACACAATTAAACTTGCCTACAGGTATTCCTTATGTTTTTGAATTTGACAATAATTTGAACGTCGTAAAAGATTACTTCCTTGGAGATCCTGAAGTCATCAAAAAGTTGATGGATGCTGTTGCTAATCAGGGTAAAAAGAAATAATTGATTTAAACTGACAATGTCCTAAATAAAAAAGCGCCTTCTTACTGAAGGCGCTTTTATTATATAATAATTGTCTCGTCCTAAAATACCGTTACA
>JBAYZS010000038.1:0-19948 GCA_041672395.1 Dysgonamonadaceae bacterium | reverse complement strand
AAACGGATTCAACCTACATCACATGCTTTTTCAATAAAAGAGCTTACTTATTTGGGAAATGTATCGAATGAAAAGAGTCGTTCTTTTTATTTGCAACATGGAAGTAAGGTTATTCAACCGGCATTTGAAGTACAACCTCAACAGAATGTTTCACTGATGTTTACAAAACATTGCTTGAAATATGCACTGGGATGGTGTCCAAAAGAAATAAATGAAAAATCGCCATATCGTGAACCTTTTTATTTAATAAATAATAGATTACGACTGAAACTCACATTTGATTGTAAAGCATGTGAGATGCATGTGAGTAACGAAAAATAAACTGATAAACTAATCTGACTTACTTTTACATAATGTTTTATGATTAAACAAAAAATTGTAACTTTGAACAATTTTTTAGTTAGTATTATATCGACAGGATATACAAACGAAAATCAAAATACCCAACAACATTGCCAATTGTATATGTTTGGGGAAATCTATTGAGAAAATTTATGAATGTCCAGAAAAAGATAAAGGTCGCTTTCTTTACCGATATACTTATAAAAGATTTTGACGGCGCAATAAAGACTATGTATCAGCTGATCGACAGAATACCCAAAGATCGTTTTGAGTATATGTTCTTCTGTGGTACTGCGCCCAAACACGACTTTAAGTATAAAGTTTATAAAGTCCCTTCTATCGTTATTCCTTTTAATATTAGTTACAAATTAGCACTTCCGGGTTTACGCAAAAATACGCTATTAGAAAAGTTGGATGAGTTTAAACCTGATGTAATTCATATCTCTACGCCATCTATCATAGGTTTTTTTGCCTTGAATTATGCGCAAAGAAATGGAATACGGGTTTTGTCTATTTATCACACGCACTTTATTTCTTATATTAAATATTATTTCAAACACCTGCCATTTTTAATTAAGCCTTTAGAAAAGGTTATTTCTGATTATTATCGCAAAATTTATAATAACTGCGATATTGTGTACGTGCCTACTCAATTTATGATAAATGAATTGGTGGAAGTAAGTGGCGTGGACAGAAAACAGTTAAAACAATGGCACAGGGGTTTAGATGTTTCACTATTTCATCCTCATCAGAGAAATGAAGAGTCCTTAAAAAAACTAACAGGTAATGATAAGCCTTCACTTTTATATGCTTCCCGAATTGTATGGGAAAAGAATGTTGAAACGCTTTTTGATATTTACGATGAAGCTAAAGCACAAAATTTAGATGTAAATTTTATCATTGTAGGAAATGGAGTTGCAGAAGAGGCTGCAAGAGAAAGGATGCCTGATGCTTTTTTTCTGGGTTATCTTGATCATGAAGTTCTTGGTGACGTTTATGCTTCGACCGATGTGTTTGTATTCCCATCAATATCTGAATCTTTTGGCAATGTTGTGATTGAAGCAATGGCTTGTGGATGTGTTCCAGTTATTGCTCGTGGCGGAGGTTCTCAGGCACTTGTTGAAGATGGGGTTACAGGTTTACTGTGTGAACCAAATGATCCAAAAGACTATATTGAAAAAATAAAACTATTACTAAACGACAAAGCATTGAAAGCCAGAATGCAACAGGCAGGTTATCAATTTACATCTCACATGAGTTGGGATAATCTGACAGATGTCTATTTCAAAGATATTACTAACCTGGCTGAAAAAAAAGTAGTTAAAGAGTGAGATGAAATTCATAGATTTAATAAAAAGATATCAGAAACATATAATCATTGGCTTTTTGGTCTTTGTATTTCTTTTGCTTGCTCGTTTCGTTTCAAGTATCGATTTTCATACTTTGAAAGAATATCTATACGAAACTCCTGGTATGATCATAGGAGTAGTATTCTTTTCTTTGTTAAGTTATATTTCTACATCATTCGCGTGGATGTTATGTATGGGAAAGGAAGTGAAGAAAACGCATTTCTATGAGGTTTTCATGATCAAAAATGTTGGGGATATGCTAGCAGCATTTAATCCTACAAGCATTTTGGCTGGTGATGGAGTTAAAATAATGTATTTGAAAAAGAAAGGGATTTCGGGTGAGCATGGATTGAGTTCTCTTTTTTTATTACGAGCTCTTACCATTATTTCTGCAATCATTCTAATGGTATATGCTTTGATGTACTTAACTGTGGGACAATTAAACAATCAAAACGTACTGTATATTATACTTTTAGTTCTTATTTTAGTTGGAGTCATCTATTTAATTGCAAGATTCTTCCTGCATCCAAAAATGTACTTTGGTAATTTTGTGGAGAATTTAAGGATTAAAACAAATTGGTCTTTACTTACAGATAAAGTGATTGAATCTTGTTATAATATAAATAATATTCTTCACGATTACTTTATTGACAATAAAGGTAAATTCTTATTTGCATTTATTTTATCTGCTTTTCAATGGATTTTTGGGGCAATGGAGTTTTATATTATTTTGAATATGCTAAACGTGCATATTACACCTCTGGATGCAGTTGCTGTAGAAATGGGTGTTATCATTTTTAAAACAATCGGCTCTGTTATACCGGGACAATTAGGTATTGAAGAATATGGAAATAAAGTTATGCTGGATGCCATAGGCATAAAAAGTAACGAAGTATGGCTAGTGGTTTCATTAATGAGACGGGCACGTCAATTATTTTGGGTGCTGGTAGCGGGCATTTTCTGGTTGATAACATCTAAAACATCAAATAATAAAGAAATAAATGACGGAAATTCTGTGCATCACATATAAGTATCCCCCACATATAGGTGGCATGGAAAAACAAAGTTACGAATTAATCAATGGATTATCGTACTACTATATTACTCATGTTATTGCCTATGAACAAGAAAACTATAAAGTTGCTTGGTTTATTAATTTGCGGTCGAAGGTAATAAAAATGCTTAAAGAGCATCCAAATATTAAGTTAATCCACCTGAATGATGGATCAATGGGAGTTATTAGTCTTTGGTTACAAAAATATACAAAGATTCCAATAGTGATTACTATTCATGGTCTTGATATAGTTTATCCTTTAGGTTATTTTCAGCATAAACTTGTACCAAGATTGACGAAATATACAGCGTCCATCAGTGTAAGTGAATCTACAAGAAATGAATGTGTGAAAAGAGGTTTTCTAGAAGATTCTACTTTTGTTGTTAGAAATGGCGTTGACTGTAGTATGGCGTCTGTTCCATTTGATCGAACAATTGTTGAAAGGATGAAGAACAAATATGGAATTGATATTACGGGAAAACATATTCTAGTATCTACAGGACGACCTGTAAAACGAAAGGGTTTTTCTTGGTTCCTAAAAAATGTGATGCCTTTATTGCATAAAGATATCATCTTTTTGATGATTGGTCCACTGAAAAATGATCCTAACAGAATGGAAAAAGCGATGCGTAAATTCGAAAACTCACTACATCAAAATGTGCAATTAATGCTTGGAATGTCTACTGACGCGACAAATGTTGCTCGCGAACTGATTTTGCAGGAAAATGCTCATCACTTGGGAAAGATTAAATATGACGACTTATTGCAAGTTTTGTCTCTTGCTGATCTGTTTGTCATGCCTAATCTTCATTTCGAAGGAGATATTGAAGGTTTTGGTCTTGTGGCACTTGAAGCCAGTATGAGAGGCACGTTTGTACTTGCTTCGGGAATTGAAGGAATTACAGATGCTGTGATTGATGGAGAAAATGGTTATCTATTACCAGGTGGTGACGCACAGGCTTGGGCTGACAAGATTCATGAACTTCTAAGTGATAAAGAACGACTCAAAACATTATCGGAAAAAGGTCGAAAATATACGATGGGACATTATTCGTGGGCAAAAATGGTTGATGGGTATAAGGAGGTTTTTGACAAGTATATAGAGTAAAAATTGTATTAAGTAATGTTACGTAATTAATGTAGATTTCAATATCTTCATTCAAGGTTGCGAACTCTTCATCAGCTTGTGTCTGTTGTTCTGCCACCCATTCGATATCATTTATATTATTTTTATAGTAAAATGGAAATTTACTATATATCTCCTGAAATATGTTTACAAAAAAAAGAAGACCGAACAAATGTTCAGTCTTCAATTTTTCTTTTGTAGAACCGGTATTTTATTCTGCCGGATGGATTGCTTCGGTAGGACATACTTCTGCACATGTGCCACAATCTGTACATACATCTGGATCGATATGATAAATATCTCCTTCAGAAATAGCACTTACGGGACATTCATCAATACAAGTACCGCAAGCAATACAATCTTCACTAATTACGTAAGCCATAATGATAATTTTTTATAATTGTAAATTGCTAATATTATTAACTATGCAAAGATAATTAGTTTTCAAAAATAACACAAACTTATATTGGTTATTTAAAATAATTGAGAGAATAAAAGTTAATTAGTTGACTTCAAATATCATTTCCATTGTAATTCAATTAATTAATGGACTTCATCATATTATTAATGAGTTGTTTTTGTGATTTCTTTAAAGGTTTTCTCTCCTTTTATATAGAAATGCCATAAAAAGCTTCCATTAAGTTGATAAGGACTTTTGAGAACGGTTGTTTTACTAAGGTTTTCTTTACGCAAATCTCGATAATCTTTTTTCATTTTTTGAAAGTCTCGCACAGCTCTCAATACAGCTATAGCATTTTCCCATTTACCAAAAAGAATAAAATGGATCATTGCCAATAAATCAAGCAGATTGCGTATAAACATTGTTTTTTTTATTTCGTTTTTAGGTACATTTTTATAAAGCATCAGTAAATTATTCCGGAAATTGAGATACGTCTTTTGTGGATTTTCTTTATTAAGCGATGCACCGCCTACATGATAAACTACTGATGTTGGCACGCATTCAATTTGCAATCCTCTGGAATTTAATCGCCAACATAAATCAATTTCTTCCATATGGGCAAAAAATCCTGCATCTAATCCTCCTGCTTCAAGATAAACTTTTCGACGAATGCATAAACATGCTCCCGTAGCCCAAAACACTGGAATTGTATCATCATACTGACCATTATCTTTTTCAACATGATTTAATAATCGACCTCTGCAAAAAGGGTATCCGTATTTGTCGATAAACCCTCCTGACGCTCCGGCATATTCAAAACATTCGGGATTATCATATGATAGTATTTTAGGTTGAACGCATGCAGTTTCGGGATGTGAATCCATGAAATTTATTAATGTAGAAAGCCATCCATCTGTTGTTTTTACATCTGAATTTAGCAGCACAACATATTCACAATCAACCTGTTCAATAGCTTTATTATATCCTTCGGCAAATCCATAATTCTTTTCAAACAGGATTAGAGGTATTTGAGGATAGTTTTTTTTAAGAAACGATACGGAATTATCTGTTGAACCGTTATCTGCTACTATTACTGTTGAATTTTGCGATACTGAATGAGATATCACTATCGGAAAAAAAGTTTCCAACAATTTCTTACCATTCCAATTTAAAATTATTACCGCCGTTTTCATGATTATTCAGTTCTTTGTTTTTTAAACTTCCATTTGTTATGAGACCATAAATAGTATGCAGGATCGTACAAAATAGTTTGTTCAAGGTTGCGCATATATTTTTCCATTATGGAAAATTTGGGTTCTTTTGAGGCATTTGTAGTAATCAACTTGAATGTACCTTCGTAAAATCCTCTTTTGATTCGCTTTATATCCAAATATGCAATTGCAAAACCCATTTTTGCCGCAATTTGTTCTAACCCTGTTAGAGTGAGTGTATCCTGATTTAGAAATGTTGTCCAATATTCATCTTGATAACGAGGAGGATGCTGATCGCTTAAAAATCCAATAATCATTGCGTTTCCTTCTCTTTTATTAAGTATCACTGTCCTATATATTTCGTTCATTTCAACACATTTAGTTGTGTATCTTTCCCGCACATAAAGAAAGAATTCGTCAAACGCTTTGCTGTTCAATCGTTTATAGACCTGCCCCTTCTTCACATTGTTTACTATATGTAGTCCTATTGAAGTCACCCATTCCCAATTACCATAATGGCCCATACTTAAAAGACATGAATTACCTTTCTTAGTAAGTTCAATAATCATGTCGAGGTTTGTGAATTTCATTCTCTTGCCTACCTCTTCCTCGGTCATTCTTACCATTTTAAGTGTTTCCACAAAATAATCACACAAAAAGTGGTAAAATTGTTTCTGTAAATTCTTAATTTCTTTATCTGATTTTTCGGGGAAAGAATTACGTAAGTTCAAACTTACTAATTTTCTGCGGTATTTTACTACATAATAAATAAGTATAAAAAGAATATCAGAAAATATGTATAATAACCACCATGGTAAAAGTGCATGTAAATATGCAAAGATGTATATCACATAGAATCCGAAACTTTTTTTTGTAGATTTATTACTCACGATTAGTATTTTTTTAGTAAATAGCTTGCATGGCTATTTCTTCATTATTGTACTCTCCTACTACAACTGTAATTACTTGATTTACGAGTTTGGAGTTAAAAGGAGCATAAAGTTTCACATAATTTTCAGTAAAACCATGCATCATTTTTCCGTGCCTTGTATTTTCGAACAACACCTTTCGTGATGTTCCTATTTGTGATTCATAAAATAATCTGTGTTTTTGTTCTGAGATTTCAAGTAATGTATTACTGCGTGTATGTTTCACCTTAGGATCAACCACATAATCGATTTTCAAAGCTTGAGTACCAGGTCTTTCCGAATAAGTAAACACATGAAGTTGAGAAATATCGAGTGATTCTATAAATTTCACACTATCTGCAAAATATTCATCTGTTTCTCCTCTAACACCAACAATTACATCAACACCAATAAATGCATTGGGAATAACTGTTTTAATTTTTTCTATTTTGTGTCTGAATAGTTTTGTATCGTATTTCCGCTTCATTAGTTTTAAAACTTCATCACTCCCTGCTTGTAAAGGAATATGAAAATGCGGTGCGAATCGTTTTGAATGAGCAACAAAATCTATGATTTCGTCAGTCAACAAATTTGGTTCAATTGATGAAATTCTAAAGCGTTCAATTCCTTCCACCTCATCGAGAGCTTTTACCAATTCAAAAAATGATTCATCTGTTGTCTGTCCAAAGTCACCTATATTTACACCTGTCAATACAATTTCTTTACCACCATCTGCAGCAACTACTTGAGCCTGACTCACTAAATCATTGATTGAACCATTTCGACTTCTACCTCTTGCAAAAGGAATTGTGCAATATGAACAAAAATAATCACATCCATCTTGAACTTTTAAGAAATAGCGAGTTCTATCATCAGCTGAACACGACGAAACA
This sequence comes from Dysgonamonadaceae bacterium, assembly GCA_041672395.1. Classification (GTDB taxonomy): domain Bacteria; phylum Bacteroidota; class Bacteroidia; order Bacteroidales; family Dysgonomonadaceae; genus UBA5287. The sequence continues at coordinate 12,665 of JBAYZS010000038.1, read as the reverse complement.
AAAGTTTTAATATGAGTAGTTTTAGAAGTTTCCACTACTCCATGTTCTTTCTTTTCAATATTGTCGATATACTGAAGTACGTCAAGTTTTTGTTCAGCACCCAAAACTAAATCTACACCTTCAATATCAGCAATTGTTTCAGGTTTCAATTGAGCATAACATCCTGTAACTATGACAAATGCATCAGGATGTTGATTAATCATTTTACGAATTGCTTGTCTACATTTTTTATCAGCTAATTCAGTAACCGAGCAGGTGTTGATTAAACAAATATCAGCTTTTTGTCCTTTACCCGCTTTTACGATTCCTGAATTGGCTAATTGTCTGCCAATAGATGATGTTTCTGCGAAGTTTAATTTGCATCCAAGCGTATAATATGCTGCAGTTTTATTTTGAAATATAGTATAATCTATCATGAAATTTAAATATAAAACACAAAATTACAACTTTTCAAGTGAATTATTGATCGTTTTACTTGTCATTTATAAAAGTTGATATTATTTTTGCACAAAAACATCAAAAACGTGCAATTTCCAAAATAATAAATCAAAATTTCATTACAGATGATTGATCAAAATTTTATTGAACTATTTGAAAAAAGCTTCCTTAAGAATTGGAATCTTCCCGGATTACAAGACTATCAAGATGGTAATTCATATACATATGGGGAATTAGCTGCTCAAATATCAAAGCTACATATATTATTTAAGGAGTTTGGAATTCAGAAAGGCGACAAAGTTGCACTGATTGGTAAAAATCACACATCATGGGGAATTGTATTTTTGGGTACGATTACCTATGGAGCTGTTATTATTCCTATTCTGCATGAATTCAATCCCGAGAGCATGGAGAACATAATTGAACATTCTGAGTCCAAGTTAGTATTTATCAATGGAAATATTTGGAATAAATTATCCATAGACAATACGAATATCAATGTAATTGAAATACCTACATTTGAGCTTTTGAAAAGTGATTCAGAAGAAACGTCAAAGAAATTTCATAACATTGACAAACTGTTTAACGAAATTTATCCAAATGGTTACTCTAAAGAGGATTTAAAATATCCATATGTGGACAATAGTGAATTAGTTTGTCTTAATTATACTTCAGGTACTACCGGTTTTAGTAAAGGAGTCATGATTTCGGCAAATAATTATGCAAGTATATTGACATGGTCGCATAAACAATATATTTTGTTGCCAGGTGATCGAATTTTAGCATTTCTTCCTCTTGCACATACTTATGGTTGTGCATTCGATTTATTATATGCACTTTCAGAAGGTGTTCATGTAACATTGCTTGGAATCCAACCCACACCTCAAAATATAATTAAAGCATTCACAAAAATAAAACCAAACCTGATCATCAGCGTTCCTCTTATCTTGGAAAAAATATATAAGAAACGCATCTTACCGATTATTCAAACACCAAAAATGAATTTTTTACTAAAGATTCCTGGCATTCGTGGAATTATCTACAAAAAAATAAAAAAACAACTAACAGCCGCATTGGGAGGTAATTTTAGAGAGGTTATTATGGGTGGCGCACCCTTAAGTGAAGAAGTGGAAAAATTTTTTCATAAAATAAAATTTCCATACACTGTTGGATATGGCATGACAGAATGTGCTCCACTTATTGCTTATATCAATCATTCAAAATATGTTCCAACTTCGTGTGGATCTGTCCTAGATAAAGTTATGGATGCTCGTATAGATTCACTTGACGGAGAAAATATTCCAGGTGAAATTCAAGTGAAAGGTGAAAATGTTATGATGGGTTACTATAAAAACCCAGAAACAACCAAAGCTACTTTTACTGAAGATGGGTGGCTCAAAACTGGAGATTTCGGTGTAATGAAAGGAAAAACGATCTTTATTAAGGGTCGCATAAAAACAATGATTCTTCGTGCTAATGGACAAAATATTTATCCTGAAGAAATTGAGGCTAAACTTAACAATCTCCCCTATGTTCAAGACAGTCTCGTTATCGATAAAGATCAAAAGCTGATTGCTCTTATTTATCCAGATCACACTACTTTAAAAGAAAATAATATTAATACTCCTGAAGCGATTGAAAAAGTTATGAAAGAAAATCTTAATCGCGCAAACAATAGTTTATCAAGATATGAAAAAATTGCATATATTGAAATAATGGAAAAGGAATTTGAAAAAACTCCTAAACATAGTATAAAAAGATACTTATATCAGGATTAATTTGTACTACAATTATTGGTAAAATAAGGTTATAAAAAAGGGAATTAATGCTCTTTAAAACTGTATGATGGAGTCAGCATGAATTTAATAATCAACAATACAATTGATTAACTTTATTTAACATAATTAATGGTTGCAAATATGTTGTAGAACATAAATTTGAAGTAACTTTGCATCGTTTTTAGAAATAAATATTTATTTATCGTTTAAATTTTGGAAAAATGAAAAAAGTATTATTATTCGCAGTTATTGCTGCTACTATTGGTTTAGCTTCTTGCAATAATAACAAACAAGCTCAGGCAGAACAAGCTACAGCTGACAGTCTTGCTGCTGTTGCTTATGCTGACAGTGTAGCTCAAGCACAAGCTGACAGCATCGCTGCTCTTGCTGACACTTTAAGTGCTGGCGCTGATTCACTTGCTGCTGTTGTTGAGTAAGTAAAAAAGAAATTACACATAAGTGTATGAAGCCTCCCCTATCGGGTGGCTTTTTTTATTTGTATTTTGAACAAAACCATGTATCTTTGTTTATAATAATTAATTTGCTTGAATGAGAAAGTTTATTTTATATATCTTTTTTGCGGGTTTGCTTTTTATGTCATGCTCTCAATACAAGAATACATTTTTCATAAAGGTTGTTGATTTTCCTGAAAACATATCAGAAGAAGAAAAAGTAAAAATTGCAGCACATGTAGTTCCAACAGCACAACAATATGCTTGGCAACAAATGGAACTGACAGCTTTCATTCATTTTGGAATGAATACATTTACAAATCGTGAATGGGGAGAAGGAACAGAAGACCCAGATTTATTCAATCCTACAGATTTTAACGCAGAGCAATGGGTAAGCAATTTAAAAGAAACTGGATTTAAAATGGTTATTTTAACTGCTAAACATCATGATGGCTTTTGTTTATGGCCGACCAAAACTACTAATCACTCAGTTGAATTTTCTTCTTGGCGTGATGGTCAGGGTGATGTTGTTCGCGAAGTAAAAAATGCTTGCGACAAATTTGATATGAAATTTGGAGTTTATCTTTCTCCATGGGATAGAAACGCCCCAAACTACGGCGACTCCAAAGCATATAATACAATGTTTATCAACCAATTAACTGAATTATTGTCTAATTATGGTGAAATTCATGAGGTATGGTTTGACGGTGCAAATGGTGAAGGACCAAATGGAAAACTACAAGAATATGACTGGGAAAGTTTCTATAATGTTATTGATAGCCTTCAACCAAAAGCAGTTAAGGCTATTATGGGAAACGATGTTCGTTGGGTTGGAAATGAAAAAGGACTTGGTAGAGAAACTGAATGGAGTGTTACCCCACTTAATCCAGATATTAACAAAAATATTATTAATGAAAATAAACGACTTGAATTAAAACCTACTTCTGAAGATTTAGGTAGTAGAACACTTATTTCAAAAACAAACACACTATATTGGTATCCTTCTGAAGTTGATGTTTCTATTAGACCAGGCTGGTTTTATAACCCTGATCAAGATGGACAAATTAAATCACTTCAGGAATTAGCAAATATTTATTTTAAATCGGTAGGCATGAATTCTGTTTTATTACTTAATATTCCTCCTGATACACGTGGACAAATAAACGAAGTGGATGTATTACGTTTGAAGGAATTTAGTTCTTATCTGAAAACGGTTTTTGAAAATAATAAATTAAGTAATTCTTCAATTTATTGGGAAGCCAATATCGGTGAGACAAAAGAATTTAACCTGAAAGAAGTAGACACTATAAATACAATAATGCTTCAGGAAGATATACAAAAAGGACAACGAGTAGAAAGTTTCAAAGTGGAAGGATTATTTGATAATGAATGGAAAATATTAACCAAAGGAACAACTATTGGATATAAAAGACTACTTCAATTTGAAGATGTTGTAATTTCTAAAATTCGTGTGACTATTATCAATACTAGAGATGGAGCAAATATTAAAAATATAGGGGCTTATTATGCACCACCAATTGTGGATACAACTGATAAAGAATCATTGAGTGATATTGGATTCGACTGGGCTGCTGTTTTACTTGATGAACCATTAACAGTAAATATTGGTAAAGAATATGAAATAAGCGGATTTACCTACAATCCAAATATTCTTGAAGAAAAGGCTTTTACATATAATTTTTATGTAAGCAATGACAATATAAATTGGACAAAAATCATTAGTAATGGTGAATTTAGTAATATTGAAAATAATCCTATTCCGCAATTTGTTAGGTTTGATATAAAACATAAAGCAAAATATTTTAAATTTGAAACGATTAGTGGAACAAAAGGTGGAAAACCTGTGATTAATCCTAATCAAATCGGTATTTTAACAAAATAAAAGAAAATGAAGAAGCTTTTTATTGTGTTCTTTTCTTTAATTTGCTTGTCATCATATGGACAAAAAATAGATGAGGTATTCAGAACAATGCCTAACACTATTATACCTGGACTCTCTAATGATAATAGAATAATGTTGCTGATAAATTCAAATGCTGATTCAACGGTTATTCCTTATGCTTTTGGGGAAATAAAACGATTGATTTATACTGATGATTATCTGAAAATTAAGACTTCAGACATAGGAATTACACAATTAAAAATGTTACAAACAGAAAATAAAACTCCAATAATTGGCGTTATAAAAACAGTTTGCGGAAAAGCTTGTAACAGTCAGATATTTTTTTACTCTGCTGACTGGCAAAAAATAAATTCGTCTGAAGTGCTTCCTAAAATATATGCTGAATTATTTTTTGACCAATCAAAAAAAGAGACACAAAATTATAATAAAGCGTTGTCATTAATTGATATAAATTGTATAGAAGCAGAATTCAATGATAATTCTAATAATTTAATAATAAAACTTGATTATAGAAACTATTTATCTCATAATAATATAGATTTGATTAAACCTTTTATTATAAATGAGTCAATCGTCTTGAATTGGAATAAAACAATGTTTAAATAAAATATCTGCACCCGTAGTTCAATGGATAGAATACCGGATTCCGGTTCCGACGATGGGGGTTCGATTCCCCCCGGGTGTACTTGTAATAAATTTATGAGACTTACAATTTCATTTTATATTGTATTAGGTTTGATACTATTAACAGGCTGTACTAATAAGAAATCATTCGAATTAAAAGCGGAGATCTTTTGTTTACTGTAGGTTCTGGAAATTCCGAACTGCTCCAGGCAATTCAAAACAGCACATCTAATGACAAACAATTGCCATTTACACATGTTGGAATTTTGGAAATCACTAATAAAAAAGATACTTTAATCATTGAAGCAACCACACCTGAAGGAGTAATTATAACTCCAATAAAAGAGTTTTTTAACAAAACGGCAACACTAAACAATAAAAAACTTCTTGTAGTTGGGAGACTTAAACCTAATTATCAGTATGCAATTCCTCAAGCTATCGAAAATGCGAAGTATTATTTGGGCAGTACTTATGATTACGCATATGATGAAGAAAACGCTGATATTTACTGTAGCGAATTGGTTCGTTTTTCATTTAAAGATTCAACCAACGGATTTATATTCGATCCTATAGCAATGACTTTCAAAAATCAGAGTACTGGTCAATTCGACGCATTTTGGGTAGAAAGCTACAATAAAATGGGATTGGAAATTCCAGAAGGTAAAAATGGAACAAATCCATCAGACATGTTTACTTCAAACAAAATTGAAATAGTTCATACTTTTTATTAATAGATATAGAAAAGAAGAAAAAATTACAATTCAATAATTTCACTTCTTTGCTATATCTTTGTGTTCGAAAAAAACAAAAAAATGATAAAGAAGAACAAAGTTAGTAATCAATCCAAAGAATCCCTTTTGCAAAAGAAGCCAAATTCTTTTTCTGATTGGTTTATTAGGTTGACAAAAGGAATTCTCATTGGTATTGGATTTATTTTACCCGGATTATCTGGTGGTGTTTTGGCTGTAATTCTTGGAGTTTACGATCGCATTATTAAATTCCTTTCCAATCTTCGAAAAAATTTTATTAAGAATATACTTTATTTTATCCCAATTATAATAGGAGCATTAATTGGTATTGTCCTTTTTGCTATTCTTGTTGAAAAAGCATTTGGAAATTATGCTGCTCAATTCATATGTCTATTCATTGGTTTTGTAATTGGCACTTTCCCCACACTCTATAAAACTGCAGGTATTCATGGCCGTTCTTCAAAAGATATTATTATTCTGACAATTTCAACGATAATTATTTTTGCATTAATGATGGTAGGTGAACAACAACTTACAGAGATCACCCCAAGTTTTCTTGCATGGCTTGGTTCTGGAGCACTTATTGGATTGGGAGTTATTGTACCAGGAATGAGTCCATCAAATTTTCTAATCTACTTCGGTTTATATGATAAAATGGCAACTGGAATTAAGGACTTCGATTTCAGCGTTATCATCCCTCTCTTTTTTGGATTTATGATTTGTGTTCTATTATTCGCGAAATTAGCTGCTTGGCTATTTAAAAAATATTATTCGGGAATGTATCATTTTATACTTGGAATGGTAATAGGATCATCTTTAGCAATATTTCCAACAATTGTATTTCCTTCTTTCCAACCAGAACAATTGGCTATTTCAGGACTTAAAATTGGAAGTGCAATACTATTTTGCGTCTTACTTCTAATAATTGGCACCATTTTATCATATCTTTTCAGTAAGGTTGAAGAGAAATATCCTCGTGAGGAAATTTTCTAAAATAAATTTATCTGAAGATATATAGTTATTGCTCAGGCTATTTTACACTTTCTTCATATAATCATAAATAATATTTCCTAAATTTAGTATCTTTGTAATTCTAATGTAAAAAAACAACGCATAGATTATGTTTGAAAACTTAAGTGATAAACTTGAAAGGTCGTTTAAGATATTAAAAGGTGAAGGCAAAATAACAGAGATAAATATTGCCAAAACCCTGAAAGAAGTCCGTCGTGCATTACTTGATGCCGATGTTAATTACAAGACAGCTAAAGAATTCACTGAAACTGTAAAAGAAAAAGCCTTAGGTCAGGATGTGCTTACTGCTGTAAAGCCTGAACAGTTGATGGTAAAGATAGTTCACGATGAACTAGCAAAACTGATGGGTGGCAATGCAATTGATATAAACATCAAAGGAAATCCGGCCATTATACTTATGTCTGGACTTCAAGGTTCAGGAAAGACTACGTTCTCGGGTAAATTAGCAAATATGTTAAAATCGAAACGTGGTAAAAACCCATTGCTGGTAGCAGGCGACGTATATCGTCCCGCCGCTATCGAACAATTAAAAGTTTTGGGTGAACAAATTAATGTTTCAGTTTATGCAGAAGAAGAGAATAAAAATCCCATAAAAATTGCACAAAACGCAATACAATATGCTAAACAACACGGCAAAGATATAATTATCATTGATACAGCGGGCCGATTAGCTATTGATGAGGTGATGATGAATGAAATTGCTTCAATTAAAAAAGCACTTAATCCTCAGGAAATTCTCTTTGTCGTAGATTCCATGACAGGTCAAGATGCCGTAAATACTGCAAAAGAATTTAACGATCGCCTTGATTTTGACGGTGTTATATTGACTAAACTTGATGGTGACACTCGAGGTGGTGCAGCAATATCAATCCGATCGGTTGTAAATAAACCAATTAAGTTTGTTGGTACAGGTGAAAAAATGGATGCAATCGAAGTTTTCCATCCTGAACGTATGGCTGATCGAATATTGGGTATGGGTGATATTGTATCTTTAGTTGAAAAAGCTCAAGAACAATATGATGAAGAAGAAGCTCGTAGATTACAGAAAAAGATAGCCAAAAATCAATTTGATTTCAATGATTTTATTTCTCAAATTCAACAGATAAAAAAAATGGGAAATCTGAAAGATTTAGCATCTATGATACCGGGTGTTGGCAAACAAATTAAAGATTTGGATATTAATGACGATGCATTCAAAGGTATTGAAGCTATCATCAAATCAATGACACCTGCTGAACGCTCTAATCCAGAGATATTAAATGGCAGCAGAAGATCTCGTATAGCAAAAGGTAGCGGGACTAATATTCAAGAGGTGAACAAACTTATTAAACAATTTGATGAAACTCGCAAAATGATGCATAAGATGACAACTGGTGGTGCAAAAGCTATTATGAAAAAAGGTATGAGAAAGAGATAGTAATTACATAAAATCTTTTTATAGGTTTCTTTTCAATACTAAATATTAATCAAATTAATTAATTAAAATGAAGATAATAGACGGGAAAGCTGTTTCTGATCAGATAAAAAAAGAGATTAAAGATGAAGTCAACCAAATAAAAGCAAAAGAGGGTAAAATTCCTCATCTTGCAGCAGTTCTTGTTGGTCATGATGGTGGTAGTGAAACTTATGTAGCAAACAAAGTAAAAGCATGTGAACAAGTTGGTTTTAAATCCACACTTATTAGATATGAAGTAGACGTTACAGAAGAAGAATTACTGGCTTGCATAAATCGATTAAATAATGATGACGATATCGATGGTTTTATTGTTCAGCTCCCACTACCTAAACACATCTCAGAAAATAAAATTATAAATGCAATTGATTATAGAAAAGATGTTGATGGATTCCATCCAATAAATGTAGGAAGAATGTCTTTAGGTCTACCATGTTTTTTATCAGCCACTCCAGCAGGGATATTAGAATTGCTTAAAAGATATGATATAGAAACAAGTGGGAAAAAGTGTGTTATACTTGGACGCAGTAACATAGTTGGCAAGCCTATGGCAATGTTAATGCTTCAAAAAGGATATCCTGGAGACTGTACTGTTACTGTTTGCCATAGCAGAACACAAAATATTAAAGAAATTTGCTTACAAGCAGATATAATAATTTGTGCCATGGGTGTTCCACTCTTTTTAAAAGGAGATATGGTTAAGGAAGATGCTGTAGTTATCGATGTTGGTACAACCAGAGTTCCTTCTAATAAAACAAAGTCAGGTTTTAAACTTACCGGAGATGTTGATTTTGATGAAGTATCTCCTAAATGTTCTTTTATTACCCCAGTTCCTGGTGGTGTAGGTCCTATGACAATTGTATCACTTTTGCAAAATACGCTTTTGGCTGGTAAAAAAGAAGTTTATAATTAAAAAAGTGAACTAAATAATTTTAATATTTTTTTATTGATAAAATTAATTGTATTTTTGTTTGTATTAATGCTTTATAAATTAAAATTTTAAAACATGAAAAAGCTCATTTTATTATTATCTATCAGTGTAGCAGCTTTATTTATATTTAGTAGCTGCGCAAATCCGCAAACCAAAGCGGAAAGGAATGTAGGAAATTATATTAAGAAAAGTTTGGAAAATCCAGATTCTTATGAATCTATTTCCTTTGGCACTCTTACAGAAGCACGTGTAAGCGATGATCCTGAATTTAAATTAATACAAGATTCAATAAGATTTTATCGTGATTCTTTAAATCGTGCAGCCGGTGATCAAGCAGCTATTGCAGGAGTACAGAAATTAATGAAACAATTTGAAGGAACTACCAAGTATTTGGAACAAAGTTATCAAATGAGAGCATTTAAAATTGACCACAAGTACAAAATCGATTCTGAAGAAAAAGAACAAGTATTTTTCTTTGATCAAATGCTTCATGTTATAGATTAGAATTCAAGCATAGATTTAAAAAAGGAATTTAAAAAGTACAGGGAATAAATAATTTGTTCTCTGTACTTTTTTTATCGACTAAATATGCAGAACTAGATCGTTTATTATATTTGATTATAATTATAAAATAAAAATCATATAAAATAACTAAACATGAAAACAATTTCAATTAAAAAATGTTGAAAAGACAGAATCTTAATTATTTTTTTAATTTTAAGATGAAGTGTTAAACAAAAAAGTTGTTTATTTGTTAAAATAAAGACGATGGAAAGTGATCTTTTAAAACAAATTGTAGGTTAGTAGAGGATAAAATATGAAGAAATCAACCATTTGGTTACTTGCTTTAATTATGTTTATTGCGTTCTTCGCATTATTATTTTTACAGGTAAGATATATGCGAATTACAATGACAGCACGGAGTAGCCAATTTGATGAAGCGGCAAAAAGAAGTTTGGTACAAGTAATTAAAAATTTAGAGTACGATCAAACTTATAACTATTTAGAAGAAAAAGTGATAGGTGCAGATTCCAGTTTAATTGGCTATAGTAGTTTGAATAGACAAAATAAGATTATGAATCAGCAAATTAGAACAACAACAATTACTAATGCTGACGGAACTCAGACAATTATTAATCAGCGATTTGGGAAAATAATTACCAGTGGTCGACCTGAAAAAGAGAAGAACGTCTTTATTATACCAAGAACGGAAGGAAATTCAATTCCTAAAACTCAGTATGATATGCAACAGGCACTTTCAGAAAGATATCTGCACGAAAAAGAACTCTTAGATGAAGTTATTGCTGATGTTATGTATAAACCAAGCAATAAGCCCGTTGAGGACAGAGTGGATTTTAAACAATTAGATAACAATATAAGAAATGAATTATTAAATAATGGACTTAATGTTCCATATAGTTTTCAGGTTGTAAATAATAATAATGAAGTGGCGTTTGAAAAAGCAGGATTTGAAGAAATAAGAGAGGCTATTTACACACAAATTCTATTTCCAAATGATCCACCTGCAAAACTTAACACGTTGAGAGTATACTTTCCTACAAAAAGAGAATTTGTATATAGTGAATTGGGATTTTTTGTTCCATCTCTAATATTTACTTTTATATTGTTAATTACATTTGTTTACACGATTTATAACTTATTCCGACAAAAGCGTTTGTCTGAAATGAAGAACGATTTTATAAATAATATGACTCATGAGTTGAAAACACCGGTTTCTACAATATCACTTGCAGCTCAGATGTTAAAAGACGACTCAATGATAAAATCACCAGAAGTTTATAAACACGTAACTGGAGTTATTAATGATGAGGCTAAACGATTAAGTTTTCAAGTAGAAAAAGTACTGCAAATGTCTCTTTTTGACAAACAAAAAGCAACACTTAAATTAAAGGATATTGATGCTAATGATCTAGTTGTAAGTGTGGCAAATACCCATGTATTGAAAGTAGAAAAATTAGGTGGCACATTAGATATTGATTTGCAAGCAGAAAACTCTCTAATTAAAGTAGATGAAATGCATTTTACCAATGTATTGTTTAATTTGTTGGATAATGCATTAAAATACAAAAGAGAAAATATTCCTCCTAAATTGATGATCCGAACAAAGAATGAAGGCAATAAAGTTTCAATTTCAATTGAAGACAATGGAATAGGAATTAAGAAGGAAGATTTAAAAAAGATATTTGAACGATTCTATCGAGTTCCAACCGGTAACCTTCATGATGTAAAAGGATTTGGTTTGGGCTTAGCATATGTATATAAGATTGTTACAGATTTAGATGGAACTATCCGTGCAGAAAGTGAAATAGGAAAAGGTACAAAATTTATAATTAGTTTACCCACAATAACACAAAAATAATATGGAAGAAAAATTGAAGCTTTTTTTATGTGAAGATGATGAGAATCTTGGCATGTTACTTAGAGAATATCTCGAAGTAAAGAATTTTAATACGGACTTATTTCCCGATGGTGAAGCTGGAGCAAAAGGCTTTACAAAGACAAAGTACGACTTATGTATCATTGATGTTATGATGCCTAAGAAAGACGGAATTACGCTAGTTAAAGAAATCAGACAAATCAACACAGAAATACCTGTCATTTTTTTAACAGCAAAGAATATGAAAGAAGATGTTCTTGAAGGTTTTAAAGCTGGTGCAGACGACTATATTACAAAGCCATTTAGTATGGAGGAACTTGTACTTCGTATAGAAGCAATAATTCGTCGTGTAAAAGGCAAAAAGAGCAAAGAACAAAATGTTTACAATTTCGGAACAATGGTGTTTGATACTCAAAAACAATTACTTACGATTAATGGTGAACAAACAAAACTTACGACTAAAGAATCTGAACTATTATCACTTCTTTGTATGAATGCAAATGATATTTTAGAACGAAGTCATGCATTAAAACAAATATGGGAAGAAGATAGTTATTTCAATGCCAGAAGTATGGATGTTTACATTACAAAACTACGTAAACTATTGAAAGCCGATCCAAACATTGAGATAATTAATATTCATGGAAAAGGGTATAAACTAATTGTACCTGAAATAACAGAATCAGAAAATTAAATTTTATTCTTAAAATTATTAAAAGCCGCCTTATAATTGAGGCGGCTTTCTTTTAAATATGATATTGTCTCGTCCTAAAATACCGTTACATAAAAAAAGAACTTATGAAAAAAGAAGATGATTTGTTTTATGTAAAACGCACTCAAAGAGACTACAGTTTATCATTTAAGCTACAGGTGGTATCAGAGGTAG
>JBAYZS010000037.1:0-22238 GCA_041672395.1 Dysgonamonadaceae bacterium | reverse complement strand
TACCTCTGACAATACATTTGCATTATTCTCATAGTTTGGCAGTAGATCCCAGCGTGCCACAATATAATTGAGATGAGCACTATAACTTTCACTTCGTGTTTTCACCTCTTCCACTTCAGGAACGACATATGAATAACGATAGTCGGGAATAAATTTCTCGTTCAGAATCTTATTGGAAATGATCATATCGGGTTGCTCTTCCAGACAATCGGCACATCCAATAATCTTTGACCTAAGAACGAGTTGCGCTTTTCGTTGCCATTCTTCAAATGGTGTAGATGCTATGTAATGGAGAGATTGATCTGTTCCGTTTTTACGTAACACGAGATATTCCTGAAGCGTGTTAAGTTCGGTTTTACCGTTCCACGTAAAAGGTCTTTCGAGTACTTTATTTCTTAGCTTTCCAATAACTGCAAATGGCTCAAGTTCAATTTCATTCTTAGTGTCGCTGGATACTACTACAGGTGTTACTATCAACAACTCATTTTTATTGATATTCAGATTGTTGAGATTGATGTTCATATCTATGTTGGTAATATTTGCTTCTTTTGAAATGACAAGATTATCAATCGTCAACTGATTTACATAACTCTCCTGAGCAGTCGTTCCCTCTACCATAAACAGCAGCGCAGCTGTTATTACAATAAATATATATATGCTATTCTTTTTCATAATCTATACATCTTATTTGATTAGATAAATAAGGGATACTGCCGCTTTGGTTACTCCAAAGTAATTTTTATTTTCACTTTTGAGTAGTGTACCGCATTTTACACACGGATATTTATCATACGTGAGATATGCATATCCGGCTCCCAGATTGGCTTCAATGTTCCATCTTTTGGATAACACCCACTGATAACCGTAGCTGATTCCACCTCCATAGGCATATCCCTTATATCTGTAATCTTTCAGATCTTTTAGTCTGCCAAGGGGAAAATCAATACCGCCAACATTGTACTCGGATACCAATCCGTGTAATCCAAAAAAATGACCATTGAAACTTTCACAAGTCCAATAGCGAAGTTCTGGCTGAACAATCCAATGTTGAAACTTTTTGTTATCGTTAAATACAAAGGGGTTATATCCTGCGGATATCTCCATTGTATATTTTCTATTGAAAGCAAATTCAACTCCTAAGTTGGGTGTTGTTGTTGCCCAATGAACTAAGTTGGTTTTTAATCCAAAACTTTGCGAAAAAGCGAAAGAACAGAATAAGAAAAAACCTACAAAGATTAAAGCGATTCTTTTCATGCTTGCATAATTTTTATGTCCAAAAATAGACAAAACATAAATAAATCGTTTGTCCTAATTCTGCAATTTTTTGTCGTAATTACGCATTAACTAAGGCTAAATTATGACTTAATGCGCAAAAGCAATTTATAACTTACTATTTTTTAGATATATATATTTCAAAAAGTACTTAAAACGTTTTTTAAATATAAAATTGCTTTTTTCAACTATGAAGACGTGTTTTATCAATAAAAGGATAATTTGTGTTTTGAAAAATATTTAAAAACAGACAAAGGCTTACTCATATCTCATCCTTTACTAATCGCTGGTACTGCGAAGGGGTCATCATAAATTCTTTTCTGAAAGCACGAGAAAAATAAGCAAAATCATTAAAGCCACATTCCATTGCTATTTCTCCAATTGGTTTTTGTGATCTTATCAATATCTTTTTTGCTCTGTTTAAACGAACTTGAAGCACATAGTTTGAGCAATTCAATCCTGAGACTGCATTAAGTTTTCTATTGAGCTGCGAAGCACTTATACATAGCTCGCTAGCTAAACCTTGAGGGAAAAATTCATGATTGGTTATTTCACGATAAACGATATCTGTCACTTGTTGTAAGAATGCAAGGTCTTTGTTATTCTCCAATGATTTCTGATCATGATTACCCACAATCAAGCTACTGTACTTTTCTCGAAGCTGCTTTCTGTTTTTCTGCAATTGCGTAATCAACGTTATTAGTTCTTCCTCCATAAAAGGTTTTGTAATAACTGCATCGGCACCTGATTTGAAACTATCTATCCGGTCCTCTACCGCTGATTTTGCTGTTACAATAATAAATGGAATATGACAGGTAACAATAGAATTCTTTATTTTGAGACAATAATCATGCCCATTCATTACCGGCATTACCAAGTCCGATATGATAACATCGGGAACATGTTCATTTGCCAGTTCAAGCCCCCTTTGCCCATTGTCGGCAAAGATGAGATTATAATCATCTTTGAGAATTGAAGACATATAATACATCATATCCTTGCTGTCTTCAACTATGAGGATCAGCGACTTTGAAGAATCTATTTTTGGAACAAACTCCTCATATTCAATAACTTTTTCCGACTTGCGACTATTATCAACAACATGGGTTTCTACCAAATTCACCTCAGTTGGATTGTCGTTCATTTTGGAGATTATTGGTAGTGTTACCGTAAAAGTAGTTTCTTTTCCTGGTTCACTTTTAACTTCTATTGTACCATTCAATTTATAAATGATCTGTTTTGTAAAAGCAAGCCCAATTCCGCTTCCTGAATGAACCATGTTTTTAGAATGCCCTTGATAAAATGTATCGAAAACATAAGGCAAATCCTCAGCGGTTATACCTTCTCCGGTATCGGAAATCTCAATCATATATTTTCCTTTATCACTATTTTCACGTACAATAAACAATATCTGGTCCGATTCTGAGCAATGTTTAATAGAGTTACTCAGCAGATTGTTAACTATAACACGCAAATATTCGGGCGGATAACTCATTTCTAAATTTTCCACATTACTATGAAACACATAATTTAATTGTTTTTTATCCGTTAAAACCGTGAAACTATTATATAAATAGCGTAAATAGGTTACTACATCTCCATTTCTATAAGTGATTTCTTCTTTATTGGCTTTAATTTTGGACATTGCCAGAATTTCGTCAAGCAAAAACATCAAATTATCACATTGTTGCGACACGATATCTAATTCGTAGCGGTTTTTTGGTGTGTCTCCTTTGGTCAAATTCCTTTTTAGCAGGTCGTTGAGCCCTAAAATAATGCTTAAAGGGGTTTTGAATTCATGCGTGATGTGCATAAAAAAATCGGCACGCATTTTTTCCATCTGAATCAACTGCTCGCTCTCTTTCTTTTTAAGTTTGTTTTTGTAGAAAACAATGGTAAAAACAACAAGAAAACCGGCAAGTATAATCAAAATTATCAATAAGCTGATTTTGTTTGTCTGTCTGGCTTTCTGATAGCTAATATTTAACTTGCTAAGTTGGTTTTCATTTTTTACTTTTTCGAACATCAACCGATTGTTTAATGTCTTGCTCAAGTTATGATCTACTCTTAAATTTTCGGTATAGGCCCTACTCATTTCTTTATCTTTTAAAGCTAATTCGGTTTTACCTTGTTTTTGGTGAATATCAGCAAGTTGATTATATGTAATTTCTAAATAATATGGATGTTTTGTCTCTTTTGCGGCAACCAATGCATCATTTAAATATTGTTCGGCTTTGTTGTAATTACCAAGACGTTTATATGTTTCACCCAATAAATAGCAGATATTAATCAAATTCAATTTGTCTGAGGTGTTTTTAATTGTATTGTAAGCACTAAACAAATAAATCAAAGCATTTTTTTCATCATGAAGCTTCAAATATAGTTCTCCCATTCTTATATAACTAATCGCGATTAAGGTAACTGAATTAATTTGAATACTGTATTTTAATGCTTTTTCATAATAATTTAATGCTGAATCGTATTTTTCATTTATTTCATAGGCTTTTCCTATAAAAGCAAAATTTATTGCTTGACCTTCTTTGTTGTCCATTTTCTCATAAATGTCGAGCGAAGCAAGTAAGAATTTTGAAGCTTCTTCGGGTTGTTCAAGTTTAATATAAATACTCCCAACTCCGTTTAAAGCGTTTGCTATTTCCGGCAGAACGTCTTTTCTTTTCTTTTCGCTCCACAAATCAGTATAGGTGAGTATCTTAAAAAAATATTCAGCTCCATCGCCAAAAACACTTGTGAGTCTGTAGTCCTCTCCCAGATTATTTAGTGATTTGATAATTAGTACTGAATCTTTTAAAGACTCAGCAATGGCAAGAGAAATTTTGTGTACATAAATTGCCTGCTTAAACTGATTTTTATCGCGATAAATGTTCCCTAAATAATTGTAGCCAACCATTTCGGCATAATAATTTTTGGCTACTTTTGCTTCGTTTATAAATGTCAATAGGGCCGTTGAATCATGTTTTATTGACTCTAAGATAGCATTATCCGAAAGATGTTTGTTTTTTGTAGTATTATTTATAGATGATTTTTCTGATCCTGCAAAATTGCATGACTGTCCAAATAAAATTAAAATATTTATTATAATTATAACAGAATATTCACTAAACCAATATTTTACCTTTACAGACATAAAATATCAAATTATGGACATTTTTGATTAGAATAAAAAAAATATCGAAATTCCGTGGCTTTATAAAAAAAATGTATTAATTTCGATAAGTTTTCAAATGTAAGCTATGTGAAAGAATAGTTTATCTCAAAAAGTAAAAATCTATTCTCAAAAAGTAAAAGTTTACAACTTAAATTATAAAAAACCTTTAAAACTATGAAGCAACAGATCATAACTTTTATACCTCTGTTTGTTACATTCTTTTGGTTTTTGCTTTTATTACTTGATACCAAAAAAAATATATCCAAAAAGTTTCTCACAATGTTTTTTGGATTATGTACAATTCTCTATTTTTCGCATTTTATTTATTTTAATCATCAATTTGAATTATACAAGATTTTAGACAACATCTGGGTTTTTATATCGTTGTCTGTTTACCCTCTTTACTATTACTATATCAGATTGCTGACAAAAGATGCTAAAATAAATTGGAAATGGTTATGGCTCATTACACCGGCACTTTTGGTATCTGTCGTTTCTTCAGTAATTTATATTTTAATGAACAACGATGAGGTAAATATGTTCGTTAATGGAATTTTATTTGAAGAAGGTTTAACTAAACCTTATCCTAAACTGATTCAAATTCAATCTCTTAGAATTCCAATATTTAAAATAATTTTTGCAATTGAATTAATTCTGACTGTATTTTTCGGTTTAAAACTTTTAATTGAATACAATAAAAAGGTTAATGAATTTTATTCTAATACAGCAGAAAAAGACATGGCACAATTTAAATGGGTAATGTTAGGTCTACTGATAACTGCATTTATTTCGTTCATCTCTAACTTGATTGGAAAAAGTTATTTCATTACCCACCCTTTTATGTTATTTATACCTTCATTGTCACATTCTATTGTTCAATATTTTATTGGATACATAGGCTACAAACAAAATTTTACTATAGCAGATTTGGAACGGGATGTTGCCGAATATACAGCCAATAAAGAAGTTACACAAGATACAACAAGTTTAACATCAAATAAAAAGCAGAAAAAACAGCATATCTATCGATTACTTAATCTATTAGAAGAAAAACAGATATTTAAAAATCCTGATTTAAGAATAACGGATGTTGCTTTTTTAATGGGCACCAACCGAACGTACATTTCAAATCTTGTGAATATGAATATGCAGACTAGCTTTAATGAATTGGTTAATAGTTATAGGGTGAAATATGCAATAAAATTACTGCACTCCAATGATACGGACGACTTGTCGATGGCTGATATTGCAACCTCTGCAGGCTTTCCAAGCTTAAGCACGTTCTATAGGATATTTAAAAATAAAACTGGAATATCACCCGGCGAATATCGGGCACAAATAATAAACTCGTAATCGAATCAAAACTTGAATTTTAAACATGAAAAAAAGGGAGAACAAAATTACTTGGTCCCCCTTTTTCAGAATTAACTAATCTAAAAACGAATTTACTTTGGCTTATTTCCACGTCCTGGACGTTCCTTTGACATCTGATCACGTCTTTCAGCACGATACGTTTTCCACTGATCCATTTTGGCTTTTCCAATAATAGCTTCTAGTTCAGCGTCATTTGCAGCCATTTCTTTTTCGCGAAGTGCTTTCATTTCTTCACGACGTGCTTCGCGATCTCCGACAGCTTGGTCACGTAATTCTTTTTGTTTTTCAAATTGTTCGGTGCGTTTGGCTTCTTGTTTTACAAACAAAGCCTCTACTTTAACAGTCTGATCGGCTGTGAGTGTCAGCTGTTTTGCCATTGCTTCGGCACGGTCTTTAGCCGTCCACTTCATTGTTTTTTGCGCATCTTTACCGCTTTCGCCCCTTTTTCCTTTAACAGTATCTTGAGCTCCAACTGATAAACTCATTGCCAACAATGCAATCAAGAGAAATAATACGTTCTTTTTCATCTTACAACATTTTTAGAGTGGAAAATTTATCCTTTTGTTTAATAACAACAATCAAAGATAATCAATTGTTTCATTGATCACTCATCGTTAATCACTCATTATCAGTATTTTTAAGGGTATTGATGGACAAAATTGAACGTTTCATTTGTTCATTTTTTCATTTTGTCGATAAATATTCGTTATTCGTCTATTATTTAGAATCGATCCACATTTAACAATATTTATACTATAATCCAACTGAATAAATTATCTTTGATCCTGATATATAAAAACAATACTTTGATTACAAATATGTCTATTACAAAAACATTATTATTCGGATTTACAGTTTTATTCCTGACTGGTTGCGCAAGTTTTCAAAACAGTTCAAAAAAAACATCTGAAAAAACGAATACATTTGCTAATGGTGATTCGCATAGTCTAAATGTCACAGGAGATAATTCCGCTAAAACAATGTCGGGTAATCCTGTTTTCCCGGGTTGGTATGCCGATCCGGAGGCTGTGATTTTCGGGAATAAATATTGGATCTATCCAACATTTTCGTCTCGATACGAGAAGCAAGTTTTTATGGATGCCTTTTCATCAGCCGACTTGGTTAATTGGACAAAACACAGCAGCATAATTGATACTGCGGCAATTAAGTGGGCAAAAATAGCTATGTGGGCTCCCGCCATCGTTCAAAAAGAAGGTAAATACTTTCTGTTCTTTGCGGCCAATGATATTCAGAATAACGAAAGTGAGGGTGGAATTGGGATTGGGATCTCAGATAAACCGGAAGGTCCTTTTCGCGATTATCTTAGAAAGCCTCTGCTGGATAAAATCCATAACGGGGCGCAACCCATTGATCAGTTTGTGTTTAAAGATACTGATGGTCAATATTACATGATTTATGGAGGTTGGCGCCATTGTAATATCACAAAACTTAATAATGATTTTACGGGTTTCATACCTTTTGAAGATGGCACCATTTTCAAAGAAATAACCCCCGAAGGATATGTGGAAGGGTCTGTAATGTTCATCCGAAACGGAAAGTACTATTTTATGTGGTCGGAAGGTGGATGGACTGGCCCCAATTATAGTGTTGCATATGCAATAAGCGACTCACCTTTAGGACCTTTCAAGCGTATAGCCACCATACTCAAACCTGACGAAATTGCTAACGGAGCTGGTCATAATTCGGTGATTAATGTTCCCGGAACCGACGAATGGTACATTATTTATCATCGTCGTCCTTTGACTGAAACGGACGGAAATTCTCGTATGACTTGCATCGACAAGATGGAATTCGATAAAGATGGTTATATCTTGCCTGTCAAAATGACGATGGATGGTGTGAAAGCGCGACCGTTTAAAGCGAAAAAAAGACGTTGATTAATGCTTTTATAAAAAATGAAAACGGCGAAGGTAAATCCTCCGCCGTTTTTTATTTATCATAACTGAAAACCATTTATTAACTGTTCTCTGGTCTTAGTTTTCTAACTACAGCACCAGTCTGCCACATCTCGCTATCATGTAATGTTTTAAGCTCTACATTCAATTTTTCACGATAATCGGGTTGTGAATTGCTGTCTATCGAACGTTGTGCTTCATTTCCGCTTGCAACTTCTTTATAGAGTTTTTCGAACACTGGTTTTGTTGCATCGTGGAAAGGAGTCATCCAATCCAAAGCTCCTCTTTGTGCTGTGGTTGAGCAATTTGCATACATCCAGTCCATTCCCTTTTCTGCGAATAATGGCATCAACGATTGGGTCAACTCTTCAACTGTTTCGTTAAATGCTTCTGATGGCGTGTGTCCGTTTTCACGAAGTGTCTCATACTGAGCCAATAACAAACCTTGAATAGCACCCATCAACGTACCACGTTCGCCGGTAAGATCGGAATAGACCTCGCGCTTGAAAGTTGTCTCAAACAAGTAACCTGAGCCAACGCCGATACCTAAAGCCACAACTCTGTCGTATGCTTTCCCGGTTGCATCCTGGAAAATGGCATAGCTTGAATTGAGACCGCGGCCTTCAAGGAACATTGTGCGAAGACTGGTTCCCGAACCTTTTGGTGCGACCAGAATTACATCTACATCTGCAGGTGGAACAATTCCGGTACGTTCTTTATAAGTGATTCCAAAACCGTGTGAAAAATACAATGCCTTTCCGGCAGTGAGATGTTTCTTCACGGTAGGCCAAACAGCAATCTGAGCAGCATCCGACAAAAGATACTCAATTATTGTTGCCCTTTCACAAGCTTCTTCAATCTCAAAAAGTGTTTCACCGGGAACCCAACCATCGGCAACAGCTTTATCCCAGGTTTTGCTTTCTTTGCGTTGTCCTACTATCACATTGAACCCATTATCTTTCAAGTTCATAGACTGTCCGGGACCTTGTACTCCGTAACCAAGTACAGCGATTGTCTCATTTTTCAATACTTCTCTTGCTTTACTCAAGGGAAACTCTTCGCGGGTAACTACATTTTCTTCTACCCCGCCAAAATTCATTATTGCCATTTTGTTTAGTTTTAACTGCAGACCTTTAACTCTCGTCTCTGGACTTACAGTATTGTTATTTATTTAGTTATCTGATGTTTCTAATTTGTTTTTTCGCTCTTCTCTGGACGAAAGCATATCGCTGAGTCTTTCCACTTTTGCTTTCGTTATTGCTATTCTTCCTGATCGTATAAATTGCAGCACACCAATCTGTTGCGACAGCTCTTCAAACAAGGCTTGCGTTTCAGCATAATGACCCGCTTTCAAGAATACGACACAATCTTTTGAGACTTCCAGGATTCGAATATTATACTTTCTTACAAGATACTCAATGGATCCGTGTTCCAAAACTTTTTCTGTTGCAAGTTTGTACAAGGCAAGCTCTTGATGTATTAAATCATCATTTGTGTTATAATATGCTTTAATAATATCTACTCTTTTATCAATCTGTCGTACAAGCTTTATCATGTCTTCTTCAGAGTCTGAAAAGGTGGTAATGGTAAACTTATGAATACCTTTAATCGCTGACGGTGAAACTGATAAGGTCTCAATATTCAACTGCCTTCTTGTGAAAATAGTTGCTATCTGATTGAGCACTCCTACGGTATTTTCAGAGAAAATAGTGATAGTGTATAATGTCTTTTCTTCCATAACTTGATTCATTATTTATTAAAGCTTATAACCGTTACCCAAAATGATATTTGTTACACTCGTACCGGCAGGAACCATGGGATAAACCATTCCTTTGGTTTCAACCACTACTTCAAGTAGATAAGCCCCATCGTAACTCAACATTTCCGTAATTGCTTCATCAAGATTGGCGCGTTCAACTACTTTGCGACCTTTAATATTGTACGCATCGGCAATCTTAACAAAGTCGGGGTTTTTCATATGGGTTTCGGAATATCGTTCATCATAAAACAACTCTTGCCACTGACGAACCATTCCTAAAAAATTGTTGTTCAACACAATGATCTTCACATTGATGCCATATTCCATTATTGTTCCCAATTCTTGAATGGTCATCTGCAGACCGCCGTCGCCGACAAATATACATACGGTTCTGTCGGGTGCTCCATATTTTGCACCGATTCCGGCAGGAAGTCCGAACCCCATCGTACCTAAACCGCCGGAAGTAACCATGCTTCGGGATTGTGTGAATTTAAAATAACGAGTTGCCATCATCTGCTGCTGTCCGACATCGGTCACGCAAACAGCTTTGTTTTGAGTGGCTTCTGTTACCTTATTTATTACTTCACCCATATGAATTTCACCTTCTTCAGGATACAATTCATTGTTTATAACACAATCTATTTCCTTTTGTTTCAATGGCTTAAACTCATCAATCCAGTCGGAATGAGTATTCTTTTCGAGTAGTTCAGTAACCAAAGGAAGCGTTATTTTTGCATCCCCAAGCACTCTTACTGTAGCTTTTACATTCTTATCGATTTCAGCTTTATCAATGTCAAAATGAATAACCTTTGCTTGTTTAGCATACGTTTTCAAGTCGCCTGTAACACGATCGTCAAATCGCATTCCAATGGCTATCAACACGTCACATTCATTTGTCTTTATGTTCGGTGCAACATTGCCATGCATTCCTAACATACCGCAATTTAGCGGGTGATTGGATGGAACGGCGGACAATCCAAGAATAGTGGAACCAAAAGGAATATCGGCTTTCTCAAGAAAAGCGATCAACTCATTTTCTGCTTTACCAAGAATAACTCCTTGACCTACTAATGCCAACGGCTTTTTAGACTGATTGATAATAACAGCTGCCTCTTTTATGAAATCTAATTCTACTTCAGGTGAAGGATCATAACTGCGGAGGAATTCTGTTTTAGTATAGCTATAAGGACATTTATTGTTTTGTGCATCTTTAGCAATATCAAGAACCACGGGTCCCGGACGTCCACTTGAAGCGATATAAAATGCTCTTGAAACTGCCCATGGAATATCTTCGACACGACGAATCTGATATGCCCATTTGGTGATGGGTTGAGTAATGCCAATCACATCAGCTTCCTGAAAAGCATCTGAACCCAGTAAGTTCGAAGATACCTGACCGGAAATAACTACCAGAGGAGTGCTGTCCATCATGGCATCGGTAATTCCGGTGACTGCATTCGTAGCACCGGGACCTGAAGTAACTAAAGCTACACCAACTTTTCGGGATACTCGTGCGTAACCCTGTGCGGCATGGACTGCACCTTGTTCATGACGGACCAGAATATGCCGAATCTCAGTCTTATGATCATACAGGGCGTCGAAAACGGGCATAATTGCTCCGCCCGGATAACCAAAAATAGTATCAACGCCTTCATAAAGAAGTGAGCGTATCAAAGCTTCACTTCCCTGGATAACAGGTATTTCTGCATTCATTTCTTTCATAATCAATCAATTAATCTAATTGCACCCTTATCGGCCGAGCTAACAAGACTGGCATATGCTTTCAGGGCTTTGGATATTTTTCTGTTTCTAATCGGTTGAAAAGCATCTTTACCTTTTGCCTCTTCCTGCTTTCTTCTCTCCGTCAATTCGGCATCAGACACTTTAAGATTTATACTTCTATTGGGTATATCTATTTCAATGATGTCGCCATCTTTTACTAATCCTATGTTTCCTCCGGCGGCAGCTTCTGGTGATATATGCCCAATGGACAATCCTGAGGTGCCTCCCGAAAAACGACCGTCTGTTATAAGGGCACATGCTTTACCAAGATGCTTCGCTTTGATATATGAAGTTGGATATAACATCTCTTGCATACCTGGACCACCTTTGGGGCCTTCATAAACAATGACTACAACATCACCCGACTGCACTTTACCGTTGAGAATACCATCACAAGCATCATCTTGTGATTGAAACACTTTCGCTTTTCCTGCGAACTTCCAAATATTCTCATCAACCCCGGCAGTCTTTACCACACAACCATTTTGTGCAATATTCCCTTTCAGAATTCCCAGACCACCATCTTTGGTATAGGCATGTTCCACATCACGGATACAGCCTTCTATTCTGTCTTTGTCAAGCGACTTAAAACAAGCATTTTGTGATCCCATAACCAGATTATATCGATTACCGGGTGCTGATGAATAGATATTCATAGCTTCGGCATCAACGTCATCTTTGGTTATTGAATATTTTTCTATGGATTCTCCTAATGTGAGTCCGTCTGCTCTAAATACAGAGGTATCTACCAGATTGGCTTTTGCCAATTCTCCCATTATTCCCATTATTCCGCCTGCACGATTAACATCCTGAATATGATACTTTTTTGTATTGGGGGCTACTTTACATATGCATGGGGTTTTACGGGAAAGGACATCAATATCATCCATCGTGAAATTAACTCCTCCTTCATTTGCTATGGCTAATAAATGGAGTATGGTATTTGTAGAACCACCCATCGCGATATCTAATGTCATCGCATTCAAGAAAGCTTGTCGGGTTGCGATATTTAGAGGTAGAACACTTTCGTCGCCCTCAAAATAGTAACGATTGGCATTTTCAACTATCTGCACTGCGGCTTTCTTAAATAATTCAATTCGATTTGCATGTGTTGCTAAAATGGTTCCATTACCTGATAAGGCCAAACCGATCGCTTCATTGAGACAGTTCATTGAATTTGCAGTAAACATTCCCGAACATGAACCGCAGGTGGGACAAGCAAGGTTTTCTAATTCAGCAATCCGCTCGTCGGAGACAGATTCATCTGCCGACTCTACCATCGCATCAATCAAATCGATCTGTTCGTCACCAATTTTCCCTGCCTCCATTGGGCCACCCGACACAAAGATTGTTGGAATATTCAACCTCATGGTAGCCAACATCATTCCTGGAGTTATTTTATCACAATTACTGATACAAATCATCGCATCAGCCTTGTGGGCGTTTATCATATATTCAACACTGTCGGCAATCAGATCACGAGAAGGAAGTGAGTACAACATTCCATCGTGCCCCATTGCAATGCCATCATCTATAGCAATCGTATCAAACTCAGCAGCAAAGCAACCCAGTTTTTCGATCTCCTTTTTTACCATTTGACCGATTTCATGCAAGTGAACATGACCGGGGACAAACTGTGTAAATGAGTTGACAATTGCAATAATGGGTTTGCCCATTTGTTCACGCGTCATACCGTTAGCATGCCATAATGCCCGGGCTCCGGCCATTCGTCTGCCTTGTGTGCTTGTAGCACTATTTAATTTTTTATCCATATTGGATTATCTATTAATATATTCAACAATCCATGCGCCTACTTCAGATAATTTATAGGCTTTACCTCCGTCTGCGATATCTTCTGTTACTATACCGGCATCAAGACTTGCATTCACTGCTTCACGAATAAGTGCTCCTTCTTCTTTCAGATTAAAAGCATATTCAAACATAAGTGCGACGGACAAAATCATGGCAAGTGGATTAGCTATGTCTTTTCCTGCTGCTTGTGGATAAGAACCGTGAATAGGCTCAAACAATGAGGTATGTAAACCAATGGATGCTGATGGCAACATTCCCATTGAACCGGTTATAACGGAAGCTTCATCTGTAAGAATATCACCAAACATGTTTTCTGTGACTAACACGTCAAAACTCTTTGGCCATTGAATAATTCTCATCGCTGCATTATCTACAAACAGATATTCTGTTTCAATATCAGGATATTGGGGAGATATTTCTTGGGCTATTTGTCGCCATAGACGGGAAGTGGCAATTACATTGGCTTTATCCACAACGGTTAATTTCTTTCTTCTTTGTCCGGCATACTTATAGGCCAAATGAAGAACTCGCTCAATTTCTTCGCGTGTGTAAATGCAGGTATCATAGGCTGTATTGCCGTCTTCACTGCGACCTTGAGGGCGACCAAAATACATTCCTCCCGTAAGTTCACGAATACACATAAAGTCGGCTCCATCTACCAAATCAGCTCTCAGCGGTGATTTATGGATTAGAGAAGGGAAAGTAGATACCGGACGGATATTCCCATACAACCCCAGTTGTTTGCGCATACTAAGCAATCCCTGTTCTGGTCGCACTTTAGCATTTGGATTATTATCATATTTTGGCGAGCCGATTGCTCCAAAAAGAACAGCATCTGACTGCATGCAAATTTCGTGTGTGGCAGCGGGATAAGGATCTCCTACTTCGTCAATTGCGCATGCACCAACAATAGCCTCTTTATAAGTTAAGTCGTGACCAAATTTTTTACTAACCGCTTTTGTAACTTCAAGCGCCTGTTTCATAATCTCGGGACCGATACCGTCTCCTGCCAAAACTGCAATATTTAATTTCATCTTCTATAATTTATTATATCTAAAAATCCAACTTAGGGTAAGTCCGTATAGGTTATTGAAGGGATATTACCACTCTCAATCATATTCAACATTTTCATCGTTGCTTTAATGGCGGCCACGGTTTGGTCGACATCTAATCCGCGGGTTTTGAATGTTTTACCTTCAAAATTCCATGTGATGATTGTCTGTACAAAAGCATCCGTTTGTCCTCCCGGCGGTATAACCACAACATAGTCAATTAATTGAGGTATAGGTTTATCAAGTAAACGATAAATCATATACATTGCTTTACTGAACGCATGATACTGACCATCACCGGCAGCACTTTGCTGATAGACCTCGCCATGAATTGAAATCTTAACAGTTGCCGTAGGACGCAATCCATCAGCCAGGTTCAACGAATAGTTTAGCATCTGAATATCCTGATTTTCTACTCCATTTTTCAAGATATCCGACACGATATAAGGCAATTCTTCTAAACTTACCGGTTCTTTTTTATCCCCCAACTCGATAATGCGTGCCGTCACCTTTTTTGTTGATTCTTCATCCAGCTCTATCCCAAGCAACTTCAGATTATTTTCGATATTCGCTTTTCCTGAAGTTTTGCCAAGAGCATATTCTCTTGTTCTGCCAAATCGTTCCGGAAGCAAATCATTATAATACAGCTTATTCTTTTTATCTCCATCAGCATGAACACCGGCAACCTGAGTAAAAACATTATCACCGATAACAGGTTTGTTTGAAGGAATGCGAATACCCGAATAGCTTTCTACAATCTTACTTACTTTGTAAACGTTTTCTTCGTTTATATTTGTCTTCAGTTTCAAATGATCTTCAATAACAGCAAGCACACTTGTAAGAGGAGCGTTCCCAGCTCTTTCACCCAGTCCGTTAATTGTAACATGAACCCCATGAATTCCCGATTTAACTGCCTCAAAGACATTAGCCACAGCTAAATCATAATCATTATGTGCATGAAAATCGAAATGCAAATCAGGATATCTATCGATCATTTTCTTACAGTATTCAGCAGTCTGATCTGGATTCAATACCCCTAAAGTATCAGGAAGCATAAACCGTTTGATAGGTTCATTTTTTAGTTCATCAACCATTTGAAACACATACTCCTCAGAATCTTTCATCCCGTTAGACCAGTCCTCAAGATAAATGTTCACTTCAACACCAACTTGAGTAGCATTTGCAATTACTTGCCTTATATCCCGAATATGTTCTTCAGGAGTTTTCTTCAATTGTTTAGTGCAATGTTTCAGTGAGCCTTTGCACAAAAGATTCATAACCTTGCAACCAGAGCTGGTAATCCATTCGATAGAAGCTTTTCCATCAACAAATCCCAACACTTCAATCTGATTAAGATGACCGTTTGCTTGTGCCCATTGTGCAATTTTTTGCACGGTTTTAAATTCTCCTTCCGAAACTCGTGCCGAAGCTACTTCAACTCTATCTACATGAAGTTCTTCCAAAAGTAAACGGACCACGCTCACTTTTTCCTGAGCTGCAAATGACACCCCTGAAGTTTGTTCACCATCACGAAGTGTGGTGTCCATTATTTCAATTTTCCTTTTTTTCATTTAGTAACCAAAGACACACATTAATACACGAACGGTCTGGTTTTTTCGTATGTTTCAATTTTTCCTTTATTTGAAAGAAGAAAATCGATATCATCCAGTCCGTTTATCAAACAGTCTTTTTTATATGAATTAATTTCGAAAGATTCTTTTTTGCCGTTCTCGTCATTTTGAATGAACTGCTCTTCCAAATTAATTGTAACAGTAGCTTTAGCATTATTGTTTATCGATAGAAACAAATCACTCAGGAAATCCTCACTCACAACAACTGGCAAGATGCCATTATTCAATGCATTGTTCCTGAATATATCAGCAAAAAAACTTGATACAACAACTTTTAAACCATAACCGCCAATTGCCCATGCTGCATGCTCACGACTGCTGCCACTGCCAAAATTCTTACCTGCAACCAACACTTGTCCGCTATATGTGGAATCGTTTAGCACAAAATCAGCTTTTGGATTTCCCGATTTATCATATCGCCAGTCGGCGAACAGATTATCACCAAACCCTTCACGGGTTGTGGCTTTTAGAAATCGTGCGGGTATGATCTGGTCTGTATCCACATTTTCAATAGGTAAAGGGATACATGATGATATTATTGTTTGAAATTTTTCCATATGTCTTAAAAAGGATTAGTTATTTTACCTGTGATTGCCGAAGCAGCAGCTACTAAAGGACCTGCAAGAATCGTACGGGATCCTGGACCCTGACGACCTTCGAAATTACGGTTGGATGTTGAAACGGCATATTTACCGGCTGGTACTTTATCATCGTTCATTGCTAAACAAGCGGAACATCCAGGCTGACGGATTTCAAATCCGGCTTCTTCAAGAATTTTATCTAAGCCTTCGGCTTCAATCTGTTTACGAACTTGCCAACTTCCGGGAACTAACCAGGCTGTTACATTTTCGGCTTTCTTCTTGCCTTTTACAAAATTTGCGAATGCTCTAAAATCTTCTATACGGCCATTAGTGCAACTTCCGAGAAAAACATAATCAATGGTTTTTCCTTCCATTTTCTCGCCTGGATTAAAACCCATATATTTCAATGATTTCTCAAACGAAATCTTGCTGGCTTCATCAATTTCTTCTAACTCGGGAATCGTACCGTTTATTGGCATTCCCATTCCGGGATTTGTGCCATAGGTAATCATTGGCTGTATGTCGGATGAGTTAAAAGTAATTTCTTTATCAAATATTGCTCCTTCGTCTGTTTTCAATGTTTTCCAATAAGCTATCGCTGAATCCCATTTCTCGCCTTTAGGTGCGAACTCGCGACCTTTAACATAGCTGAAAGTTGTTTCGTCCGGGGCAATTAATCCTCCACGGGCACCCATCTCAATACTTAAATTGCAAAGGGTCATTCGGGCTTCCATCGACAAGTTACGAATGGCTTCTCCTGCATATTCTACAAAATAACCGGTCGCACCACTGGTGGTCATTTTCCAAATAGTATAAAGTGCGATATCCTTGGCTGAAACACCATTTTTTAATTCGCCATTATAGTTGATGCGCATAGTTTTGGGACGCGACTGCAATATACACTGAGAAGACAACACCATTTCTACTTCACTGGTTCCGATGCCAAAAGCAATAGCTCCAAATGCTCCATGGGTCGAAGTATGACTGTCACCACAAACAATGGTCATCCCGGGTTGGGTATAACCATTTTCAGGTCCAACAACGTGAACGATTCCGTTTTTTGGATTTCCTAAGCCATAATATGTAAGACCAAATTCTTGGGCATTCTTTGCTAAAGTATCTACCTGAAATCGAGATATCTTATCACCAATTGGCTTATCTTGATTCATTGTTGGTATATTATGGTCGGCAGTAAGTGTTGTCTGCTCAGGGCGAAACACTTTCAGCCCACGTTTTCTTAAGCCATCAAATGCTTGAGGGCTGGTCACTTCGTGACATAAATGCCTGTCTATATATAATTGAGTAGGTCCATCGTTTACGGCAGTCACCGTATGGGCATCCCAAATTTTATCAAATAATGTTTTCATCTATTTATTAATATATTTATTGTACGAATTTATTTACTGCATCAATAAATGCCTCTACAGAAGCTGCAACGATATCAGTATTTGCAGAAAAACCATAATATATCAATCCATTATGCTCTACTTGCATATGTACTTTTCCTGTGTCATCGCTACCGTGATCGATTGCCTGAATAAGAAATTCCTTAATAACCATCTTGCGACTGATAATGTTTTTTACTGCTTTAATAGCTGCATCTACAGGACCGTTACCTGTTGCTGTAGCTTCAAAATGCTCACCGGCTATATTCAGCCCGATACTTGCAACATCCTGAACTCCAATTCCACAAACTACTTGAAGAAAATCTATCTTTATCCTGTGGAGACGATTATCTTTTCCTAGTAACATAAGGATATCATCGTCGTTCACACTCTTTTTCTTATCTGCCAATTCAAGAAATTTCTTATAGATATTATCTAATTCTTCTCCATCTACTTCAGCACCAAGCAATGATAACCTGTTTTTTAATGCGGCTCTACCACTCCGTGCAGTCAACACAATGGCACTATCATCAATACCAACATCCTTTGGATCAATAATTTCGTAGGTCTCTACATTCTTTAATACTCCATCTTGATGAATTCCGGATGAATGGGCAAATGCATTGCGACCAACAATGGCTTTGTTTGGCTGAATTGGCATATTCATTAAACCGGAAACTAAACGACTGGTTGAATAGATATGCTGAGTATTGATATTGGTATCAAATCCTTTCTCTTTGTGACTCTTAAATGCCATAACTACTTCTTCTAAAGATGTGTTACCGGCACGTTCTCCAATTCCATTTATTGTTACTTCTATTTGTCGCGCGCCATTTAAAACTCCGGCAATGGTGTTAGCAGTTGCCATACCAAGATCTTGATGACAATGGGTAGCCAAAATGGCATTCTTCATATCTACATTGTCAATCAAATACTTGATTTTTGCACCATAATCCTCCGGGAAACAATATCCGGTTGTGTCAGGAATATTAATCACGGTGGCACCTGCGTTTACCACAGCCTGCACAACCCTTGCAAGATATTCATTATCTGCACGACCGGCATCTTCTGCATAAAATTCCACATCATCTACAAACCTGCGAGCATATTTCACAGCCTTGATTGCGCGTTCAAGAACTTCTTCTTGTGTTGATTTGAATTTATATTTAATGTGCGAGTCTGATACACCTATTCCTGTGTGAATACGTTTGCGCTTTGCAAACTTCAACGCCTCGGCAGCTACTTCGATATCTTTTTCTACCGCTCTGGTAAGAGCACAAACGGTTGGCCAGGTGATTGCTTTTGAAATCTCAACTACTGAATTGAAATCGCCCGGACTTGATACCGGAAACCCTGCTTCTATAACGTCTACACCCAATAGTTCCAAAGCCTGTGCTACTTGAATTTTTTCGATTGTGTTCAATTGACAACCAGGCACTTGTTCTCCATCACGCAACGTTGTGTCAAATACATAAATTCGCTCCATATCTGTTACTCTTTAAAAATGAAAAACCTTTCTCAAAGGTGAGAAAGGTAATCTGTTCTTTATTATATTTAATCAAATATACATACCTGGTCTCACCTTCTATCGATCCGATAGTAGAATAGAGATGACTAGAATATGTAACGAATTGACCATTATTTTTGTTTAATTTTTATATCTTTTCTGTATATGGCTACAAAGTAAAACAAAATAAACCAAATGAAAAAATTATTCGCCGTTTTTATTGCATTTTTATTTCAATTTGTAATAAATCAATGAAAAAAAGCGAAATTCACTTTGAGTGTAAATCGCTTTTATTGGAATTATTGTGTAGATTGTGCAATTTCTTTATCCGAAATCATCAAACATGATCATTTCTGGCGAAACCCCCAGACTGTCGAGCATCTGTTTAGCAGCGTTCGACATGGGTCCTGGTCCGCACATGTAATATTCGATATCTTCAGGTGCCTCATGGTCCTTGAGATAAGTATCATAAATAACTTGATGAACAAAACCAGGCGTATATTTTATACCTGCTTCATCAGCTTTAGGATCAGGACGATCCAGCGCCAAATGGAAAGAGAAATTAGGAAACTCTTTTTCTAACTCCCGGAAATCTTCTAGATAAAAAGCTTCTATCAAAGCACGCGCACCATAGAAATACGACATTTTTCGATCGGTAATACGCAACGTTTTTGTTAAATGCATGATTTGTGACCGCAAAGGAGCCATACCGGCTCCACCGCCAATCCAAAGCATTTCACGTTTACTGTCCATGATGGGATGAAAATCTCCAAAAGGACCGGACATCATCACTTTATCGCCTGGTTTCAAATTGAAGATATAAGATGAAGCGATCCCGGGATTCACATCCATCCAATCACCTTTTGCCTTATCAAAAGGAGGAGTAGCAACACGCACATTCAACAGAATAATATTTCCTTCTGCAGGATAATTAGCCATTGAATAAGCACGGACGGTCTCTTCTTCGTTTTTTGCGACTAACGACCATAATTTGAACTTGTCCCATTCGGATTTATATTGTTCGTCAATAATCATATCTGAATATTTCAAGTTCTCATACTTTGGTATCTTTATCTGACTATAGGATCCGGGCTTGAAATTAAGATTTTCGCCTTCGGGAAGTTTAACAACAAATTCTTTGATAAATGAGGCTACGTTATTATTAGAAATAACTTCGCACTCCCACTCTTTTACTCCAAAAATGTCATCTGATACTACTATACTTATATCATTCTTAACTTTAACTTGACAACCTAAACGCCAGTTGTTTTGAATTTCTTTGCGGGTAAAATGACCTACCTCTGTTTGTAAAATCTCACCGCCTCCTTCAACTACCTGACAACGACACTGACCGCATGTTCCGCCTCCACCACAAGCGGACGACAAGAAAACGCCTTCAGTAGATAGCGTATTTAATAACGTGGAACCCATGGGAACTTCCAGTTCTTTGTCTTCATTGATGGTTATCTTTACATTGCCTGATGGCATTAGCTTGGTTTTTGCCCAAATGATAACAATAACCAGAATAAGAATGATAATCAGAAAAACCAAAATGCTGGTTATAATAGTAATTACTCCTGCATTCAACAATATATTCATAATTTACAGATAATTTTTTGTATTAAATACTTATACCGGAGAAACTCATAAATCCAATCGCCATCAACGCTGTCATAATAAACGTAATCCCCAATCCACGAAGCGGTTTAGGAACATTAGAATATTCAAGTTTCTCTCTAATGGCAGCCATGCCTACAATGGCTAACAACCATCCAATACCGGATCCAAATCCGTAAGCGGTTGCCATTCCAACATTTGAGAAATCACGTTGTTGCATAAAAAGCGAAGCTCCTAAAATAGCACAGTTTACGGCTATCAATGGTAAGAAAATGCCAAGTGAATTGTAAAGCGAGGGACTAAAACGCTCTATCACCATTTCAAGTAATTGAGTGAATGATGCTATTACAGCAATAAAAATAATTAAACTAAAAACACTCAAATCCATATCTTTAAAACCATCACCTAACCATCCAAGTGCTCCGGGTTTTAATATGTAATTCTCAAGCAAAAAATTGAGCGGAACAGTTAATACAAGTACTACTGTTACGGCTATACCAAGTCCTAAAGCGGTTTTAACATTCTTCGATACGGCAAGATATGAACACATACCCAAAAAGTATGCGAAAATCATATTGTCTACAAATATCGAACGAACTATCAGACTAATTGCTTCCATTTATATCTTTGAATTTTATGCTTAATTATTGTTCTTCTTGTAATTCGGGATTTTTTGATCGGTGGATCCAAATAATACAGCCTACCAACAACAAGGCCATTGGGGCTAACATCATAAATCCATTATCCATATATCCGGCATCGTAAAACGATTGGGGTATAACTTTATAGCCTAAAAGGGTTCCGGAACCAAATAATTCACGAATAAAACCTACTGTAACCAAAATCCAGCCATAACCTAATCCGTTACCTATCCCATCTAAAAATGATGCCCAAGGTCCATTACCCATTGCAAAAGCTTCTAACCTACCCATTAATATACAGTTGGTTACAATTAATCCGACATAGACCGACAACTGCTTACTAACATCGTATGCATATGCTTTCAGTATCTCGCTGACAAGCGTTACCAATGCTGCTGCTACAACAAGCTGTACTATAATTCGTATGCGATTTGGGATTGATTTCCTCAATAAAGAAATAATCACGTTGGATAATGCTACAACAATAATAACTGAAATAGCCATTACTAATGAAGATTCCAGTTTGGTGGTAACAGCTAACGCGGAACAGATACCTAATACCTGCACCAGAATTGGATTATTTTTATTGAGCGGCCCTAACAATGCCGCTTTTAAATTAGGTGACATATATTTTTATTCTATTTGTTTATTATTGTGGAGTGGACAAGTTCTTTAAAAAATTCTGATAAAGACCTACACTTTCCAAAAGCATATTATTTACTCCTTTGCTGGTGATTGTTCCA
>JBAYZS010000036.1:0-23221 GCA_041672395.1 Dysgonamonadaceae bacterium | reverse complement strand
ATCTGTTTGCGACCAGCATCTGTATTTATAACTCTATTGTTAGGATTCCAATGCTGATTTGGTGTTGTTGAAAATCCGGTTTCTATATATCCTGATGTCGGATCTTCAATTGTTTTTCCGTTTTCCATCAAGAACGCGTCAACAACACGCTGGGTTGGACCTACTCCTCCCAAGTTATTTGGACCTGGTGAAGCATGAATCATCCAAGCTTCTGTATTATAGGCACCATATGCTCCAAAAATAATTTCACTATTCCATTTTTTCAGTTGTACATCAACTAATGATTTATATGGATTAAAAGCTCCTCCACCATCTTCATTATTTCTATACAAACGAAGTTTTGCATCAGGATTATTTTCAGATATTTTAATAACTTCAAGACTTGCTTCTGCGGCTCTTTTCCATTTATTTTCATCGTAAGATGTGTTAACTAACGGTGTTCCATCAAGGTTTTTAAAGTCAGTGTAGTCTTTATTACCATTCCATTGAGGACTAGCTGCATATGTAAGTACTATCGCCTTTACCGATTTACAAATTATTTTGTTTGGTTTTCCTATCATATTTTGATCATTCCACCAATGAAGTGGTAGATCCTTTTCAGCAGAATCCATCATTTCAACAATATATTCAACACACTCATCAAAAGGAGCACGAGCCATATTAACAAAATCAGCTTCATTGCCTTGTTGCTCTTTTAGTAATACAATAGGTCCGTATTGACGAAGTAATAACCAATAATAGTATCCTCGTAGAAATCTCACTTCAGCTTTGTATTGAGTCTTTAAAGCGTCACTTAACTCACCGTTTTTATCAACATTGTTCTCAAAAACATAAGAAGCTCTAATTGCTCTATACCAAAGTGCATATTTATTATAAAAACCTGAAGATGGTGTCCAATTACCTAAATTTATAGGATATGTGTTATATACAGTCCAAGTTAAATCAATCTCATCAGATAATCCTAACCAAGGATCATCTTGGTGCAAATTGTGTAATGGTATTGCTGCGTAAACATTGGCAAGGTATCCTTCAGTTTCCTTTCTTGAACTCCAAACCATATCATCTGTTTTCATGTCATCAGGCAATTTTTCTAAAAAGTCAGTACAACCCGAAAAGACAATCAGTAGAAATATAAATAAACTTAATATATATTTTTTCATTATTCTTTATTATTAAAATGTTGTTCTAATACCAAAATTGAATTTTCTAGGGATTGGATATTTGTTTCCATTAGGTGAGCCTGTTTCAGGATCCCACATTTTCCATGGTGAAAACAAAGCAACGTTAGTAGCTAAAACATGTATTCTTAATGAACTAAGGCCCATAAAGGATATATGTTTCTTTTTAAAGCTATAACCTAATTCAATATCAGCTAGTCTTAGTAAACTTCCATCATAAATATTGCGTGTAGAACTCTGCCAGTTATTAGTTGATCTTCCATCTGAGTGTCTGGGATAAAATGCATTTGGATCTGGATTTTCAACTGTCCATCTATCCAATGCTTTTTCAAATACGTTTCCTTTACCTACACCTTCACTAAAAGGTATAAATGTAGATCCTCCCAATGCATATGTAACTCTAGATTGTCCTCGGAAAAATACTCCAAAATCAATTTCTTTCCACATAAGTTGTGTTCCAAATCCATAAATAATTTCAGGTACATTCGAATATCCTATTGCTGTCTCATCATCCGCATCTACTACTCCGTCATCATTAATGTCTTTATACTTCACATCTCCTGGACGAACAACTCCAAATTTTTGTTCTGGACTATTATCAATTTCATTTTGATCAGC
The DNA here is from genome assembly GCA_041672395.1 of Dysgonamonadaceae bacterium. GTDB lineage: Bacteria > Bacteroidota > Bacteroidia > Bacteroidales > Dysgonomonadaceae > UBA5287. Next base: position 21,425 of record JBAYZS010000036.1, on the reverse strand, counting down.
AAACAAACCTTCTGCAATTAATCCAAATTGTTGTCCAAGTGGATGACCGGTTCTCATACGGTATGCATAATCCATTTGTGGTTCATCCATTTCAATAATCTTGTTACGAGTAAAGGCAAAGTTACCATAGAACCTATAAAAAAGCTTGTTAATATTTTTATTAAATTCAACTGTTGTTTCTATACCTTGATTTTCCATGATTCCCATATTCGCATAAGGATTTTGATTAAAACCTGCAATTGCTGGTAATGATCCACGCTGTATTAAAATATCTGATCTTTTTTCTTGAAAATAATCAACATCCATGGTAAAAGCATTATCTAATAAACCAAGTTCAAAACCTATGTTCTTTTTCAATCCTTTTTCCCATGTCAAGTTGGAAACACCAACTTGAGCTTCTCCAACACCGCCTACAGAAGTTGGGTTAAAACCAAATGCATAACCACCTAGACCACCACCCCATGTAGATAAATAACCATATCTGAGGTTGTTAGGAAGTGCATCTGAACCAACTAAACCAAGAGATGCTCTAAATTTCAATAGACTTATTTTATTAACATCCCAAAATGGTTCATTAGAAATAAGGTAACCAATTGCACCTGCAGGAAACAAACCATAACGTTTATCACTTGGGAAATTTTCAGATCCATTATAACCAATATTGAATTCTCCAAAGTAAGTATCTTTAAAAGCATATGTTCCTCTAAATGCAACACCCTGTTTTCTATAAGGAAGTGCCATAATAGAACTACCTGCTGTTCCATTTATAAAGTCGCGTTGATAATACATGAACATTCCCCCAACGCGATGTTCTGTGTTGAATAACTTGTCGTAGTTTAATTGCGCTTTTGATTCAATCGCTCTATTTGAGCCAGCATCTCTAGAATATCCAAGGAACTCTTGTCCCATGTCAATCTCTTTAACAATTAGATCACCAGTTTCATCATCAACACCGTCAACAGCATAAGTTGTTGCATTCTTATTCCTTCGTTGATATGTATTACTATTAGAGTCAAAAGAGAAAAAAGCTTTAAAATTCAATCCATCTAATAACATAGAAAGATCTTGATTTAAAATAAACTGACTCATTATTTCTGTATTGAATCGTGTATTATAACCAGACCCATGTAAACGTTCTGCTGGATTTGCTTCTCCCACTTGGCTAGGTGCACCCCAGCCCCATTCAACTGTACCATCAGGTTTTCTTCCAATAGGTAGACGAACCGGATTTGACAGTGGTGTTGCTAAATATGACCAATAAAACAATTCATCTGAAGGGCTTCCAAAATAAGTAGAATAAAGTGTTCTAGATCCCACCCCTGGTTCATGAATATCTGTTAGATTAGCACCTAACTCTAGATTTACAATTGTTGATTTTGTAACTGTAATATCAATATTTGATCTGAAATTGTATCTTTTTAGATTAATATTTGTTTTATAATCATTCAACCCATAGTCTTTTAAGTTACCTTGATCTTGCATAAAACCACCACTTATAAAATATCGGGCTCTTTCTCCACCACCTCTAATAGTGACATTCGCATTGGAATTGTTAGACCAATCTTTGAAAATTTGATCAAACCAGTTAACATTGGGGTATAAGAAACGGTTAACACCTCTTTCTAAGTAATCAATATATTCTTCGGTATAATTTTCTCTACCTGCTGCTTCGTTGTAAAGTCTAGCATAGTCAGTACCTCCAACAAACTTAGGCATGTTGGGCAAATCAGACATCCCTGATTCGAGTTTAAGCTCAACTACAGGTTTTTGTGCAACCCCTTTACGAGTAGTAACTAAAACAACCCCATTGGCAGCTCTAACTCCATAAACAGCAGTTGCTGATGCATCTTTCAAAATGGATATAGATTCAACTTCTTCAATTGCGATATTAGACATGTCTCTTTCAACTCCGTCCACTAAAATAAGAGGACTTTTGTTTGCACCTAAGGTAGCAATACCTCGTACCCAAAAAGATGCGTTATCATATCCAGGTTCACCTGATCTTTGAACAATTGTAGCACCTGCAATTTTACCTGACAATGCAGATACTAATGAACGTTGTGGAATATCAAGAGCTTCTGTTTTAATGGAAGAAATAGATCCAATAACACTAGCTTTTCTTTGAGACCCCATACCTACTACAACAGCTTCTTCAAGCATTGTTGTAGCTTCACCAAGTGTGACATCGATAGCCAATCTGCTACCAACTTCTATTGTTTGGTCTTCGAAACCAATATAAGAGAATCTTAACACATTCCCTTTTACTGCATCAATAACATAATAGCCATCAATATCAGTAACTACCCCTTTTGAAGTTCCATCAATCATGACGTTTGCTCCTGGAAGAGGCTGCCCAGTTTGATCAGTTACTTTCCCTCTTATCTGCAAAGTACCATCTTGGCTACTTTCCAGTGTGTTTTCATTAATTTTTGTAGTTGCTTGAGTTGTTGTACAAACAATCAAAAATAATAACAAAAACGATAGTTTGAATAAACTTTTGAATAAACTCTTTTTCATCTTTTCATTTTTTTGTATTTATAAATTTAAAAAACAATGTATATATAGATATTTTAATCAACATCCTTAATGCTAGTTATTTTTAATCCATTTTTTCTTTTATATTTCATAATCCTTCTACAATTTGATTAAAGTAATCTATAGATTCCTTTATTTCCGGTAAATTATTTTCCCAATTTGCCTCATATTCAATTGTGAAGTATCCTTTGAAGTTCTGACGTTTTAGTTCTTCAAGCATTCCTTTTACATTCAAAACACCTTTACCCCAAACAACATCTTCTAATTTACCAGTTGCTTCTTCCGGTGCAATATCCTTGAAATGAAGGGCTATTAACCTTCCATCAAGCTTTTGGAGTGAAGATATTGGTTCTTCATTCATCCTCTTAAAATGCCCTACATCGGCACTAGAACCCAACAGTTCACTTCTGTTTCCAATATGTTCCAACAAGATTTCTGGTTTCCAATATGATGCTTCATTTGGATGATTATGTGTGGCTACTTTAATTCCGTACTGTTGAGCAAGTTTTTCAACCACATCCCAATCTTCTCTTGCTGGTTCTGCACTGATAAATTCCATTCCCATATCTTTAGCAAAAGGAAATACCATACTCCATTCATCTCTGGTGGCTGTCCATACTCCAGATGAAACTATCTTCACGCCTTTGGATTTAGCCAACTCTTTTAGCTGCTCCTGTTGCTCTACTGTCAAATTATATCCGAAAGTAGCATCACCAAATTCAGGTCCCATTTTCTGACCGGGATAAATCTCAATAAATTTTAATCCTAGTTGGGCTGTTTTATCCAATGCTTCGGGTACTGTGAAGAGATGGAAAGTATAAGATTGCATAGAAAGGTTCCATCCTTTTTTCTCGGCCGCTGTCTTTTTTGATGTAGTACAGCTGAAAAACATCAGCAGTGCCGAAATCATAAATATTAAATTAATTGTTTTTCTCATTAGTTATCTATTTTAAATTTTTGGCATTTCAGGTAAAGTAAATCCATTGTGATAGGTGTGTTTAATCCATTCGTTTGCCATGTCAAGAGCATTAAATTCTGCAAATCGGCGGTCGAATTTAGGATCACCATCTATTACCGAATAATCATCAACTGTAACTATTTTTATTTTATCAGTAGGTGAAATATTCGTGAATTTCATATTCTCTCCATCCCATTTCAACTCACGATGTAGACCCTGCAGACCGGATAATCTGGTAGCCAGCACACCCATAACAACCATTTCGTTGAAAGGACCTGAAAATTGGAAATTAGATGATGACTCTATTCTATTTTCAGGCGATTCTTTAGCAGCTCTAATCCAGTCTTGTTCGTGTGCATTGGTTGACCATATATTTCCATTACCACCCGCAATACGTGGAAGCGTTGGTTCTGGTTGTTTAAAGTATTCCATTCTGGAAATAGGAAGTAATGTTAAATTCATTCCGTAACAACCGGTCATAATTTTACCTTTAGTGCCCACAAGGATTATTCCTCCATCAGGATCACCCATCATCTCTCCATCCTTCAACTCTTCAGGTCTGTCAGGTACCAAGCCTCCATCATACCAATGAACTGTTAACTCCGGCATACTCACATTTCCTTTTGCAGGACGAGCAGGAAACTTATAAGTAACTTTTTGAGCCTGTGGAGGAGAGTAAAGATTAGAAATTGTTGAATTAGCAGATACACTTATAGGATATTTAAGATCTAGAGCCCAATATAATGGGTCCATAATATGGCATGCCATATCACCTAAAGCTCCTGTACCAAAATCCCAGAAACCTCTCCAGTTCCATGGAGTATATGCAGGATCGTAAGCACGCTTTTTAGCCGGACCGATAAATAAATCCCAATCGAGAGTAGAAGGAACGGCCATACCACCTTTTGGCTCAGACAAACCCTGAGGCCATATAGGACGGTCGGTCCAACAGTGTGCCTCGTAAACATCTCCTATAATACCCGACTGAACCCATTCTGCTAATTGACGACACCAATCAAAAGAATTGCCCTGGTTACCCATTTGGGTTGCAACTTTATATTTCTTAGCCAGATTTGTAAGAAGGCGAGATTCATATACACTGTGAGACAGTGGTTTCTGTACATATGTGTGTTTACCCAATGTAATTGCATGTGCTGCTACTCCGGCGTGTGTGTGGTCGGGGGTGGCAACCATAATTGCATCTATGGATTTACCCATTTTGTCAAACATTTCTCTCCAGTCCTTAAACTGTTTTGCTTGTGGATAATCTTTGAAGGTCTTGCCTGCATATCTCCAATCTATATCACATAAGGCAACTATATTTTCAGTCTTCATATTGGACAGATTACGACGACCCATACCGCCTACTCCAATACCGGCAATATTCAGTTTATCACTTGGGGCGGTGTAGCCTCCCGCTTTACCTAATATAGTGCTGGGAACTATGGTTAAACCTGCGGCTCCCATTGCTGCTTTTTTTAAAAAATCTCTACGTGTTGACATGATTCTAGTTTTATTTAATAAATGACCATTTTGTTTCAATACCTTGTTTAACTAATTCGCTTTGAAAATCAGTTAATAGATTTTTGTTTTCTCTCACTGCTCTTGGAATTGTCTTCTTTTTTAATGCAAAGTTTATTAACATTCCCGCTGCTTCACCTATACTCCATTCAACCGGATGTAGGCGATAACATCCATTCGTAATATGCGTTGTTCCAATATTCTTGTTTGCTGGTATCAAATTATTAACTCTCTGAGGCAATAAAGCACCCAACGGTATTTGGAATGGAAGTGATGAAAAATCTATATAATTATTTTTACCAGCACTAGGGTGCAAATCAATATGATAATAACCAATACCAACACTATCATAAAATTGTGCTGCAATCTTACCCTCTTCTGGTCCCGCAACTAATTTCCTGTTTTCAGAACCTACATGTTCTTCTAAAATTGTAAAATCTGCTTTTATTCTCCTTGATTCGCGTATATATGGATATTTTGCCATCCCGTCTTCAGTGCCCATTACATCACCTCTCAATCTCAATCCCGACCAACCAATGCCGCCATCTGGTCGGGGTGCGCTAGTCTGCAACCAATACAAAAGAGACAGATTAAGTTGCTTTGCAGCATCCACATGTTTCTTGAATTCTTTCTCAGAAACATCAAGAACATTTCCAAGGAAATAGTCATTCTGAGGCCAGTTAACAATAGTTATATCTCCATTGTACGTACCTTTTACAAAATTTTTCCTGTTAATTAATTTCCTGTAATTCCATAAATTAAGGGAATCTTCTGTAGCGTTACCCTCAGGATGAAACCCTAACGCCTTAGGAACTAAAGTAGAAGGATTTGAATATGTTAAATCAAGTAATCTCCCCGACCATGCAGGTGTAAGATCAGGAACATAATTCTTCCAGAAATCATAGTTATCAGGTTTATCAATTGTATTATTCACATCTGGTTGATAATCCATTGCAAAACAAAGCGTAAAGGCCTGATTGTTTTTAGGTTCATGTTTTTGAGCAGCATGAATCTCTTTAGTATCAGATTTAGCCTCAGCACCGGTAATATATTCAGTACCAGTCAACGGAAGCAAGTCGCCACATTCAGTAGCATCTACAAAATAAGGTGCAGTTAAAACAATTGAATCGCCTGATTTTGTATTAACTACCTCTAGATGCTTAACTGAATCACCAACAACATCTGCTTTTCTGATTTTATAATCTGTAAGTATTATTAATTTACCTGTACTTGTATATGGTGCAAATATCTCATTTAATACTGCAACAGCAACTTTTGGTTCATGACATATACGTGATACTGATCCATCACCCGGATTTAAATACTCCCTTGCTTTAGCATCATCAGTTAAAGGATAATTCCTTTTATAATAATTTCGAACTCTATTTCTATAATCTCTATAAGAAGCAGGAGCACCTTCTGTTTCAATCCATTGATGTTCATCTGGTGGTACACCTTGCTGTGATATCTGACCACCAATCCAGTCTGTTTCTTCTGTTAATATAACATTAAGACCATTCCTACAAGCAGCTATAGCTGTTGCGCATCCTCCTAGTCCTCCGCCAATTATAACTACATCTGCGGCAAATTCTTTAGTAATTCCTCCTTTTTTACGAGATGATTTACCTAACTTTTGTACACCTTTACTTCCTTCCAACATTACTGAACCACCCAATAATGCTGAGTATGTTATAAAATTTCTTCTATTCATATCTACTGATTATCTGATTTCATCTATTAAAATCTCCTTTTTAGCTTCTATTTTTTCAAGTGTTTTCCAGCACTGAAACAAACCACGCGGTACATGGAAACAACCTTTCCATTTGCCACCTTTAAGATCCAGCAATACTTCACCCTGGCGGTTAAGATAGCCCCACCACTCAGCATATTCAGGATCTTTAAAATGACTCCATGTGTAATCGTGTATTTTTTTGTACCAACTCAAACACTCTTCTGAACCTGTAAGTTGGTATCCTTTAAGTAGGGAAATAAGCGTTTCAACGTGTACCCACCATAGCTTTTGATCCCACTCCAGTTCGTGGCGTGGATGTCCTAGTCGGTCCATGAAATAGAATATACCTCCATACTGTTTGTCCCAGCCATATTCTACCATCTTAAGAGTAGTGGTAACAGCTTTTTCAATTAATTCGGGACGACCAAGTCGTTCTCCCAAATCCATTATAAACCACATGGCCTCTATTGCATGACCTGGATTTACCAATCTACCATCGAAAGTGTCGGAGAGTGAACCGTCGGTATTTATATTCTCCACAATTATTCCTCCCAACTCCGGACGCAGGAATACATCCATTACCTCATGGATGCAGTTCTCCATTGTTTGTTTGAGGAAATCCTTGTCCAAAAGATATTCAATTTCCAGTGACAGGTTGCAAAGTATCATAGGTAAGGCAAAGTTTTTAAGATTGCGCGTACCCGGATAAGCCTTGTTCCATTTCCCTTTTGGGTTAGAAGTCTTGGAAAGGATAATGTCAAATGTTTTCTTTGCAATATCAGCATATTCCTCGTTACCGGTAGCCAGACTCAATTGCCCGAAAGCCATAGTTGCAAAGGTGTATGAGAAGATATTGTACGGTTCAACCAGCGGATTACCTTCTCTGTCTAGAGAAAAATACCAGTTGTAATTACCGTCATGACCATACTTTTTCAAAAACTCGCCACCTTGAATGGCACAGTCCAGCCACTCCTGTCTTTTTTCCACCTTATTATATAGCATGGAAAACATCCACACCTGACGACCTTGTAACCAAATAAACTTATCGGTATCAAAAACATCGCCTTTGCGATCGAGACATGTGAAGTAACCGCCAAATTCCCTATCCTGTGACTTTTGAAGCCAGAATGGGATTACATTGTCCAGAAGTTCCTCTTTATAAAGGTTCTCTAATTTTTTAAAATCCATGATAATATATTTTTTCTTTATTTTTTTATTTAAGTTTCTTAAGCCAAAAACGTTCAATCTCTTCAAGTGATTTACCTGTTGTTTCAGGCATTAATTTCCAAACTATGAACATATATGGTAAACACATAACAGCAAATACAAAGAAAGTACCAGCCGGAGTTAGTGATTCAAGCATCCAAGGAGTAAGTTGGCCAATTAAATATGTACCTATCCACAAGGATAGAGTAGCTATTGACATAGCAAGTCCACGTATTCTGGTTGGATACATCTCTGAAAGGAAAACAAATATTACTGCACTTATGGAAATTGCCGTAAAGAAAATGTAAGCTAAAAAACAAAATAACAAGAAGATGCTGGACAAACCAAGCATAGCTCCATTAATAAAATAGAAGCCAATGAATGATAGTGATATAATCATTCCGATAACTCCAAAATAAACCAATTTTTTACGTCCAACCTTGTCGATTATAAGAAGAGCAATAACTGTCGTAAGCATATTAACTATTCCTATAAGGGATTGATAAAAAAGAGAATCACCACTTGATAAACCGCTTGATTCAAAAATAGATGGTCCGTAATACAGAACAGCATTTACTCCCATAAATTGACCAAGAATGGCGATTGCAGATCCAATAATTACGGCTTTTCTAAATCCAGGCTTAAATAGTACTTTCCAATCGGAAGATATTTCTTTTTGAGCAAGTAACAGTGATTTTGTTTCTGCAATTTGAAATAATATATCTTCTTTTTTTATGATAATTTTAGAATAAATATTAAATGCTCTGTTTTCTTTTTGTTTGACAATCAACCAACGGGGACTTTCAGGAATAAGAAAAATAACCATGAAAAATAATAGGGAAGGGATTGTTTCAGCTCCCAGCATGCCACGCCATGATTCAATTCCAAATATTTTATATATAATCAAATCCGAAGAGTAGAAATTCTCTGATAATTTTAATAAGAAGAAATTTACTAAATATGCTGCCAAAAAACCAATCGTTACAGCTAATTGATATAAAGAGACAAGTCTGCCACGATGTGATGCAGGAGAAATTTCAGAAATATACAGTGGACAAACTACGGAAACAATACCAATTCCACCTCCACCAACCATTCGCCAAAAAACTAGTTGGTTCAAGCTGTTTGATAAAGCACAACCAATTGCTGATAAAAGGAAAAAAGCCGCTGAAATAATCATTGTCCATTTCCTGCCAATTGAGTCACTAAGTTTACCGGCGAAAATTACACCAATGATTGAACCAAGAAGCGCGCAACCAACATACCAACCACTTTGGACAGAGTTAAGAGCAAATTGTTCGGTAACAATTGAAATTGTACCCGAAATAACCGCGGTATCGTAACCAAATAATAGTCCACCTAATGCTGCTACTAATGAAATAAAGGCTATATAGCCCATGTTGACTGTTTTATTCATTTATTTAGACTTTAAAAAAGTAAACTTTTATTCGATTCTTTATTATTGAATCATTTAAATTAAGACTTTTAATATGTAAAAGAATTTAAAATATGTTCTTTAAATTAGGATTTATAGAAATAGCCTTTGTCTTTTATGCAAATATATGGTTTAATCTCTAAAAAATGCACTTTATAAATTTAAAGATTTAATATTTTATATACAAAAATAAAATAATTTAAATAGAGAGGTGCTGTGATAAATGATATATAAACTATACTATATGATATTTAATTATTCAAAATCTTTTTTAAAAAGTGATAATTTCTCACTAGTGTCCACTTAAAAACATTAACATTTAATATATTTGTTTGAAAACATGATGTTTACGAGCAAAATATTATGTCCACGATTTGAATGGCTAACTTTGCATCCAATCACCAAAAACGGACACAGATGCTTAGTGGGAAATATATATTTGCTCAACTAATAGAGTTTCTTCTTCAGAAATACTTTCAAAGACTTGTTATGAAATACGAAGGAGATAAATACGTAAAACATTTCACTTGTTGGAATCAGTTGCTTGTCATGATGTTTGGACAACTCTCTAACCGGGATAGTCTTTGTGATTTGATTAGCATAATATCGGCACACTCCAATAAAACCTATCATCTTGGCTTTTGAAAGAATGTAACGAGAAGTAATCTCTCCAAAATGAACGAAAGATGGGAAACGAAAATATTTGAAGACTTTGCTTATCGTATGATAGAGATCGCCCGAATAAAACGGATTACCAAAGACTTTGAAGTTGAAGGGCACGTTTATACCTTCGATTCTACGACTATTGATTTGTGTCTGAATGTTTTCTGGTGGGCAAAGTTTCGGCGCGCGAAAGCTGGAGTTAAAATGCATACGCTTTTCGATGTTGAAACACAAATACCTGCATTCATTCATATCACTGAAGCCAAAGTGCACGATGTGAATGCCATGGATGCAATTCCTTATGAAACAGGTGCATATTATCTATTTGACCGTGGATATTTTGATTTGAAAAGACTTTATCATATTGACCAGATTAATGCATATTTTGTCATACGTGAAAAGAGCAGACTGAATTATGAAGTTGTAAAGGACATCGATACCAAACACAATCAGGGAGGTAAACTTTGTGACCAATTGATAAGACTGACAGGCTATGCTTCTATCAAGAAGTATCCTGACGAGCTGCGTAGAATTGTATTTTACACTGAAACGCTGAACCGGACCTTTGTCTATCTGACCAATAATATAGTGCATCGCTTCTGGATAAGACTCCAATTGATGACCTCTTTACAAAAGAGCCTGTTGATGTGATTAATGATGGACAATTAAGTCTTAATTTCTTTTAGTGGACACTAGTGATAATCTCTCATAAACAAATTAACTCTGATCTCATTTTTTGTTATTAAACAGGTTAATATTTGTGAATCATTAAAATTGTTGTGCATCTTTAAGGTAATGATAAAAAAAGTTGCAGGTTGGAGCACATATTAGTGCTCCAACCTGCAATAAAGGTTAATTGAAAAAGTAACTTATAAAGTTAAAAAGTAACCCCTAACCAAGTGCTTGACCTTAAGTCTTTGCAGTGTGATAGGAATTCAGTTGTTCCATTATCAATATCATTATAATCTGAAAAAGCTGCACCAAAACGAATTCCATTATTATTGAAATTGCTCAGTTTTGCTTTGGGAATAGTTATTGAAAGCGCATATCCATCTACTGATGGTTCTGCAGTAACAACAATGCCTCCCGAAGCAGCAGATTTCCACTGTCCTTCTTTTCCGTCCCAACGAGCGACTTCTCCCTCTGAGGAAACCCAGAATTTTGAAATACCCGCATCTACATCAAGTATAGAAAGATTTGGAGCATCGATATAAAAATAGAGACCATCACCTTTTTGTGTTCCTGAAGGTGCTGCAATTTGTGTTATATCTGTAGCTTTTGCGCTAATATATAGATTAGTTGCATCAATTCCCAATCCAATTTTTACATTTGACTCCGATAATCCTCCAATAAATAATGGATATTCAGTAATATCACTATTTTTTACTGAGATGTCATTGAATAAATGTCCTTTAATTGACCAAGGAGATATCTTAATTTTATCAGAACTGTTAAAGTTCGTAGATGTTAATGCAACAACAGTTGAATCATTAAATTTCATCAATGAACTACGAATGGCTTTTACATCTGTAGGGAATGGGAAAGGACGATTTGCATTCGCAAAGTTTTCTGCTTTGTTCTTGCTTGTCGCTACCTCCATTGTATTCATATCTTTCATGCGACCCTCATCTGTATCATAAGCCAATAACGACTCATTATTTGATAATGCTATCAGATATGGATTACCCATAAAATATTTTTCGGGTAAAATTGCATAGAAAGCATAATTGCGTTCAGGTGTATCTCCATTAATCGCATATGGCCAATTAGAACTAATAGGCGATCTTAAAATAAACGGTTTAAATGTTACATTTTTATTGTCCCCAATAGCTACAACTATTTCTTCACCAACTATTTCGGCAGAAGGACTGTTGTTGTGTCTGTTTGATCTGGATGCAATAACTTTAGCTCCTTCCCAATGAGAATCAGCACCGTCGGGACCATACTCTGTTAATTTACTCGACCATGTAGTTCCGTAATCTGTTGAGGTGATTAATTCAATTCTTTGTTCTTTAACAGTAGGTAGTAAAGCCGTAGAACTCATCATTTTAAGTGAAATGGCTTCACTTCCGTTTGTAAAGTAAAGTTGAATGTCTCCATTAGGGAGTTTCAACAAATCAGGATTTTCGCACCCTAGATTATTATATACCTCATTTACAGGTCCCAAAACCGTTCCATTGCTGGTTATGCGTCTTGTTAGTATTGCAGCAGGAAATTCTACAATCACATCCGGGTCAAGATTTGTGAGAATATATTTATACCTGACCGCACAAGCTGCCAGCAATTCGCCATTATCAAGCATGGTAATGGTTGGTTGTGTCATCAAGTGTTGATAAGTGATTTTTTGTTCTCCGTCCATACCTTGATGTGAAGCAAGTGGAAACAAAACAGCCGGTTGCGACCAAGTGTCACCATTGTCTTGGCTGACAATCCAATAAATAACGCCTTCTGATTCAAACAGTGTTGCAAGTTTTGATTCATTCAAACGTATCATTTCAGGTGAGTTACCGGCAGTTGCTAATTGTCCAAGTGAACTATAATCCCAGGCAATACGCATTCCACTGACCGGAGTCACTTTAATGGGTTTGTATGAATTATCAATAACAGGATCTATCGGCTCATCTTTATCTGAACACGCTGTAAAAAATGCCAATAACGCTATTATCAGATATATTCCTTTTTTGAAAATCTTAAATGTCTTCATTTTAATATTCATTTGAAAGTTATTTAATCATTACGCGTTTTACACAAGCGTACATCGGCAATGTATATTACTACTTCTTTATCTTTATCGTAACTCCAGTTAACTCCATCCTCGTGCCCGAAATTAAAAACATACACACGATTACGGCGGTTTGAAGTATCATCACCATTATTATTACTCATATCAATGGTATATTCATGCCATGTGTTTTGAATTTCAGCGTCAGTAACAGAAGAGTTACGACCGGCATCCCAGCCTTCTTGTCCATAATCACTGTTCTGTCCAAAGCTCCACAAACTGTTCATTGGTCTAATCCAGGGAGAGCGGAAAACATGTCGGTTATTACCTCCTACATTTGTTACCAAAGATTTATCGTTTCCAAAAAACATTTTGAATTTCAAATAAGGATATCGTTTGTTGTCAAAACGCCATTGTCTTGGCAAAGCAAAGAAAAATGAGGGTCTATATTTAATTACAACTCCGCGATAAATATTTTTTCCGTCATTTTGAATCAGTTGATCTAAATGTAGATTAGCTGGTTGTCCGTTAACCTTATCGTTGTTTGGATCAAATTTACCGATATCGGTAAGTCCTTCTCGAGGAAGAAAATCACCTGAATATGTCATTCTCATTTCCCAGGCACCAAGGTCTTGAACACCTCCATTTGCAAAAAACTGTGGTTCAACAAATACTCTGTTCGGGAAAAACGGATGATCATTTGTAAGTAATTCAACAATACCTGATTCTACATAAGGAGCAAGAAAAGCATCAAAATTAAGTCCCATCGATTTAGGAATATATTTTATATGTTTAATTTGTCCTGCTTCAATCAAATCTTTCAATGTTTGAAGACTTTCAGGTGTTTTAATTACTGCAGGTTTATCTACCGGCGACATGAATTCCTGCCATGAGCCACCTCCCACATAAGATGTTATACTATTACGTGCATACGTAAGCGTTTCAAGTGTGTTGGGAATACCTTTTCCTGTAAGGTTTAAAGTGGAGACATTTGGAAAGAAAAACAAATCGGCAAAAGTACTCATGTTCATAGGATATGTCAACGTCGTAACATTTTCAACATCTTTTGTAGTAAACTTGGTAATACCATTTGCTCGTAAAATAGAAAGTTCCTGAGGAATAAATTGCTGATCAGGTGTTGGCATTTGAACAATATACGGTTTTTCAACAAAAATTGTATCCAAAAGTTTTTTTCCGTTTTCAAGTATAGGAAGAACCTTATATTGCATTTTGAAAGTTACGTCATTACCTGAAGGTAAATTACCGCAATAAAGACGGGGACTTTTTGCAAGTGATCCCGAGATAGTATCCATACTCTGGTTTGTATACTTATACAACATTCCATGATATTCCATCATGATTGTATTTAAACCTGTAGGCCATTCCATGATCAAAGCATTTGGAGCAATTGAAGCAGAAGGTGACGGAATACCTTGTTTTAAAACGTTAGCGTCGAATGAGGTATACGGAACAACAGAGATTTCCTGAGGAGTAGATTTATAACCAAATTTATCTTCAGTATAGATCTTAAATCTATAAACACGAGGTTCTGTTAATCCTGTAATGTTTACATAGGAGCAAACACTATCAAATTCAATAATTGTGGGATCTGGATAATCTTCGTCGTAAATTACAACTGTTTTTGACGCCTTTCCCAAATCCATTTTGCTTGCCGGAATACGACCATCTTTGCGAAGGTCGATTTCAACGCGCTCATACCCAATTGTTGCAAAGCAAGTATCAAATGTTGCGGGATATACAATTTCTTCCTGTGAAAAATTCTTGATATTATCATAAATACCCGAGTTATCACAAGAAATAAACAGTACACTATTTATTAATATAAATATTATTGCACCATAGAAATGGACAAATGATTTTTTATTTTTAATGAATGATTTCATATTAATTCCTTTTTAATTATTTGGAGTTTCTTCCGCCTTACGTCCATAAAGAGTGATTTCTGATATACAGTTGCCATTTAATGCTTTATAATTATCATTAAATCCGGTCAATGCTTCATATCTGAACCAACGAGTAGGTTTTGTAAATTTAGGATCTTCGGGATACATGTATGCCATATCACCCTGGCGACCCAAATTACGATATTGTCTGTCCGGTAAATCTATTGGGAACACAATTTTATGGGTTGTGATTGAATCCCATTGCTGTAACTCATCGTCCCATCTCCAGAGCGCATAAGTACCAACATTTTCGTTACGATAATAATCTTCGCGTCCGCTAAATTCAGTAGCACCGGTATGTCTGTAACGTTGATGTGTAACAATTCTACTCAGCTCATAATAATCTCCCAAATCAATAATATAATTCCAGGGCATATTTCCATCTCTTGAATTTCCGGTACGACCCCATCCATAGGTGTGTGTGAAATTAACAAAAGTACCATCACTGATAATATCATCGATTGCCATATAATCACGACCTTCCAGAGCATTGAAGAAACCCATTGGAACACCAGTATTTACACGAACGCCATCTTTGTTCACTATGGTAGAATCATTCATTTCAGGGATAGCCCAATTAAGTTTTGGAATTTTCAAATCGTCCATCAGTCTTAAATTTCCTAAATTGATTGTATCACTTGTGTTGCCATATTCATCCTCAACGCGAACTTTAACCCAAACAGGTTTTGTTGCAGAAAATCCCGGATCACGTACAAATCGTCTTTCATCCGGTTCTCTTGAAGT
The DNA here is from genome assembly GCA_041672395.1 of Dysgonamonadaceae bacterium. Taxonomy (GTDB): domain Bacteria; phylum Bacteroidota; class Bacteroidia; order Bacteroidales; family Dysgonomonadaceae; genus UBA5287. Next base: position 5,945 of record JBAYZS010000036.1, on the reverse strand, counting down.
ATAGATTAAATGCGTTTCCTGTATTTTTCCGTCTTTATCTTCGTATCCATAATCAAGAAAAACATTCATGCTCTGCATAAGTCCATTTTCCCAGTCGATATAAAAAGAACTAAAACCCGGGATACAATAAACAGTGCTTGCTACTTGTTGAACAGCAGGTTGTAATGGTTCAATAATGATTGGAATTTTTTCAGATTCATTACCTGCTCTATCAACAGAATACAATTCAACCGTATAAGGTTCTTCGCTTGCAAAGCCATAAACATCAATATAATTCGAATAAAATGAAACGGAGAACCACATCTCTTTCCCATTCTTATTCGTATACTTTGCATCTATTGACAAAAGATCTTTGTCCTCCGGTCGTGTAAAGAATATTCTTGCTCCACCATAGGTAGGCTTATAGTTATGAAACTGAGGTGCTGATGGTGATTCAGAATCTGCGTATCCAATTTCAAAACGTTCATTTTCTTTACAAGCAATTAATAAGAAGATAATTGCTATTATACTTGTGTATTTTATAATTTGTTTTTGCATAAAACGATCAATTTTAAATCGTGAGTTCATTAATTTTCAAAATAAATCATACTTACCAACCTGGGTTTTGAATGATATTAGCATTTGTATTTAACTCATTCAAAGAAATTGGCCATAAATAGTTACGATTAAGGAATTGACGACGTTGCTTTACTTCGAGTCTGAAAAAGTTTTGTCTTCCATAAGCGTTTCCTGTCCATCCTGTAACAGGCGTATTAAATTCAGATGTTGCTTTTTTATAGCGAACGACATCCCAATAACGGCTTCCTTCAAATGCAAATTCTATACTTCTTTCTTCCAAAATTATGTCTCTCAGTCCATCTTTTGTTTGATGTCTGTTAAGATATTGCGAATTACATAAGTTGGGATCTGACCAAACAACTTCAACATTAGGAATTCCTGCGCGATTACGAACTTTGTTTATTTCGTCATACACTTGTTGATTTGGACCTTGTAATTCATTTAAAATTTCAGCTTTCATCAAATATAAGTCTGCCATACGAATGATCGGGTAGGGGAAGTGAATCTGTCGGATCCAACTGCCGGATTTTGATTCTGGATGAACAAATTTCTGAACACCTATTCCTGTCCACATGAAATCAGTTTGACTTACACTCGGGTCATAACCACCTGGGGTTCCACCGTACATTTCTGTATTGATACGGAACTGATGACCTCTCCAATAACCACCGCTGATACCCAAGTTTGCATAAAAACGAGGTTCACGATTCAAATACATGCTGATAGTCATGAATCCGGGCTGTAAAATACCGCGGTAAGGTCCATAATCTAATGAATCCTCTTGAGGGGTAGAAACAATACGATGCATATTATTTCTGTCAAATGTTCTATCTGCTTCAATTGGCAAACCATTTTTTGTATAATAACGAGCCATTGCTTGATAAGTTGCACTTGCCCAGTTATATGAGTTACCGGTAGTTTCCTGAACGCCGTTTGTGAAAGTACGAGGTAGTCTGATATTGCTCGCATCCTGAATCGTACCACCTTGACCCATGCTGTAAGTTCTTCCCCAGATACATTCTTTGTTCCATGGATCAACAATCAGCATTCGTAAAGTGTACATTGTTTTCATTGCTTCAGGATTTGCCTTCCAGTCGTCCGTATCAAATTTATATGATTGATCTGTATATTCGTATAATCCGAAACCATCCGATTCGCATTGTTTAATAGCTTCATTTACCGCTACTAAAGCATCATCCCATTTTTTTGTCCAAGCAGGTGAACCCGCTTCATCCATTGGAAAAAAAGTTTTTCCATCATGATCATAAAAGTCGCCAAACAAATCTTTATTTCCATTAAAGAATGGGCTTGCTCTGAATAGAAGGATACGCGCTTTAATAGCTTTTGCTGCAGCCTGATCCACCATACCCAATTGGTCTTCCATGTTTTCATTGTCCAAATTAGGAATAGATTCATCAATCAGATTAATTACATAATCAAAGCAGTCATCAATTTTAGCTCTATTCGCAAATAATTCCTCTGAAGATGAATTTGGCTTAAGATTCTCATCTACTATAGTGATTGGACCATAATGTTGAATAAGAATAAAATGATAATAAGCCTTTAAAAAATTTACCTGAGCAATCCACTGCGCTTTTTCAGCATCTGACATATCTTTCACTAAGTGGATATATTCCAGAAATGTGTTAGCAGATCTAATAACCTCATATAAATCAGTAGCATAGGAGGAACCTTGCCAGAAACCAAGTATAGGGTTGGTTGTATTTTGTAAACCTTCCATAATTTGAGAACCGGCTAATCCACTGTGTGCTTTTGTTGCATCACGCTGTCCAAGCCAATCATCCCCAAGTAACCATTCAGTATTATGAATTTGCTGATTGTTGGGAAGTCCGGCGTAAACATTACTTAATGCATTGTAGGCCATTTCTTTATTTGCGAAATAGTCCTCCAACGAAATTGTATTATCGGGAACAATATCTAAGAAATCACTACACGAAATAAAAAGAATAAATCCCAATGAAAGTGTAGCACATTTCTTGAAATATCTTTTGATTATATTCATTTTCTTTTAAGTTTTAAAGTTAGAAATTCAGTTGTAATCCAAGATTAAATCTTCTGTTAATGGGGTATGACAATCCATTACCACCCATTTCAGGATCCCAAAGTTTAAAGGCACTTACTGTAAACAGATTTTCGCCGCTCACATAAACACGTGCACTTTCCATGAACATGAATTTCAGTGACGGAACATTAAAACCTATTTCCAATGTCTTGAGACGCATGAAGCTTCCATCGCGCAGCCACCATGATGATTGTTGCGTGTTGTTATCTATTTGATAAGTAGCCAAACGCGGCCAGAAGGCATGAACATTAGGATTTGTTTCGCTCCATGAATCACGAGCAATGATAAGAGGAGCATTTCTTCTGTTCACAAAAGGAGCAATACCTCTTGGATTAATGTAGAACGAAACCCTTCCGTTACCTTGAAAAAAGAAAGAGAAATCCATCATTTTATAACCAGCCGAAAGTCCAAATCCATATTGAATTTCCGGTACTGTTGGATAACCCATTGGAATACGGTCGTTGTCATTGACAACACCGTCTTTGTTAATATCCGTATATTTGATATCACCTCTCATATAACCACCAAATTCCTGACGAGGTGAATTATCTATTTCTTGTTGATCCACAAAAAGTCTTTCTGCAACCAATCCCCACGTTTGATTAATTGGATAACCAATAGATTTCAGATATTCATCGCGGTAGTTCTTTTCATCTTTTTCCAAATATTTGTTTGTCGCATAAGTGAAATTAGCTCTTAAAACCATCCAAGAATCTTTACTAAACGATTTTTTATAATCAACAGAACCGTCTATACCCTTTGATTCAACTTTACCCACATTACCATGGATAGCAGTTTGAAATCCGGTTGTCTCAGGGAAATTTTCACGTCTCATATAGATATTTCCTCTAATATCCTTGAAAATATCAGCTTGTATAGTCAAATCCTGATTTTTGAATAAACCCAATTCAATACCTAAATTGTATTTTTCTGCAACCTCCCAGGTAATATCCGGATTAGCATATCTAGCGAAACTAAATCCATCATAACCCTGACTGAATATCCTTCCCCACTGATAAGTACCACCTCCACTAGCTATTTGAGAAAGATAAAAGAATCTGCCTTCGCGATTTGCAATGGCGTCATTTCCCACTTTTCCATAAGTGAACTTAAATTTTAATAAACTAACTGCATTTTTTAGTTTTTCGTTCCAAAATGGTTCGTTAGATACAATCCATCCAACACCATAAGACGGGAAGAATCCAAATTGGTTTTTCCCATAGAATTTTTCTGAACCGTTATAACCATATGCATATTCAAGGAAATATCGTTTGTCGAAATCATATGCAAAACGTCCTGAATTACCAAGGTTACGTTCCGGCAATGTATAATAGATGGTACCTCCCTGTCCGTTGGTAAGAATTTTTTCTTCAGCAATACCAACAGTCATAAGTGACAATGAATGTTTTCCCCAGGTTTTGTCCCAGTTGATACGTGCTTCACCATAAAAATGAGTATTACCATCACGACCACCTTCTGTATTACCTAAATAAGGAACATTGTTAGGTGTAAGATTATATAGTGTATAATCTTTTGAGAAAGGGTCATATTGTTCCAAAGCATAATAAACAGGAGAATATCTGCGTGCACCCGAAGTATAATTCCATGTATTTGCCGAAGCTTTTATCTGAAATTTCAGATTTTGTGTAATAAAATCCAAATCTTGAGATAAAGTACCTTGTATGGTAAATGTATTTTCATTGTTCTCCCTATAACCTCTTACCATTTCTGCAAAAGGGTTTGTTTTCATGGGATCAGCATTTCCAAATAAAGTCCAACGAGTCGATAAGTTACGTTCATCTGGTTCCCATATAGCAGGGAAATCAACAGGATTGCTATCCATAACCATTCCGAAAATATCTCCGGCACCGGTATACGGTCCGTTATATCTTTCAAAACGTCCATAGATACGCGTATCGAGACTTGTTGTTTTTCCTAAATTAAACGAAACATTACTTCTTAAATTAAAGCGATTGATTTTAATGTTACTGTTATAATTATTCAGATTATCTTGATTATCGACTTTCAATAAACCTGTTTCGTAATCAATACCTCCTGAAACATAATATTTTGCCATTTTACCACCTCCCGAAATACTGACATTTGCTTTAGAGTTGGTTGTTCCATTTTTGAAAAGCATATCATACCAATTGATATTTGGGTAGATCATACCATTTTCGCCACGTTCTGTTGCCCTGATTTTTTCTTCACTGTACCAGGGTGGAGTTGGAATATCATCCGCATCGTGTTCCATATCGTCATAACGAGAAACAAGTGCGTTATTATATAAGTTCATGTATTCAACACCATCAAGAAGCTCAAGCAATTGAGTTGGTTTAGCAATATTGACATCTATACGAGCTGATATTTTCACTTTTCCTTCATTACCTCCTTTTGTAGAGACAAGAATGATACCGTTCGCACCACGAGCACCATAAAGTACAGTGGCTGAAGCATCTTTTAATACAGAAAAACTCTCAACGTCATCCGGTTGAATGCGCGCAAGGTCGTCAGTTGTTGCTTCAAAACCATCAATCAGAATAAGAGGGTTAGATTTATAACCAAAAGTGGTAACACCGCGTACAAAGAATTGTGCGTTATCCGCACCCGGTTCACCCGTTGTTTGGTATGAAATCATGCCAGGAATTTTACCCGCAAAAGCATGCGTTAAGTTTGATGACGGGATTTTTAGATTCGCCATTTCAACTGTTTCAATAGAAGCAATCACACTTTCCTTTTTTTGCTTTCCGAATGCCACAACAGTAACTTCTTCAAGTTCACTTACTGTCGGACTCAGTTCCACTTCAAAGAATGTTTGATTACCCACTTCAATAGTTTTTGATTGCAAGCCAATAAATGAAATAACCAGTTTTTCATTTGGAGCGGCTCTTAATTCAAAAGTACCATCTACGTCTGTAGTTACACCTCTTGTTGACTTTTCAATCATGATTGTCGCACCGGGAATAGGCTGTTTTGTATCAGCTTCAATTACTGTTCCCTTAACCAATGTCTGAGTCTGCGCCATCAGAGAAAACGGTGTAAACAAAAAAATAAGATAAAAAATAAATTTAACTTGTTTGTTCATTGTTTATACTAATTAGATTAAATTTAGTTTAAATTAGTTGTCTGTCTGTAAATATTAATTAATAGTTAATAAATCATTAATACTAGAAATAGTATGATAGTAAACAGTAAATAAAACGTATTGAATTAAGCTCAGACTAAGATAAATGTTTGTTACCTAAGACAATACATGATATTAAAATATTTATTTCATGCTAATGGTTGCAAATATAGATAAAAA
>JBAYZS010000035.1:0-24538 GCA_041672395.1 Dysgonamonadaceae bacterium | reverse complement strand
GCTGTGATAGGATAATGAGACTGTTGTCCCAGTCGAGATTCGCAAATGTAAGACTGACTATGTCTGACGCCCTTAATCCTAATCTTGATGCTAATAATATGATTGCATAATCTCTTTTTCCTATCGGGCTGGTTCGATCGACAACGGATTCTATTTTTAAAATTTCATCTTTGTCATAATATGAAGGTAACTTTTCTTTTCTTGTATAACGTACATTGGCTAATGCACAAGACAAGTTAACTCTTGTTTTGCCCTCCTCATACAAAAACTGCAAAAATCTTTTGACCAAAATGACCACTTGGGATCGGGAGTTGTGGGAAGAAGAAAAAAATCCGGCCAGATTATCATGGTTCATCGAATTTAGCACAATACCGCGCATATCCATGTAGATTGACAAGTGGTTCAATATTGAACCATAACAAAAAGACGAGGATTCACTGATTTTGGAACTCTGCCTGAGATGATTAATGAACTCGCGTGCCATTCTGCCCACCTCGCCTGGGAATTCATGCATGACCGCACGACTTTTTAACTTGTAAGATTCGCCGTTGGTTATCATGTTCAATAATACGATTGCTCGGTTCAAACGCAATTTTGGCAAGTGTCCAATATCGGAGCCTGCCATGTATTGCTTAAGGAATAACTCCCCGACATCACTCGTGTAGATGGTGATACCCATATCCTCCATGTATTCAATCAGGTGCCGTATGCTACGCGTGTGTTGTTCAACGGTTACTGACGTCAATTGAAATCCTTGAAGCCCAACCTTTAACAGATGGTATAATTCATCCGTTTTAATTTGCTTTTTTTTCATAAACATTCATGTTAAGTTTGAAGCAACATTGCTTGTCGTTCAAATATAATATGATTATTCATGAAGTATTATCAAAAGAGGGGCTGACATTCACTGTCTTATACGCAAATATGATTTGTACTTTGGATAATTGGATACTTTGGATAATACCTGTTTTGCGGAAACCACGATGCGGCTGAAGATGCGGCAGTGATCTACTCCCTTCAGGGTCGTTGCAAAGCGGCAGATGTGAACTTCCGTGATTGGATGGTAAGTGTTTTGAGATGTATCCATGATTATGATAATGACTACTCAAAAGATCTGGCTGAACTGATACCTCATAGATTAAAATCAAAGTAACTACTGAAAACTTCATATTGTCTATGAATGTTTTCAAAGTTTTTGATAGATAAATATCAAAAACTACATAAATTTATAATCCAAGACGGGGGTCACCGAATGGTTACATTTTAACATGGTTGATCGAATGTTGATAATAAAATAATGTAAGTACAAAATTCCTTATATATTGCATTATTCTGATTACAATTGCAAAATCTTCAAATACATCATATTTAAGTATAAGACTCATACATTCAATATTATATTGTACTTATTTATATCATGTAGTGTATCCAAGTTCTCGAATTACAGTTTATCTTGAACATTGTGAACTACTCGAACCAAAACAATGGTTATCTTTTATGTTACAAATGTTTCACCCGACATTAACTTTAATGATTGAAAAGAATCCCGTTTACAACAATAAATTGCTTTACTCGCGATAATACTTAATAATACAATCCCTATAAAGTTTTGCAACATTATTTGGATTTCGAAAACATTAAAGGGGTTTTTTCTCTTGAGGAACTTCTTGTACCAATGGAATAGTTAAGTTGAATCTTCAGATAAATTAAACTCACGTTTGTTTGTATTTGTGCTGTCAGACTTTATATTTCCTGTCGTTATATCATTTGAATTACAGTTAATAGAGAACGAAACTTGTCATTTTGCAGGTATACAATAATTTTCAAATGAAATATTCTTATCCTCTATTCTATGCTAATTAAGATATACAATCTAAAAGTACATGTAAGTCATGCCCTTTCTTGATGGGAGTTCAGAAAGTTATGAACCATATGGTCTTGTTGTTATGTGATTGGTTCTATTTTTTTTTTTGTAAATCAATTATTACCGCATTAATAGTTCTAACTAAGAAGCATTTCTATATGAGTTTTTCCCAAAAAGAGTCATGAGGATAATTTTGACGTCCCAAAATAAATTCCATTTTTCAAGATATTCCATGTCAAATTCAACCCTTTTTTCCATTTTCCAGAGTTCATCTGTCAATCCTCTGTATCCATTTACTTGCGCCCATCCAGTAATTCCGGGTTTTACAAAGTGACGAACCTTGTAATATTCTATTAGTTTGGCATATTGATCAGTATGCTTCAGCATATGAGGACGTGGCCCCACTACAGACATATGGCCTAAAAGAACATTCACAAATTGTGGAAGTTCGTCGAGATTATAATGTCGCAAAAAACTGCCAATTCGAGTGATGCGAGAATCGTTTTTTTTAGCCTGAAGGGTATTTGCTTCTTTATTCACTTTCATTGTTCTAAATTTGTAACAGTTGAATGTTTTGTTATTAATACCTGTACGTTGCTGAATAAAAAATATAGGTCCTTTTGAATCTAGCTTTATTACAAGTGCCAATATTGGGAACAACCAAGTAAAAATAAACATAATAACGGCTAAAGAAAAGAGAAGGTCAAATATTCTTTTTTGAGTACGCAAAGAAAAATTATCTAATGGAATTTCCTGTGGATTAAACATCTCGAAATAACCGGTTGTCTCAACTTCCCTATTAACAAATCTATTCCAGTAACCATTCATAAGAATATACCTCAATCGTAAACCTATCTTATTAGATAAAACAAGCAACTCTTTTGTTTTATTTACTGTGAAGTATAAAGGATTCGTTACAAAAATCATATTTACCTTGTGAATTTCTGCTATAGAATATAATTCACCCAACTTTCCCAAAGTCATATTTTCATCTTTTTCATCTTTTTCTGAAATATAACCTACAAACTTATACCCGAGAATAGGATTGCTATTTAGTAACTTGCCAAGAATTAAACTTGCTTCACTTAAGCCCAAAATGACAACTCGTTGATTTGATACTCCTTTTTTATATCGAAATTGAAGGATTTTATAGATAAAATAGAATACCGTCACTTTAAAAATATAGAACAAGAACACATATTCAATTAATAACATGGTTTTATAATTATTCGGTAGGAATAATTCAGCAAATAAAAATAAAGTTACAAGTAAAATAGTGAAACGTATGTTAAAAATTCTCCACCTATTACTATATTTATCTGTAAAGAAGTAATTTCTTTTTGAATACAAAATATATGCTATTATCTCTGAGATATTTGCATGTAAATAATACAAATTACTTTGTGATGATTCAATTTTGATATATTGTGGACTTAAATTAAAAACAATAGCGACAGCCATATTTAAAAGAAGTAAATCAAAGAGTAGAAAAAAGAATTTTACTACTGAATTATCTGATTCCATATATACTCAATTTAATGAAAATGATTTATTCTGAATTTACATATACTATAAAACAACTTAATTATTTATTTTTTAGTAATCTTTAGAGTACAGCGTGCTAAAAAGTAACACGAAGTATTATTTCTATAATATATTGATGAAAGTATATCATATTATACATATCGTTGTCCTTCTTCAGTTTTGAGCCAATCGTCGAAATTTTGACCTTCCCATGGCAAACCTCTATCAAAATTATAAGGCCACGGATAGTGAGGACGTTTGTTTTCTTTTGACCAAACATAGTTTACATTACATATTTTTACTGCAGGATTACCCGAATGTAATTCAAAATCATCTACATTTTTGTTTACTAATGAATTAGCTCCAACGAAACAGTGTTTGCCTATAATTACACCAGGCAATACAACCGAACCAGCCCCAATTTGAGAAAAGTCTTTCACTTTAGATCCAATAAGCTGATTTGAAGGAGGGTGAGGGTCATTCGTAAAAACAACAAATGGATAAATAAAAACGAAATTTCCAAACATACATTTTTTTGATATCTGGATATGGCTGTTCAAACGACAATAATCACCAAAAACAACATCGCCCTGTATATCGCATTGCGTACCCACAACACAGTTTTTTCCAAAAAGAGAATTTTCTCTGATTGATGCCATATTTCCAGTTGTAAAATGTTCACCGAAAATGGAACCTGAATAGATAACTGTGCCGCTTCTAATCAGGGAATTAGATCCAATTATTGTTTTTGGATTTTTATAGGAATCATTGTAGTAGGATTCACTTTCAGGTTCACCAATAATGCAATTTTCACAAATAATTGAATTGTCACCAATCTCTACATTTTCATGAATAATGGCATTTTGTCCAATTCTAACATTTCGTCCTATAATGGTAGATTCACTTATATAATAATCTCCTTGAAATCTCATAATAATGTTTTTAATTAATCAAATCTAAAAGATTGTATATTGTTATGAAATAATATTCATCATTTTTTTTCCTGAAGGTGTCAACTGTAACTTTTCAGTGAATTCCCAAAAACGAGGAATCTTATATGACGACAACTTTTCTATGCAACACTTAATAATTTTCTCTTTAATATGTACAAAATCACATGAATCAATAAGTACTATGGTTGCTTTTATTGCAGCTCCTTGCAATTCATCATAGACTTCTTCCACCGTGCAATCCAATACTTCAGGCACTGACAAAATTACTTCTTCAATTTCTTTTGGACTAACTCGATTTCCAGCTATTTTCATTATTTCTTTTTTACGAGCAACGATATATATAAATCCCTCTTCATCTACTGTAGCCATATCTCCTGTATATAGCCATCCATTCTTCAGTACTTCACGAGTTGCAACTTCATCATTAAAGTATCCAATCATAATATTATCCCCTTTAGCCACTATTTCACCTATTTCACCTGGTTTTACCGGAACCATGCTGCTATTTACCACTTGTAGTATTACACCGGGGATAGCCTTTCCAATAGAACCGATTTTATCGGCAAGAAGATTTGGTGGTAAAAATGCCAATCGTGCTGTTGCTTCTGTCTGTCCATACATTACATAAAAATCGATATTGGGAAAAGTACGGGTAAACTCGGAAATAAAAGTTGAATGAAGTTTTCCACCCGCTTGAGTAACATATCTTAAATTTGGAAATAAAGTACTTTTAAATGATTTTGATTTCCTTAAGAGAATCTGAAAATGACTTGGTACACCAGCAAATCCCGTACAATTGTATTCGAGCATATTGTTAATAACACTCCCTAATAAGACAAAATTGTTGTTTAATACCATTGAACCTCCTACTTTAAGATAAGTATGAAATATCGATAGGCCATAACAATAATAAAAAGGCAAAACAACAGCCACGATATCATTATATGTAAGAGAAAGATATTCAATAATTGAAGAAGTATTAGCCTGAAGATTCTTGTGACTAAGCATTACCCCTTTGGGTGAACCCGTAGAACCCGAAGTAAAGATTATTTCAGCAATTCGCCTTTCATCGAAATATTTATCAGGTGAATCAAATTCATAAATCGTTGTTTCAGCTAAAATCCTGTCCAATTCTGATTCATTGATGACATTCATCGAAAATTTATGTAGTAATAAAACCTGTTGAGAAATAAAACACAATCGGCAATCTGTTAACGAAATAACATAATTTAGGTTGTCCTGTTCAAGAACAGGATTTAATGGAACGCAAATATTCCCAGATTTTATAATTCCGAGATATGATACAATGAAGAACACAGAATTCTGACTCATGATTATGATTCTGTTATTTTCTCCAACATTTTCCAGGAGAAAATTTGCCAACCGAAGACTCCACATATAGATTTGCTGAAATGAAGCATTTTCTGTTGAACCCAAAACAAAATCCTTTTGTAGAGATTTAGATTTCTCAAAAAAATAATCAAATATGTTCATGACTATAACGTTATAATGTGTTTTACTCAAAGAAGATAGGGTGCATTCTTAAATAATCCGTCGTTTTTGCTTTTCTTTCAAGATTTTTATACATATTCCTAATCTCCTGTTCCTTCTTTCCGAGAATCAATGCTACTTCTGTTGGAGAATAATCATTTTCCCAACCGTAATCAACCAGATCCATTATTTCGTGTGGCATCTGAAAGAAAAATTCAACTTGTGTTTGTTGTGCACTATATGTGTCGGTAGTAGGGGTACGGTTCATAATTTCCTCCGGAATACCTAGATGTTCCGCTAATTGATATACCTGTGATTTATATAATTTTCCAATAGGCATTATATCAACACCACCATCACCATATTTTACGAAAAAACCCTGATCCACCTCATGTTTGTTGGCTGTACCAATTACCGCATAATGAAGCCTTTCTGCATGATAGTACAACATAGACATGCGACTTCGTTGTTTTAAATTGGTTGCAGCTACAATTTGTAGATACTCCTTTGCAGGTAGCATTCTACTCATTTCTTTTCCATCAGGAGTTATAACAATTACCGAGAAAACTGGCGGAATATCTTCATTAATAATCTGTTGAATTCTAATTTTTGCTTTATCCGTTTTTGGATTAAATTCAGGAATTACCTGAGAAATAGCTTCATCTCTCCTCTGATAGCAACCAAAACCTTTAAGAGCAGGAGTAACGTTTTCCACAATTGTTTTGACTTTGAACTTCTCTGCAAGTATTTGAGCAAATAATTCACTCTCAGAATTTGAGTCTGCATCAGGCATTATAACTCCTAATACGTTTTTTTCTGCCAGTGCACGTACTGTAAGAGCAAGTGTAACCGATGAATCGATTCCTCCGCTGATTCCCACTATACCTCCTCTTCTATGTAAAACACGAAGAACCGAATCTTGCATATTACTAATAATTATATTGCATAATGATTCCAAATCATTTATCTTAAGTAGATTTCTTGAAAAAGGTCTTTTTGTTGTATTCATAATCATAATTATTTACTCATTGGTTTTCAATAATAATTTTGTCAATAATAATATTTTCACTTTCTGTTAGCGTGATAGCAGATTTATTCACAAAAATCGAATATAGCAACTGGGTTGAGAGAATTCCGATAAATGCCATATTATCAATCTCTGACACTTGTATTCCTGATTTCAGTTTATTTATAAGTAAATTCACCTTGTTGAAGTCAAAATAGCCACCCTTTCTGATACTGCTCTCGGATATAGCATTCTCAATATAATCCGGTGGATTTTCTGAAATAAAGCATTTAGATAAAGGTGCACGATATGGTTGTTTTGCTCTTTGAATAATCTGTTGAGGTAATTTCTTGTTCATCATCTTTTTAAGTAAAAACTTTTCATTTAGTCCGTTCATTTTAAAATTGGATGGAAGTTTCATACAAAAATCGATAATACGGTGGTCCAGAAAAGGATATCGTCCTTCTATTGAATGTGCCATTGACATTCGGTCGCCTTGTGAAGACAGTAAGTAACCCGACATAAATAGTTTCATTTCGATCCATTGAGAACGTGACATAAGATCTGCACCTTTTAATTTCCCCTTATATTTCTCGACAAATTCATTGATTGGATCATAGTCTTTTAATTCAGCTTTTGTCTCCTCTGAAAAATAATTTTGAATATGCGAGGTGTTATGCCATCGCAAAAGGTGTGAATATACAGGAGAATTCGTCTCCTCCAATTTGTATCCGAAAAATAATTTTAGACTGAATCCATTCATCAATTTCATTTGATTAAGATAAGGGTAAAGTTTACTCAATAATAATGGTCTGTAAGAAGATTTTGGTTGCTTTGCCCAAAATTGCCTAATGGCCGCTTCCTTAAAAATATTGTATCCACCGAGTAATTCATCAGCTCCCTCCCCAGTGATTACAACTTTTATATTATGGTTATTTACCAATTCCGATAACATAAACATAGGAACAGGTGCAGTTCGTAATAATACAGTTTCAACATGCCAAATCACTTCTGGAAACTTTTTGGCTATATCATCAGCATTACAATTAATTTTATAATGAATAGTTTTAAGATAATCTACAGCTAACTCTTGAAAAGAAGATTCGTCGAATTCCTTTTCAGTAAAACCAATAGAAAAGGTACGAAGACTCGTACTAATAAAGTTTTTAATATACATTGTTGTAGTACAAGAATCAATACCCCCGCTCAAATATGCTCCTATTGTTACATCTGAGCGCATTCTTAAACGAACAGAATCATAAAAAAGTGCATCAAATTTTTTAATGCAAAGGTCTAGGTCAGCTTCTAAATATTCATCTGGTTTATAAATTGGCAATTCCCAATATGTATGATGATGAATTCCGCTTTCGTTTATCTTTATACATTCTCCTGGAGACACTTCATATATATTTTCAAATAGCGTATAAGGAGTGAGAGTCGTCCAAAAAGTGAATACCTGTGATAAAGATTTAGACGAAATTTTTGGTTTTACTTTAGGGTATTCAAAAAGTGACTTTATCTCTGATGCAAATACAAAACCATCCTCTGTTGAAGTATAGTAAAGGGGTCTAATTCCGACCCTATCTCTAGCAAGGAACAGTTCTTGCATTTTGCAATTCCATATAGCGATAGTGAACTGACCATTTAACATGTTTAGGCAATCAACACCAAATTCTTCATAAAGGTGAAGAATCACTTCTGTATCACTTGTAGTTTTGAAATTATGTCCGGCTTTAATCAATTTCGTTTTCAATTCTATATAATTAAATATTTCGCCATTAAAAATAATCCAGAGAGAGTTATCTTCGTTAGATATCGGCATTTGTCCTGTTGTTAAATCAATAATGCTCAGTCTCACACTTCCTAAACACACTTCAGGAGAAAAATATGCCCCGCTTTCATCTGGGCCTCGATATTTTATCAAGCTAAGCATGCGACTTAAAATATCCAAGGCCTCCTCTTTGTCTTTTTTCGAGTAAAAACCAGCTATTCCGCACATAATATAAAGTAGAGTTTATTCTTAATGTCGAAAATCAATATGATCTAATTCCCATTCTGTAATTTTTTGTAAATAAAAGTTGCGATATTATTCACAGATTGGAAGTTCTCCTCAATTAATTCGCTGTCTTTTACTTCCACATCAAATTCTTCCTTAATGAAATCAATCAAAAAGAGCAACCCCATAGAGTCGAGTAATCCTAGATTGAATATTAGCATACTATCTTCAAGTGCATTGATATCCATGGATGAAGACGTTGTTATATAGCGCCTAACAACTTGTTTTAATTCAATTTCTGTTTTCATTTCTTTGAATAAATTATATCAATAATTTTTTTCATTTTTAATATTTTGGTTACACATAATTTATGCATCAGGAAAATGATACATTGTTATTGATTTCACAAGACCGAGAAATCTTTCCCTATAGACCTTCCCATTTGGAAAAATTCTTTTCATTTTGTTTTCCGTCAACAATTTAACTTCCCTAACCCTTTCTTGTGCATCAGTCATATTTTTTGATTTTTTGTAGTTTCCCAAATCGAAGTTTCTTGTAAGGAGTACTCGGATTTGAAAAGGCAAAAATTGGAAAAAAGGAATCAACCAATGAGGTTCAATTGGAAAATAAAAATTGGGCGTTTGTATAAAGTAGTTTTTTCCCACTCTTATAGCTTCATTGGCCATTTTCTGCTGATTTTCTAACGTGAAAAGATGTTCAATGACTGAATTTGAAAAGATAATGTCGAAATGTTTATCATTGAAAACAGATAGATCACAAGCATTTCCTTTCATACTTGTGATATTCTTACTTTTAGTTGGTTCTTTATCCAGATTCAATAATGTAATCCTTATGTTATTTTTATCAGTATAATTCATTCTTTCCCAATATATTTCAGTTCCTCCAATATCTAAAATAGACACAGGATGATCAGTTACAATCTTTTCTAATAATGAGATAAAGAAAAGAAATCTTCTTTCTCTAAATTTCTGATTTAAAGAGTATTTATTATGCGGATTCAAATATTTATTGGCCATCATAACTTTAAGATCTTAATTTTTTAAAATAATATCATCAGTATTTAAATCGTTCAGTTTCTTTCGCAGATGTAAAATCAGAAACTTCTCTTTTATAATGTTCGAAACAAACAAGAAGTTACCCACAAGATATCTACGCCATAACCTTCGTGGTTCCTTTTGTAAGCGGTAAAACCATTCCAATCCTAATTTAATCATCCATTCTGGTGCTCTTCTAACAGTTCCCGCATAAAAATCGAAAACAGCACCAATGCAACATATATGACCTACTTTCAGTTGTTCAAAATTTTTGTAAGCCCATTTTTCCTGTTTAGGTGCAGTCATTCCAATGAAAAGTACATCTGGTTCAAACTCATTTATGGCATTAATAATATCTTGATTTTCATTTTCATTGAATTCTGTTTTATAAGGTGGAGGATAACAATGAATTTTTAACTCAGGATATTCCTTTTCAGCCCTTTCTTGAATTAGATGAAGTGTATTTTCTGAACTTCCCAGAAAAAAACATTTCCCTTTACTATTATGTATTCGTTGCATTTCAAAACGGAATAAATCATCTCCCGCTATTTTTTTTATTCGTATACCCTTTAAAAAACGCACAGCTAGTACAACGCTGATTCCATCAGGTAGAAGTACGTCGCTCGATAGCAATGCTTCCCGGAAAACATTGTCGTTTTTCAACGTATTATAAGAGTGAGCATTCAAAGTAGTAATAAGCATTTTTGAAGAATTTATCTCTTGTAATGATCCATTGAAAAGATTAAAATCGTGTAGCATATCATTATTTTTTTTACAATTATTTATTTTCCTGCTGACAACAACTGAATGAAGGGTTCTCATTAGGACCCCATATAAAAGAATATCTCAAGGAAGAAGCACAATTATGTCTTTCTTTGAAATTTATCAGTCCAATATTTGGCTCACCACATGAAGTAGAGGTGCCTAAATCTATATAGTCAAACCCCATTTGTTTGTAATATTCGAAGATTTTCATGTACATGAAATCAATTACTCTCAATTCTCTTCTATTTATGTCATCCGCAAGGAAAATAGCCTGTACAATAGAGTCATGACCATGATAAATGACTGCAGCACCTGACAATTCTCCATTACAATTTTTTACAATAAAAAAATCTATTGAAATGAGTTTTTTCAATTCTAGTATTTCTTCAAATGTCATGTGTATTTTGCGACCCTGTCCAATCCGATTTTGGGAAATTAGATTGAATGCATCCTGCATCAATTCTTTTTCGGTAGTAATGCTGCAGGAAAGTTGATTACTATAAGCTTTTCTAATATTTTGATAAACCTTTCTATTATTCCAAGTACCATCGAACTTTTTAAGATCAATCCAATTTGTAATATCTGGAGTTTGCATGTTAAACCCAAGTTTGATAAAAGAATTAATGAATTTAGCATTCATATTCTCTTGATAAATTTCAGGTGGTAATGTGATATAAACGCCAATGAATTGATTATAAATTATATACTCTTTTAAATCAGCAATAAAATCATTTATTACGTTGTAAGAGATATATTCGTGCGTATAATGGAATCCACCAAATGGTGCTGAGAAGGGGCTAAAAAGTATCTTTTCTTTCAAACCGAATATAATTCCAATAGACGTATCGTCATCTTTAATAAATCGAAATACCTCTTCCGTTTTATTTTTCACTACCTCTATAAATCCTTCTGACAGAAAGAAGTGTGTATCGGTACGAAAATTGCTCCTATATAAATCTTTGGAAACATTGTTAAGCATTTTAAATACATTTAGTTAGTTGATAATAATCCAAAACAATAGAATGATCATTTAAATCTATGCCATAAAACAGGAAAAAATGTTTTCATCCATAACATTATAAATGAGTAGGGCAGATAAAATGGGAAATGCTTCCTTATATAATAGAGATACTCATTATATGCTAAGCCTTTAGGACTCTTTAAATAGAGAATCCTTTCTCTTAGAGAACTTTTACCCTCTTTCCAGTTTGTCGGATGATCATTAGTACACTCACCGCAAACATATGGTGATAGGTAAACTGGAATATTTTTTTTATGCGCTCTTAATGCATAATCAAAATCAGCGATGCCATGAATAAATCGTTTATCAAAGATGCCAATGATGTCTACAGTCATTTTGCTGATCCATAGAATGTTAGCATTAGTTATTTCACAGCTTTGAGGATATTCTGCAGGTGCGAGTTGTATAAGTCTAACAATTAAATGGTTGGTTTTTATTTTTAATCCACCATATGTAATCTTGTGAGAATTTTTATCGATAGTTGCACCCGAATAAACGCCACTGCATCCATTATGTGATAGCGAATATTCATCCGTTTTTAATAGATTAATTAAGAAATAATGATATAAACGTACATCGTCGTTAATCAATAAAAATGCATCGTATACCTTTTCTTTCATAGCTCTTTCCCAGATTAAATGCATTCCCCTTGCCCAATATAAGTTGCCATTCCCTTGCCAAACAGAGACAGTAGGAAAAAGCATTTTTACGGCTTCTGCCGTTCCATCAATAGAACCGTCATCCATTAGATATACATCGAGGTGACAATCAGAAGGCACTTCTGCTTCGAACAGAGAATTCAAACAAGTGATTGTCTTAGATTTTCTGTTATGACAAGTCATCAATACCGCAATTTCCTTTATTCTCATTTTTTCTTTTTTTGTTCAAATGTTTTTGGTAATGAACATACCGTCTATCAAAAATACCACGCACCCATATTATGCATTCGATATTAGTCATTTGTCGGAAAGTAAATGAAATGCACAAACCGATCATTAACCAGATCATGAAATAATTTAATGAAAAATTATTTATATCTTCCACCCAGGCATATAGCCATCTAAAAGCTATAAGAATCCCAATCATTCGAGTATAAATGTTTTTTGATTTGTTTACGGCTAACCATGAAGCACTATAAAAAATCAACATATAAAGAATTAGGCCAATAATGCCTGTCCATGTAAATACATTGGCTACTGCGACTTCATTTCCCAATCTTTCGTTTCTGCGTGTCAACTCATAATCAATTGCACCAAAGGTAAAAGAGTCGTTCCCTCTTGCAGGTGTTCTTCCAATTAACCAGTATTGATTATTTATTGCTGATTGAAGCACCTCCGAATAAATAAAGCTTCGTGTATCAACAGTGATGTCAACTTCAGAACGGGAACCTGATTCATCTGTTCCAATAGCAGTAATTTCATCTTTAAAATAATCACTCATCTTAAAGATATTAAAAACGCCACTAATGCCTAAGATGAATAGTATCAGAGGAATAGCAAATAGTGAAATGCGAATAGATTCAATCATTTTCACAGAAATGCTTTTTCTGAAATAATATATTAGCAAAATGACTAGAGGGATTGAGAATTTCAATACATTACTTCGTGCTCCCAGATCTGCTGTAAGAACAACAACGGTAACCAAAAGTAAAAGTGCTTTTTGTGCCCTTGTGAGTGCAGGAAGAAACAATAATAAAAAACTAATTGGCATAAGATAGAATCCGAATGCTTCCGTTCTTATCATAAATGCAAAAATCAGAAAAAGAGGTAGTGCATAAGAAATATAGACTGATAGAGTTGATTGAACAAGTGTTTTGTTTGTAGCTGAATAAGCTACAATGGGTAACATCAGAGCCATGGCATTCTCAATCAAACCCTTCCAGTCCCAATATATTTCAGCAACAAACATCCCTCTGATAATGCATACAATATTCCAAAGAAGATATATTAAGACAAATCGCAGATTTCTCTTGTTCCTTAAATCCACAAAATAATATTTTGAGAAAAGGAATATTGTCAAAATAATAAAAGCAATCATCCACCATGCTACAGTAATATTCAATTTATCAAGAATCGTACCCCCCGGTTTCGATAAAGACAATATTGAAATAATTGCTATTAGTAAAATAGTGAAAGGTAAAGCGTGACTTATGATTTGTCTATTTATATTAATCATACTTTCTTTGATGAATAAAGATTAAAAATTTCAGATACATTAGTCTGTAGATTGTATGTGTTATTAACATACTCTCTAGCGTTATTAGATAACCGAATAGACACATCCGGATGCAAACGAAGATAGATGACGCTGTAAGCTAGTATTTCATAATCTTCTGGAATTAGCAAACTATGTTCGCCATGCTGATTAAAATCACGAAGACCTGGTACATTATAAAGTATGGCAGGTATACCGCTTGCCATAGCTTCTATTGTAGTTATAGGCATACCTTCGTGTTCGCTGGACATTATATAGAAATCTGAAGCAATTAGATACTTTCTTACATCAGATTTATTTTTACAAAATTGTATATTGTTTGTCACTTGAAGTTTAGCTGCCAACAGTTTCTCCTCTTCTTCCATCTCGCCCATTCCCAAATGCAGATAAACGACAGAAGGGTTATCTTCTATTATTCGAGGAAGCGCTTTGATAATATCCGAATGTCTTTTGTTCGAACTGCAGCCACCAACAGAAATAAGTACTAATGCCTCTGGAGAAATAGCTAATTCTTTCCTCACTTCTGCCTTTTCTTCATTGTCAGCGGGATAAAACCGATTATTGCCATACCAATTATATATTTTAATTGTCCTATTGTTATAAAACGTCAGTTCATGATCATGTACAGAATCGCTAATACTTTGAAACTTACAGCCAAATATTCTTTTTGCACTCCACCTTTGAAATCGGTGATACGGATAACTGTATGAGTGAGAAGGAAATACGCTGTGGAAAGTATAAATTGAACGTTTCCCAGCCAGATGTGCGGCAAAAGCCATTTCCCACATCATAGAATGACTGTGTATGTGAATCACATCAAAAGCTTCGTTCTTAATATAACGGATAAAACTCAACCAGTATCGCAACCGTCCAAAAAAATTACATCGGGCAGGATAAGGTTTGTGGATTACATTATATCCGACATGTTTGAAATGAGAAGTATATTCACCAAAATTGGATGCTGTTGCCATAGCTGTTAAATCGCAACCTTTTTCACGTAAAAAAGATGAGGCATCAGCATACATAATTTCAGCCCCAGAGAATTTAAGTTCGTGGAATATTTCTAATACTTTCATTGTGTTGCTTAATTATTTCTTCATAGATATGACAATACTGTTCTGATGTTTGCTTTACATCATGTCTTTTTAGTGCTATTTGTCGTGCATTTTTGCTCAACTTCAAAGCCAAATTATCGTTAGAGAATATTCTTCCTATTTGAAAGGCCAGGTAGTAAAAATCTCCCGAAGGAAAGAGGAGAGCGCTCTCATTATCACTAACAATCGAAGTGATCCCCCCCATTATAGAAACCACAACAGGCGTTCCGACTAGCATACTTTCACCCAAAGAGTTTGGACTGTTTTCAATTAACGATGGCAGCACAAAAAGATGTGCTTTTCGGAATTCCTTAGCCATCTCATAAGCTGACAAACTATCTCTCATTTTAATATTATCTTCAAGTTTATATTTTTTGATCAATCTTTTTAGATAATTACTATAATCTTCTCCAATCATCCAATCTTTGATCCCGGATGATTTCATGTTAATAGATAGCAGTGGTACCACTATCTTTATATCAGGATAATCATCTTTCAGGAAAGCTACCGCCTTCAATAAAATATGGAATCCCTTAATTGGATATTGAGCCGATGAAATAAATATTCTGTGACGTTCACACTGATTCAAGTCCCATTGAGTATAATAAAAAGGTGATCGTAGCAGTTCCTCCCCATAGAAGTATGATGTGTTCGAATTCAAAATCTGCAGTTGAGTCTTATCCCACCAAGTCCTTCCAATGAAATACTGATTTACTTTGAATATTTCTTTTTCAACAGAACAATATTTATTCCACTTTCGCAAGTCGCTGTTAATGCCACCCCTTCCGAACCTGTTTTTAACAGACCGATAACGGCACAGTTTAAGTGTTGTATCCAACTTTTTAAGACAATCACGGTAAGGTGCAATAATACTCTGAATTGAACAGACAATCGGAATTTGCGGAGATACATATTTACGCAGTAGTCCGAAATTGTATTCGGTACCATGAACATGGATAATGTCCGGTTTGAAATCCTTGATAATTGAGAGATATTTTTCTGCTAGTGTCTTGTTCATAAATGAACTATTCTCTTTTTCGTTTATTTTAATTGCATAATAAGAGATATTGTCAAGATCTATCTTTTGCTCCATTCCGTCTAAAACAGGAGTTACAGATCCTAGCGTTACATCTGATTGGTTTTTTAGTGCATAAAATAAAGGAGCAATCCATGTCCCGCCTGTTGTTGGTTTTCCTATCACAAAAGGATGAAAATCCGGAAGAACATCACGAATGATCCATAAAATACGCATTGTTTTTATAGAATTATTCGATTGATTTAATTGCTCTTGATTTTCCATATGGCCTATTTGTTTTTGAATTTTGATACATAATTTTTCAAAATATCATTCAATCCTATTCTGTTATCCAGCTCTTTGTATGAATACCAAACTGAAATTCCGATTAATACAGAACCTATGACATACGGATAAGGCTGACTAAAAAGTTTAACAACTACAAATCCCATTAGCGCCAATACAAACTGTAACAGAAAGATTTTTTTAAACGAAGGACTGAATGAAAATTTGTATTTTACTTTTGCGATTATGAACACCTGAATCATATAGATAAGATACGTTATCAAAAATGAGATTCCTAAGCCGGTCAATCCACCCAAATGATACCCCAGTACATTAAATCCCAAAGTATATGATTCGCCGGCCAATTCATTCCAAAAGAAAAGCAAGCTCGCACCTTTTGCTAGAAAGACAAAGGCGATCGACCAACTAATAGCTTTAAAAAACATACCTAATGCCGCCCAATACACCATATCTGTCACGGCCAAAAACTTAGTAGAATAAAGTAAAATAACTGCCCAATTAACAAATACCAGAAAAATAATCAATATAGGAGCCAATATAAGCAAAGCAATTTCAGCCTGTTGATTGATGTTTTGTCTGCATTGTTCATCATCGTTTGCAACAGCTGATAGTCGCGGATAATAATCCGTTCCCATAGCGCTAAAAATCATTCCCACATAACTTCCGATAATGGTAAAACCTGCGCTATATAAACCCACATCCGATAAGTTTCCGGTTCGGTTTATGAAAATACGTAAAATATAAGCACCCATCAGGGAAATTAATCCACTCAAACTAATTGCAAACCCCATTTTGAGCATATTTTTGCCCTCAGTAAGCGTTAATTCTTTTGTTATCTTTATCGATTTCATTTTGGCAGTACGTGCAAAGTACCAAGAGAAAAAGAGCGTGATAACAGCAGTAATAATCATGACTGGAACAATACCCTTTTCTCCAAATTTATAATAGAGAGGAATAGTGATAATTAATGCACTTAAACTACCATAAACATTTGCTTGAGCCAACTGTTTTATCTTACGTAATCCCTGTAGTAGAACCAATTGTCCACCGCTTAGCTGATTTAAAAGCAAGGTTATTGACAGCCAAATAAAAGCGAATGCATAATCCTTGTTCCCAAATGTAATCTCGCTTAGCCATGGAGAGAAAATCAACGTCATGATGCTTCCCAAAGCGCCGGTAATCCAAACCAGTCGCCGCATCACAGAAATGACCGACAGTATTCGATTTTCATCTCCTGTACTGTTCGCTTCCGATATATTTTTTACGGCACTGGTACCCAGACCAAAATTAGTTAGTGCCCCCACCAAGCCTGTTGTTGAGGTAAGTAAGCCAACAATACCCATACCTGTTGGTCCCAGTAACACAGCTATAAATTTGGAGCGTATCACCGAAATTATTATCTGAAAGAACTGAACCCCTCCAAACAGAGAAGTCGCTTTCATTATTTGCCGGTATGATGATTGTTGTTCATTCATTTTTTATCAACATTTATTATTTGAATGGAAAGAGTTCACAATTTCCACTACTGTTTTCACTTCATCGTCAGTGATGACCTGGCTTATGGGTAAACTTAATACTTCGTTATGAATTTTCTCAGTGACAGGAAAATGCAAATTGTTCCACTCTTTGTAAGCTTTCTGTTTATGTGGTGGGATAGGATAGTGAATAAGCACCTGAATATGATTGTCAGAAAGATATTGCAGCAGTTCGTCGCGATTAGTTGTTCTAATCACATATAAGTGAAAAACATGCGCATCCCTCTCTTTTGCGACAGGTAGTATGATTTCCGGGTTATTTATATTATCAAAATAGTATTGAGCCACTACTTTTCTGTGTTCGTTATCTTCGTCCAAATGCTTCAGTTTTACATCCAGAATGGCAGCTTGAATTTCATCTAGTCGGCTGTTTAATCCCTTGTATTCAAATATGTATTTGGCATTAGAACCATAGTTTGCCAAAGCTCGTGCAGTATCTGCCAAAGTCTTATTGTTGGTAGTAATCGCACCACCATCTCCAAAAGCTCCTAAGTTTTTTCCCGGATAGAAACTATGACCAGCAGCATCACCAAGCGAACCTGTAATTCTATCATGGAATTTACAACCAACAGATTGTGCATTGTCTTCAATCAGTAATAAGTTATGCTTCTTGCATATGTCAGCAATTTCATAAGTGTAAGCACATTGACCATAAAGATGCACTATCATGATTCCTTTTGTTTTTGGTGTAATAGCCTCTTCCATCTTCGACTCATCTATCAAATATGTATTGATATCAGGTTCAACTAAAATAGGAACAAGCTCATTATCACTAATAGCAAGGATAGAGGCTATAAAAGTATTAGCCGGAACAATTATTTCGTCACCTTTTGAAATTGTACCCAATTCCATATAAGACCTTAAGATAATTCGTAAAGCATCCAATCCGTTTGCTACAGCAACACAATAGTGGGAACCTATATAATTTGAATAATCCTTCTCGAACTGTTTGGTTTCATTTCCAAGAAGATACCAGCCAGCATCGATAACACGAGAAGCAGCCTGATGAATTTCAGTATCATACTTACGCATTATTTTCTCCAAATCAAGAAATTTAATCATAGGAATTCGTTTTTAAGTTGATGTTCCACTCCTAATTTATCCTTTTTGTTCATATCTAGTATAATTCCATTTTCAGTAATGTACCCTTTTTGAACAGCCGGATTACCATACCACAAAGTATAATCCTCAATATCTTTAGTGATAACGCTTCCAGCCCCAATAAAAGCATAAGCTCCAATCACAATTCCCGGTAATATAGTTGCATTTGCCCCAATCGAAGCACCGTTTTTTATCAATGTCTTTTTCAATTTCGACGAGTCATGAGCCTTGGATCTTGGAACCAATTCATTGGTGAAAGTTGCATTTGGACCTATGAATACATTATCTTCAATTGTTATTCCATCCCATAACTGAACCCCACTTTTTATGGTTACATTATTACCAATAATAACATCATTTTCAATAAATACATGTGCACAAATATTGCAGTTATTACCAATTCTTGCACCCTGTAGCACCACGCTGAACTGCCATATATTCGTGTTTTCACCTATGAATGCACTCTGTACATCAGTATTTTGGTAAATCATTTTTTATACTCTTTAAACATGTTATAATCTCTAATATAGTCATCTTCAGTATACTCTGTAGAAGCCAGTACAAGACAAACAGAGCCGGACGAGAAGTTGTCCAATTCTCTCCAGATACCTGGGACAATAAGAAGTCCGCGATAAGGTCTGTTAATTGTAAAGGTTCTTTTCAATATGCCATCATCCAATGTCACATCGAAGCTACCACTAGCCGCAACAATGAATTGTTGTAACTCTTTATGAGCATGTCCACCCCTAGATTCACCACCCGGTACATCATAGAGATAATATACCCGTTTTACATTAAAAGGAATAGTTTTACCATTTTCAACTACGCTGATGTTCCCTTTTTCGTGATGATGTTTGTCAATTTCAATCATAGAACAATCATATATGTTCGTTTTTTTCATTTGTAAATTCTTTAAATAGTGCGTAATCATATATATAATCTGTAACATCGAATTTCGTTGAGGCTAGTACTAGAGCCAAAGAATTTGTTGAAAAATTCTGCATTTGTCTCCACACACCCTTTGGAACATACAATCCATAATAAGAACGATTCAGAGAAAACACCTCCCTTTCTTTTCCGTTATCGAGTATCACATCGAAACTACCAGAGAGAGCAACGATAAATTCCTGATTTCTTTTATAGGCATGACCACCCCTGACTTCTCCCCCGGGTACATCATATATCCAATAGGTGCGCTTTATCTTAAAAGGAATATGTTGTATTTCCTCGATAACAGAAAGATTCCCTCTTCTGTCCAATGTTTTGTGGAGAGTGATAATTCTTGCTCCATTGAGTCTCATTGTCATAACTTATTATATTAAAAAGTTGTCATTATGATGTCGACCTGTATCCATATTCATATTTTTTACCATAACCGTATCTGTGAGATACCGAACTTAAATCAACCCCGTTCAGAATGAAATACATTTTTTTGAGTTTATTTTCTCTGAAATAACGGTCAGCATCTTGAATATACCTTTTTGGAGTATAATCAGCGCGAACAATATAAAGGTTGATATCAACTAGTCGATTCAGTAAAAAACTGTCTGATACAACCCCCAATGGAGCAGTGTCAATTAATATATAATCATAATTATTACGCAATTCGACTATTAATTCGTCTAGCAACGGCTTAGCCAAGAGCTCGTTAGGATTAGGAGGGATTTTGCCCGCAGGAATAATCGATAAGTTATTATGAAAAGGAGTAGGTTTGATAATTTCCTCTTTTGTAGCATATCCCGATAAGTAAAGAGTTATCCCTTGATCTTTGTCGAGCCCCATATATTTCGACAATTTTGGTTTTCTTATATCAAGTTCAACAATCAGTACTTTTTTATCAAGCATAGCCAAACTTATTGCCAGATTAATAGTTATAAAACTCTTACCCTCACCGCTAATGCTTGACAGCATATTGATAACCTTTTTATTGTTATTGTCGCTGATGAAGAGTAGATTAGCCCTGAGGAGTCTTACCATTTCACTAAAACTGCCATTATCATTCTCTTTTATAACCGTGAATTCCAACTGTTGTGATAAAGGAATCTCGCCCAAAACCGGTACAGAAGAAATATTTTCTATTTCATCTTTAGAACTGATCTTGTATCGTAAAAGATCTTTAATCTTAATTACAATAATTGGTATAATCAATCCGATAGCTAAGAAAAACAATCCTATTAACTTTAGATTAGGAGAAACGACACCCAAGATTCGTATTTGATCAATCAATTTACTGCTCGGTTCAGCCGTAGCCATATTCATATATTTTTCCTCTTTCTTTTGAAGCAGATACAAAAAGAGTTCTTCTTTCACATTTTGCTGACGTTTTATGTCAGAATAAACACGTTCCTGTTTGGGAATGGCTCTTATTCTGGCATTGTTCTGATAATACATAGCCGAAATATCGTTCAGTTGTATCTCAAGGTTATTTTTTTCGTTTTGTAATCCAGATTTAACGGAGTTAAATGTTGATTCAATTTGGTTATTCAACGCAATCATCGACTGATTACTGCTGGATGCAATTCGAGAGAGCTTATTACGTTCCATTACCAAGTTGTTGTACAGATTAATCTGCTCATTTAATACCGAGTTAGTGATGCCTGAATTAGCGGGTAACATCTGATCATGACTATTTTTTTGTTGTACATAATTATTTAGGTTAGAAGCAATAGCATATTGTGATTCCACTTCTACCTTTTTTTGTCCAACACTGGCTGATTGCACATTAAATATATCAGCCTGAGAAGCGATATCTGTCAATCCCTGAGATTGTTTATAGTTTTGAACCTGTGTTTCGACTGTACTAAGTTCACTGTTCAGTTGTGAAAGATGTTCATCAATAAGTTGAGACATTTTGTCTGCTAGTTCAATCTGGTCTTTTATTCCTTCTTCATTGTATGTTTCAATGTATCTTTTTATGAAATCTTTTCCCAACTCCCCATCCGTACAGATCAACGATAGGTCAGCTATAGAAGTTGTTTTAGAAGTCAGTTCCACTTTCAGATTACCCAGATATTGATCAGCCACATTTTGCGGATTTCGCAGAATCACTCTCACTGTCATATCTTCAGTTAAAAGTCTATTACCCTTTTTTAGATTCACATTTCCGAAAGGAAGACGCACAATGCTATCAGAAGAAGACGCATTTATATTGAAATGTGCCTCCGAGAATACTCCGGAAAACAGGTAGCTTCCATTCGTTTTAGCAGTTACATCAAAAACAATTACCCCATCCAGTTTATCTTGCATGCTTACAGGCAATACAATTAAAAAAGGGCATTCGTTACCATACAGCACCTCTGTTTTTTTCATTGACAATTTTGGGAAAATCTTGTGCAGACCCAATTCCCTGACAATTTTTGTCGGTTTCATCTCGGTATAAGAAGCATAGAGTCCTAAGTCTCTTACAACCATTTCAACAATCAACGATTTTTTGAGAATTTCAATTTCGTTATCAACATTATTTTTTTGAGTAACCAAACCTAATTCTTTGAACAAGTTCATTTCTGATGTACCACCTCCTCTTTGATCATCTCTAAACAATATAGATGTCTGTACTTTGTATTTCGGTAATTTATGTGTATAATAAATCAAGCCAATTGTAATAAAAATTACAAGAGAGATAAGAAACCATTTCCAATAGGAAAAATATTTCAAGAGTATGCTTCTAAAGTCCACGGGCTTTTGTGAGAGCATACTGAATTCCTCTTCAGCCTCTGAAAAGTTGTACATAGTTTAAAAATTTAATAATTATACCGTTATTTTACCAGTCCCATGATTGCGGCAGCCATGGTTGCCAGTGAAATCAAAACAGAAATTGTAGATATTCTATATGTCTCGGCTGCTCCGAATTTTGAAGAGTTAGCCCTCGACTGATTAGGTTCGACGTACACCACATCATTTTGTTCCAGGAAATATGCCGGAGACGAAAAGATATTGCTATCATTGAGATTAAGTGTATAAATGTTTCTTTCTCCGTTAGCCTCTTCACGTAACACTTTTACATTATCTCGTCTACCGTAAATCGTCATATCTCCTGCCAAAGCCAGTCCCTCAAAAATGGTCATTCTTTCATTCGTAGTTTCGAACTTTCCGGGATGTAGAACTTCCCCCAAAACATTCACTGAATAATTCAAGAATCGAATAGTAATAACTGGCATTTCATCAGTAAAGAAAGGTTTTAATTCCTTTTCAATATGTTGTCCCAGTTCTATTTTATTCATACCTTGCACATTCATTACACCTAATATTGGGAAATTGATGTTTCCATTAATATCCACAAGATAATTTTGCAGAGTTGGTTGTGTAATCATAGAGTTTATCTCGTCATCTAATTGAGGTGTAATCAGATTATATCTTCTGGAAGCTTCCGGTTCGCTACTTACAACTGTTATAGAAAGCATGTCCCCCGGTTTAATACGAGCTTCGAAAGAACTTTTATTAATGAATGTCTTTTCCCCGTCAATTTTTTGAAAGTAAGCAATGTTTTTTACTTGGGAACAAGATGACATACATAGAATAATCAAAGCTAATAAGTTGATTCTTTTCATTTTGGTACACTTAATAATAGTAGAATTCAATAATAGTACTATCGACTATTGATATCCGGCAACTAATGATAACCAATGTTTAGCAGCCATTTCTTTGAGAGTTGATGATTTACCAGTGAGTAAATCAAGTACGTTTGATTTTAACCTAAAATCCAATCAATAGATATTTATACAATTTCAATTAAGTATTTTCACATATCCAAAAGTATTATCACTTTATGCAAAATGTTATAACCAAGTAATTTTTCTTTTGTATTGTAAACTACAAGTGTTTGTTATATTATAACCAACCACGCATTTTAACATTATAAATAATTGATAAACAACGTTATAATATAAAAATGTCTCTTTGTATTAAAAAAATGTAAGAAAAAGGCCATATTTTGTTTTAATTATTAAGTTAATTGACTATAAATGATATTAAATTCCATCGCAAGAGTTATTTTTTAAGATATTCGTGTTGAAAAAACAAGTAATTTTGTGGACAATTTTTTATGAAACAAACAATGAAAAGAACAAGTATTTGCATGGTACTTAGTGTACTACTTTTATTCTTAACTATTCATCAATCTTACGGACAAGGAGCTCGTTATACTGGTTCCTATTCTCCATCATCTCCTGTAAAATATGTAGGAATGAGTAATTTTGTTATTGAAGGTTTAGAATTTGCGAATGGCGATGCAGATCTCATTGCCCTGTACAATTGTGAAAATGTTATTATCAGAAACAACCGATTCGCTTCTACCCCTACCAAAAGAGGAATCTATCTGTATAATTGTAAAAATGTCACAATTATCGACAACACATTCGAGAATGTGCAATCCGGAATGGTAGCTTCCACTTCCACAGGAGTAAAGTTTGAGTACAACGACTTATACAATATTGTGGGTCCTCTAAAAGGAGGAGATAAAACAGGCGTAATGGCCCAATTTATCGAAGTGTATGGCGAAGGTAACAGTATTAGTTACAATGTCAATGATAACATTTTTGGCGAGAGCACACCAGAAGATCTTATCAATGTTTACAACTCCAATGGTACCGCTCAGAGTCC
>JBAYZS010000034.1:0-25815 GCA_041672395.1 Dysgonamonadaceae bacterium | reverse complement strand
CGTTGATCCTTGTATTGCTACTTGTATTGTTTCATATTTTATGGAAGTCTTCTAAAGATCTCTTTTGCTTTATCTTTTCCGAACAACTACTGTTCGTCTTAAAAGCGGGTGCAAAGATATGCACTTTATTTAAACTTCTAACCTTTTTTGTAAAAAAATTTTGAAGTTTTTTTAGATGATTAATAACTAAAGCTTTGCAGTTTTCATTATCAAAAATCCACTGTTTGCACTCTTGCAAACTTGCCGTTCCTTGAGGAAAGGACTGCAAAGATAGAACAAAAATACAATACGCTCCAAATATTTTAGCAACTTTTTTAGAAAATACTTTCAAACAAACTGAAGGTGAATCCTTTAAATTTGGGATATTTATTAATATACTACTATATTAGAGCTAGTAAGTATTTCAGGCTTGATCTGAAAATTTATTTTGTCTCCATCTCTAATAACTTGAACATCTAAAAATGTTGGTGTATTCCAATCGATATACTGATTAAAATTGAAGAGATATGAGAATGATGCGTTGTTTGATTTGTCTTTGATTGCTTTGGATATTTCAGAATAATATGAAACGTCCCAATACATGCAATCTTCAAATCCATTCAAATCAGTATATTTCGTTTTTTTATCCCTAAAACGCATTGTCTCAGAAATAAAACGTCTGTAACCTTTGGTCAATTCGTTAGAAGAATGTTTAAAATCATGTTCCCCTATTCTTGTAATCACATCGCCTGCTCGGATTCCAGCTATAGCGGCAGGAGAAATCGGATCAACAGAAATAACGGTACGGAGATCGTTTATATTATAATTGATTCCGGTATAATTGTACTTCACATAGTTTATTTCATAAGTTCCATATGATGCATTTTTAGAATATGGAAATTTAAGTAAGACCAGCGGCAAATTCATTTCAAGATAAGCATCCAACGGATAATTTTCGCTTAAGCGTTCCGAGACCTCGCTTTCCCAAACAAGGGATAACTGACCGGGATTCAGGAATTTACGATCAAAGAATTTATATCCAAACGTCAGATTATAAGCTATATCATCAATGCGAACACCTTCGGTGGGAGAATAAACGGGAATTTTAACGACTCTATTATTTCGAATATCAAAGCGCCATGTTTGTTGATAGCTGCCATATGTTTCAGAATTAACTTTAAAAGATGGATTATTTTCATAACTATAGTAAGTCTGGATAATAAAATCAGGATCTTCTATGTTTCGTTTAAGTCCTCTTTCCCCTAAAGCCCTTTCAAAAATTGCATAAATGCGTAAATCCAATTCTGATGAGCCACCCGGTTCTTTGGCAAAATCGAATGTGCGATAGTTAGAAAAAATGGCATCTTTGTTCGATTTTGTCTTTACAGGAATAATAAAACGTCTATTTTGGATATCTTCAAGACTATAAAAAGCGTAAACCGGAGCCAGTTGTGCTTCACTAATTGCCATTTTGTCTCTGCAATCCATGGCAATAGTCATTCTTTTGAAAGTTGATTTGAAATTGCGCACAGATAAATTCATTTCATTTCCGTTTTCGGAAAACCAGGACATGATATTCTGTTTAGATTTAAGATAAGTTCCATGGCCATTTATCTCCAATATAATATCGTTTAGCTTTAAACCTGCTCGCTCGGCCGGCGATCCGGGAACAATAAATGAGACTACTGGTTCATTGGTTCCCCAACCTGTATCATTACTTATTTCGAAAGAAAATCCAAGATTACAGGTCTGCTGTGAATTTTGTGCATTTGAAATGCTAGTGATTAAAAAAAGGAATACAAGCACAAAGTAAAATAATCGATTCATTCTGTTTTTATTTTTCTTAATGCAAACAAAGATAAAACATTTTTCATTATTATTTGATTCGGCGACCAATAAGTAATAAGTGTCAAATAATCGATTTTTGGTGAAGGGAAATAAGAATGCATTTTAAAAATATTGCAAAAATGAAGATAGAGCAAAGCGAAAACTTGGCGAAAATGCGGTGAAAAATGAGTGAGAGCATAGTGAGACCATGGTGAGACCATAGTGAGACCATCAACGGCGCTATATTGGAGGAATTTTAGATCTGCAAGCGAGGGTTTTTGAATTTAGAAAATTGTAAAAAGAGCATATCATATAAACATTATTGAGGATTAGAATAGTCAAATTAATATTTTTCATTTATCTTTGTGAACGTACACAGTTTAATATAAAAATTCTTTACATATGAGAACAAAACTACTTTTATTGGCATTGGTGGTACTTTCCTTTACCATAAATGCACAAAACAGGCCTGATCCTCAACCAGCTTCCGACACATATGAGAAATTTGATGTAGGCATGGCCGGTTACACATTTGCAAATTTCGATCTTGACAAAACCCTTGAGACTTTGGAAAAGTGTGATGTACATTATCTTTGCATCAAAGATTTTCATCTTCCGTTAAACAGTACCGATGAACAAATTGCGGCATTTCATGCAAAATTAAAAGCAAAAAATGTGAAAGGATATGCTGTTGGTCCGATTTATATGCGGTCCACACAGGAAATCGACAATGCATTTGAGTACGCAAAACGAGTAGGTGTAAAGCTGATTGTTGGAGTTCCAAATTATGAATTGCTCCCTTACGTAGATAAAAAAGTAAAAGAATATGACGTTAAGTATGCAATCCATTTGCATGGTCCTGACATGCCGCTTTATCCCGATGCCGAAGATGTTTGGAATAACGTAAAAGACCTTGATCCCCGCATTGGCATGTGCCTCGATATTGGTCACGATACTCGTAATGGTAAAGATCCGGTTAAAGATTTAAAGAAATATCATTCACGCGTTTTTGATATACATATTAAAGATGTAACCGCTCCAACAAAACAAGGATATTCAGTAGAAATAGGACGCGGGATCATAGATTTTCCTGCATTCATAAAAATGCTTCGCAAAGTCGGTTACTCAGGCAAATGCAGTCTGGAACACGAGCGTAACATGAAAGACCCATTTATTGGAATTGCTGAATCCATTGGTTATTTCAGAGGTACAATTTCAACAACAGCTAAACGCTAATCGTTTACGTTCACTCCTCAACCATTCTTAATGTAAATCACTTAGGTTTACATGTTCAAAATATTAGACTTCGATTTAAATATTAACTACATTTAAATCGAAGTTTTCTTGTATATTTGTATGATTGGATTTTCACAAATAAATATAATGTTATGAATTCTAACAAATTGAAGATTATTAAAGATGATCCTTGGCTTGAGCCATATAGTGAAGCAATAGAGGGAAGGCATAACTATGCAGTTTTAAGGGAGAAAATGTTAACCGAAAATGGAAAGAAAACACTTTCGGATTTTGCAACCGGTTATCTGTATTTTGGTTTACAAAAATCCTCTACCGAATGGACCATTCGCGAATGGGCTCCAAACGCAACTGATATTTATCTGGTTGGCACGTTCAACGATTGGAAGCAAACTGACAATTTTAGGTTTCATAAGATAGAAAATGGCATTTGGGAATTAAATATTCCTATTGATAAAATCCATCATTTAGATTTATACAAACTATATGTTAAATGGAATGGCGGATCAGGTGAACGTATTCCTGCTTGGTGCAAACGCGTAGTTCAAGATAATAACACGCTTATTTTCAGCGCCCAAGTGTGGGATCCGGCTGACGCATACACATTTAAACAAAACAACTTTAAACCGGATGTATCTCCTATGCTCATTTATGAGTGTCATGTTGGCATGTCTACTAATGAAGAAATGGTTGGCACGTATAATGAATTTCGTGAAAACGTGCTTCCACGAATCAAAGCAGATGGATACAATACAATCCAGTTGATGGCCATTCAAGAACATCCTTATTATGGTTCTTTTGGTTATCACGTATCAAATTTCTTTGCACCTTCATCTCGTTTTGGAACACCTGATGAACTGAAACATCTGGTGGATGCAGCGCATGAAATGGGTATATCTGTAATTATGGATATTGTGCATTCACATGCGACTAAAAACGAAGCAGAAGGAATTGCCAAACAAGATGGATCGGTCGACTTATATTTTTCGAGTGATCCTGAAAAAAGAAATCATCCTGCTTGGGATTCACTTTGTTTCGATTATGAAAAAGGTGAAGTATTGCATTTTCTGCTCTCCAACTGTAAATATTGGATGGAAGAATTTAAATTCGATGGCTTCCGTTTTGATGGAGTCACTTCTATGATTTACAGAAGTCACGGGTTAGAAGAAGCGTTCACATCGTACAACGATTATTATAATATAGGACAAGATGGCGATGCAATTTGCTATCTTACCCTTGCCAATAAATTGATTCATCAAGTAAATCCATTCGCCATAACAATTGCTGAAGAAGTAAGCGGGATGCCCGGACTATGTGTGAAACCTGATGACGGCGGTTATGGTTTCGATTATCGTATGGCAATGAATATTCCTGATTTCTGGATAAAAACAATCAAAGAAAAAAAGGATGAAGACTGGCACCCATCGGCCATCTGGTGGGAAACAACCAACAGAAGGGCAGACGAAAAAACAATATCTTATGTAGAGAGTCACGACCAAGCTCTTGTAGGCGATAAAACAATAATATTCAGACTTATAGACGCCGACATGTATTGGTTTATGTCGAAACTTATGGAAGGTTCATTTTTGGTTGACAGAGGCCTCGCTTTGCACAAAATGATCAGGCTTGTGACGGTGTCAACAATAAATGGCGGTTACCTGAACTTTATGGGAAATGAATTTGGTCACCCGGAATGGGTTGATTTCCCGCGAGAAGGAAATGGATGGTCGTACAAATATGCAAGACGTCAATGGAATTTAGCCGACAATAAAGATCTTAAGTATCACTATCTGGGCGATTTCGATAAAGCAATGCTTAAATTGATTAAATCAGTACCTAATTTTCAAGCAACTTCAATTGAAAAGATTTGGGATAAAGATGGCGATAATGTGCTAGCTTTTATGCGCAGCAATTTGTTATTCATCTTTAATTTCCATCCATCAAAGTCGTTTAGTGATTACGGAGTGCTTGTTCCACAAGGCGAGTACAAAATAATTTTAAATACAGATAGTTTGGAATTTGGCGGTTTTGGTCTGAACGATGATTCAATTCATCATTTCACTCAATTCGATCCGGTGTATGAACCGGACAATAAAGGATGGCTCAAATCATATCTTCCTTCAAGATCGGCCATCGTTCTGAAACTTATTCAAGATTAACAATTTAAAACAACAATAACATTATATGAAATTATATCCGTTAAAGTTTGAACCTTTCCTAAAATCGGTTATCTGGGGAGGTTCAGATATTTGCAAGTTTAAAGGAATTGAAAGTACAGAAGAAAATATAGGCGAAAGCTGGGAAATATCTGGTGTAAAAAATCATGTCTCCATTGTTTCTAATGGTGAAATGGCAGGTAAAACGCTCGAAGATATTCTCTTTCAACAAAAAGAATTGTTGTTAGGTAAAAAAGTGTATGAAACGTATGGAGATACTTTTCCTTTACTCATAAAGTTTATTGATGCCCGCGACGATCTTTCCATTCAGGTTCATCCTGACGATGTACTTGCTAAAGAACGTCATAATACTTTTGGAAAAACAGAAATGTGGTATGTCGTAAAAGCTACGCCTGAAGCATATTTATATTCAGGTTTTGCAAAACAAATTACTCCGGATGATTACGTTGCAATGGTAGAGAACGGCACTTTCACTGATTCATTAATGAAATATAATGTAAAAAGTGGCGATGTATTCTTTCTGCCAGCAGGTCGTGTTCATGCTATTGGTGCCGGCTGTTTTATTGCAGAAATTCAACAGACTTCAGATATAACTTATCGCATTTACGATTTTAATCGTAAAGATGCACAAGGTCATTCAAGGGAATTACATACACAACAGGCAAAAGACGCGATAGATTTTACAGTACACGAAACATACAAAACAAATTATTCAGAGAAAGTTAACGAGCCTACCCCCCTTGTTTCCTGTCCTTATTTCACGACCAATTTATTAGAATTAAACCAGTCTATTTTACTCGATTACAAGAAATTAGATTCGTTTGTGATTTATATCTGTATGATTGGTAAAGCAGAGATTAAGGATAATAAAGGAAATGTTACATCGATTCAACAAGGAGAAACTGTACTTATTCCTGCTGACACGGAATCTGTGGAAATAATCCCATCAGAGAATACAAAGGTGCTTGAAACATTTATAGAATAAAACATAGGAGAGATTTAATGCGAGGAATTATTTTGATGAATGTAGGAACACCTGGAAATTGCAAAAAAGCAGATGTTCAAAAATTTATTGGTGATATGCTGGCAGATCCACTTGTTTTGGGTAAGCCAGAATGGATATCAAGTTTGTTAGCTCGAAAAATCATTGCTCCATTATCTGCTTCTAAGTCGTTGAAAAAGTACCAATTAATTTGGAGGAAAGAAGAACCATCATTTTCTCCAATAACTTACTATTTACAGAATTTGGCCGACAAACTTGAGAAACAGAAAAATGTTCCTGTAGAAATAGCTATGCGATATGGGGAACCTACTTTTTCAGATGCTTTAAAAAAGCTTGAAAAACGGTGTCCTCTTCTGCATGAGCTTGTTGTTTTTCCGATGTATCCACATTACGCCCAATCGACGACACAGACTGCAATTGACGAGGTTGGTCGCATTTTTTACAAACACCCACACTCATTCAGGTTAAAATTTGTTTCACCCTATTATAAACACCCTGCATATATTAAGGCGTTGGCTGATTTTGCAAAGCCATATTTAGAAAAGGACTTAGATCGATTAGTTTTTTGTTACCATAGTCTTCCCATAAATCAGATAGAAGAAGCACGACAAAAAGGGAAAGAGTTTGACTATGTATATCAATTGAAAGAGACGAATCATTTGTTGGCTGAGCAATTGGATATTGCTCCAAATAAAATAATAGTTCTTTATTCCTCACAGCGAAGCGATAATTGGATTAAGCCCTATTTGAACAAAGAAATTGGCGACTTGCCCAGAATGGGTTGGAAAAAGATAGCCGTGATGGCCCCAGGATTTTTGATTGACAATATGGAAACACTTTATGATATAGATATCGAGGCCAGGGGACTTTTTTTGAAAGATGGTGGAGAAGACTTTACATTTATTCCTTGTCTAAATGATAGTGATCTGGCAGTTGAATCCATTTGGAAAATAATATCCGGTGTTTGAACAATATCCCATGTTTTTGATGGCTTTATTCAATCCTTATAAAAGGTTAAATAGTTGGTTTTATGAAATATAAGTGTTATATTCGCAAAGTTAAGGTTTATAATATATATTTATAATGTCAGTAAAGTTATCTTACGTAGAAAAAATTGAAAAAGCGGTAGGTGAAATTTCAGAAGTAAAAGTAGAGGTCCAAAGCACTGATTTGGCAATTATCTATGTTGCGGAAAAATATGATCTGAGACCTTCAACTCTACACATGGTATTAACCAGTTCTAAAACAAGAGATTCAAAGTGGAAAGATATCAACAAATTGATTGATAATGAACTTTCCCGGATTCAAAATGCAAAACAACAAACAATACTTCCTCCTGCATTTAAAGAATTATCCATTTAAAGAACTGCTAATTAACAAGTAGCATTATATTTAATACATACTTATTTTTTGTATTTTAATACCCAGGCTCTTTTATATTCAGAAAATTCTCTCTGTATTTTCTGCGTGAATTTATATGCTTCATCAGGTGTATTGAATACATCAATATAAACATCTATCCTAGCTCCTCTTTTGAGAATGGATGCATTGTTAAATCCGTCTGCATTAATTGCATCGAGCAAATTCTGAGCATTGATCATCTCGTTGTAAACTCCGGCTACAATATAGAACTGTTCTCCAACCGGCACCGATTCGGTTTTTACCGTTGTGGATGAAGCTACTGATGCTACTGTTTCTGGTATTTTATTCTCCGAAGTTGTTACCTTTGCTGTATTCTCTTCTTTTGACTTACCTGTTAATAAATTCTCGAGTCTATTTTTAGGTAAATTATTGGTATTTTGTTGGTGAAGTGGCAACATGTCAACCGAAATCAGAGTAAACAAAGCTGCTGCAGCTACTACTGCCACACTTACCGCGATTTTACCAAAAACGCTTTTATGAGATTTATGCTTAACTTCTGAAACAGTTTCTGTCTGTAACTGAACAATTGGTTTGAAAGTTACATCTTCCAATCCAAATAATGCTGGATGTTCAAATCGTCCGGGAGTAAATACAGGCTGATGCTCATCATTGAGTGAAAAACTACCCAGTTTCCCAAATTCTATATGTTTGTCATTATTAAGTTTTTGCTTTATTTCTTCAACTGTATTCTCAATCTTGATAAAGGCATCTTTCAACAACAAATTCTCGTGCTTCATATACGATTCAACCAATAAACTATCATTGTCCTTCAACTCTTGATTGAAAGACAGCTTGTAAGCGGGTTTTGCATATTCTGAAATCCCGATTTTGCTAGCTGGCACATAATTCAATATAAAACTGCCAAAGCCAGGAACAATCACGCTGGAATGGGAATGTAACAAAAAATCTATGTGATGGATTAGTTTATTCATTAACGCAAAGTTAAGAAATTAATGTATGCTACTTTCTCTAAATCATGAAAAAGTTATCATCATTTTATTAATTATAGTGGCCACTTCAAGCGTTATCTTTATTTCGTAATTTTATCAGGATGCTTAGCAGCAAAGTCTTTCCAACTTTTATATTTTGTGTCACCTGTATCAAGACTGCTTTGATAGAAATGACAAAGAGCAGCGGCCAACCCATCTGTTGCATCTAATTGTGTTGGCATCTTATCGGATGGAATATGAAGAATTTTCTGTAGCATGTACGCAACTTGTTCTTTTGCTGCTCTTCCGTTTCCGGTAATCGCCACTTTAATCTTTAATGGAGCATATTCAAAAATGGGAATATCGCGTGAGATGGCTGCGGCCATTGCCACTCCCTGAGCTCGTCCAAGCTTTAGCATACTCTGTACGTTTTTACCATAAAACGGAGCTTCAATGGCCAACTCATCTGGTAAATACTTCTCAATTAGGTCAATAATAAACGAATAGATCTTTGCTAACCGCATATAATGATCATCTTTCTTGTTTAGATTAAAAACACCCATATCCATCAGACGTGGCTTATTATCGAGTACTTGCAGAATACCATAACCCATAACATGCGTTCCCGGGTCAACACCCATTATTATTCGTTCTTTCTGCATTATTAATAATCTATGGTTTCTAAAATGGTCGTGAAACCGGCAATCTTCTCTTTGAATTTATCAAACAAAGGTTGTAATATGGCAGCGCTTTCTTCTTTATTCCATAGTTCTAGTGTAAACAAGTCAGAAACGATAAATTCCATAGCAAATGATACCCCTTCATCCGAATCCTTTCCGTGCACACACGCCAATCGAGGATAGGCTAAAAGTCCGGATTTTGTTGAAGCAGGGATAAACTCCTGCAGCATATATTCTATAAAATCGTCTTTCACATCGTTTGAGACATGAAAAGTGGTGTTGAATACTATCATCTTAAGATTCTGAATTAATTTGTTACTTTTTACCTTGCAAATATAAACAAAATCTCTATCTTTGTTCAACTAAATGGGGGATTAGCTCATCTGGCTAGAGCGTTAGACTGGCAGTCTAAAGGTGATCGGTTCGAGTCCGATATTCTCCACTAACGAATGATAATACCATCTTTCTCACATAATTCCAAAGCCATTTCACGTAAACGATATTTCTGTATCTTTCCACTCCCAGTCATTGGAAATTCTTTTACAATGAAGACGTAACGTGGTATTTTATAATTGGCGATATGTCCTTTACAAAAATCTCGAACATCTTCGGTCATCAAATCGTAACCTTCTTTCTGAATTATGAAAGTTCCTACATCTTCACCATATCGCTCTGAAGCAACGGCGACAACTTGTACATCTTGTATTCCTGGCATTTTGTAAAGAAAATCCTCAACCTCTTTCGGTGAAATATTCTCTCCACCTCTGATAATGATATCTTTGATACGTCCTGTAATCCGGTAGTTACCGTTTTCATCCATCACACCCAGGTCACCCGAATGCATGTATCCATTGACATCGATTACCTGAGCTGTTGCAACGGGATTTTTATAATAACCTTTCATCACATTGTAACCCCGACAACATATCTCACCGGTTACGCCGACAGAGCACTCTTCCCCTGTTTCAGGATCAAGCACTTTCACTTCGGTGAATTCATACTCACGCCCCACTGTCGTACAGCGCACTTCAAATTGGTCATCTACGCGACTTTGTGTCATCCCGGGTGAAGTTTCAGTCATTCCATATACGCTTGTGAGATCCATGTACATTTGTTCATTGACTTGTTTCATCAGTTCTTCGGGGCAAAGTGATCCTGCCATAATGCCTGTACGTAATGAGCTGACATCAAACATATCAAACATTGGGTGATTCAGTTGGGCGATAAACATTGTGGGTACACCATGTAATACGGTGCATTGCTCCTTGTGAACTGATGCAAGTGTTAGTAAAGGATCAAATCGTTCAACCATCACTTGAGTACTGCCATGAGTCAAACAGCACATTGTTGCCAATACAACTCCGAAACAGTGAAAAAGAGGAACACAAATACAACATCTGTCATCTGGCGTGAACTTCATATGAACACCCGTTAAATAACCGTTATTAGAGATGTTATGATGGGTAAGCATAACTCCTTTAGGAAATCCGGTAGTTCCAGATGTATATTGCATGTTCACAACATCTTGGCTGTTTGAAAGTGACCGTAATCTTTTGAACTCATCATCAGCAGCATTCTTTCCAAGCAATAGAATTTCTGCAGTATTATACATACCTCTATATTTCTCCTGACCAATATAAACAACATTCTTCAGTTCAGGGAAATGGGCGGATTTTAGTTTGCCTCTCTGTGTGGTTTTGAGTTCCGGCACAAGTTCATTTATGATATTGGTATAATTGCTACCGGGGACACCGTCAGTCATACAGAGCGTATGCATATCCGAATCCTTCATCAGATATAGCAACTCTTCTGAACGATAACTTGTATTCACTGTTACCGCAACTGCTCCTATTTTTGCAGTTGCATACAGAAAAGTCAACCAATCAGGTACATTCTGCGCCCAAATACCTACGTTACTGCCACGGGTTACACCGATAGATATCAAACCCTTAGCCATATTATTAACTCTATCATTGAACGTTTTCCAAGTAAAACGCAAGTTGCGGTCGGAATAAACAATATATTCCTTATCAGGTGTCTGTTCTGCCCAATATTCAAGCCAATCGCCTACCGTTTTATTGGAAAGCTGTACATCAAATTTGTTTGTCATAATTACTAAATATTGGGAGTTTATGCGGGAGAATAGACCACTCCAAGGATTTTTGCTGTAGATTCTCCATTAGCTGTTACCAGATGTTCTACGATTGAGTCATAATAGATACTGTCACCTGGGTTTAAAATATAATTTTCAGATCCATACCTCACTTTGATGGAGCCTTCAAGCACAAAAAGGAATTCTTCTCCTTCGTGGGATGAGCAGCTCTCGTTTCCGCTGGCAGATTGAATATTGATTAGAAACGGCTCCATATTTCTGCCGGCTTTTCGGGCAGCCAGTGAAATAAAATCCATGTGAGAATTGCTGTTGGTGTGGTGACTGGTAAAAGTCACCGGATGTTCCGAATCGTTGCCACGATTGATAACAGGACCCATCTCCTCACTGTCGTCCAGAAAAGTACCCAATCGCACTCCTAGTGCACGGGCAATTTTTATAAGTGATGACAATGAGGGTATTTTATCACTTTCGCATATTCTTCTTACTTGATCTACTGTTAAACCGGCTCCTGCAGCCAATTCTTCAACAGACATATTCTTATAGGCACAAATTATCTTGATTTTTTCAGTAACAACTGTCATATTTTCATTTATTTAGATTCTGCAAAAGTAAATGTTTCTAACCAAAACGGCAAATGATATTGATAAATGTTATCATTCCGTGCCATTATATTACAGTTCTAAATTATTATCGCACTATAACTTCCTCCTTAGGATAAATATGTTCCTAATGATGATAGTGTTTGCTTTTAAAATTTATTAATTTATGTGTTGTCAAAGATATAGATGTCAGTAAATAGTTGCAAATGATTAAGAACCTTTTTTTAATTCTCTTCGAATACCAATCTTGCTCTGCAAACAACTCCTTTATCAATTATTACAAGTTGGAAAAAATAATCATTGGGCGTTTTCATTTCCATAAGAATTTCACCTTCATCACCATAAAGTAATTCCTTAAGGAAATTAATTTCAAAACGCTTTAAGGTGTGAGTATCGTAAAAGTCCAACGAAAAACAATCGGAAATCCATTTTACATAATTGAGAGTATTTGCATGACGGTTTACATCTAAGTCGCTGTATTTTACACGAAACGTATCAACAACCGGCCCTTTCACATTTTGTATTCTAATGGGGGCGCCGATGGGTGTTGAATCAGGAATAATAACTCGTTGCAATTCCGGTGCTTGATCAAGCAAAATTGATTGCCTTGTTTGCATATTAATTACAGCCCATGAAGAAGATGCATAGCCTACGCTTTCATTATTTTCGTCTGTAATATTAAAATTACGTTGGGTAAAAGCGGTACTTACATTCTCTACCCATGTTGAAATGTTGAGTTCTTCTTTTTCGTCTGGAAAACGCATCATATCAATAACAAAACGTGATATCACCCATGTATAATTCACTTTTTGCAAAGCGAGTAAACCAAATCCATTATCATCAGCATTCTTTCCTGCAGCATCCAACACATAGCTGATTAATGAGGTCAATGAGACTTCTTGACGAAAATCAATATCTTGCATACCAATTTTATATTGGTAAGAAGTTTTAATAGCCATAACTTAAACTTTATTTTGAAGGTGCAAAAGTACAAAATTTCAGGCATGTTATGTTCTCTTTTCTTCTTCATCTTTTGTATCTTTGCAAACTTTATAGATAATAACAAGTACAAAATAAAATGGCAAAGGAACTAAAAGAACTCACGTCCCGCAGTAAGGATTATTCTCAATGGTATCAAGATCTGGTTATCAAAGCTGATTTAGCTGAAAATTCAGCAGTACGTGGTTGTATGGTAATTAAACCATATGGATTTGCAATTTGGGAAAAAATGCAACGTCAATTAGACGACATGTTTAAAGAAACTGGTCATGTAAACGCATATTTTCCATTATTTATACCAAAATCATTTTTAAGTCGCGAAGCTGATCACGTGGAAGGTTTCGCTAAAGAATGTGCTGTTGTTACGCATTACCGACTAAAAAATGCTGCTGACGGAAGCGGATTAATTGTTGATCCGGAAGCTAAACTGGAAGAAGAATTAGTTGTTCGTCCTACTTCTGAAACAATTATTTGGAACACGTATAAAAACTGGATTCAATCGTATCGCGATCTTCCAATATTAATAAACCAGTGGGCAAATGTGGTTCGTTGGGAAATGCGTACTCGTTTGTTCTTACGAACTACAGAGTTTTTATGGCAAGAAGGTCATACCGCACACGCTACTTCTGAAGAAGCAATTGCTGAAGCTGAAAAAATGATTGAAGTGTACGCACGTTTCGCTGAAGATTATATGGCGATGCCTGTGGTAAAGGGAGTAAAATCTGAATCTGAACGCTTTGCAGGAGCTGTTGACACTTTTACAATTGAAGCACTTATGCAGGATGGAAAAGCATTGCAATCTGGCACTTCTCATTATTTGGGACAAAACTTCGCAAAAGCTTTTGATGTTCAATTTACCGACCAGAGCGGAAATCGTGAATATGTTTGGGCTACTTCATGGGGTGTTTCTACACGTTTGATTGGCGCACTCATCATGTCTCACTCTGATGATAATGGATTGGTTTTACCTCCAAAATTAGCTCCT
Organism: Dysgonamonadaceae bacterium; assembly: GCA_041672395.1. GTDB lineage: Bacteria > Bacteroidota > Bacteroidia > Bacteroidales > Dysgonomonadaceae > UBA5287. Next base: position 11,848 of record JBAYZS010000034.1, on the reverse strand, counting down.
TTTCAAGTAGTTATCGTTCCAATATATAAAAATGATGAGCAACTTCAACAAATAAATGAAAAGGTTGCAGGTATAGTTGAAAGATTGAAAGAACTGGGTATCAGCGTTAAATATGACAATGCAGATAATAAGAAACCAGGTTGGAAATTTTCTGAATATGAGCTCAAAGGTGTTCCTGTTCGTCTGGCTATTGGTAGTCGTGATCTGGAAAACAACACCATCGAGGTTGCTCGTCGTGATACTTTGACTAAAGAAACTGTTTCATGTAATCAGATTGAAATTTACATTAAAGACCTTCTTGATGAAATTCAAAAGAATATTTACAAGAAAGCTTATGACTACAGAACCTCTCAAATTCGTGAAGTGAATTCGTATGATGAATTTAAAATCGAAATTGAGAAAGGTGGCTTCTTGCTTTGCCATTGGGATGGAACTGCAGAAACTGAAGCAATAATCAAAGAAGATACAAAAGCAACTATTCGTTGCATTCCATTTGAAGGTGATAAAACTCCCGGAAAATGTATGGTAACAGGAAAACCATCGGCTCAACGAGTTATTATTGCAAGGGCATATTAAAATTCACTACCTGCATGCAAAATACTAATGATATTATTAAAAAATCTGCACACAAAGTGCTAAAGATTATGTAAATAAACTGCATCTCAAGTGCTGAAAATAAGAAAAGGGAAATCATCTGATTTCCCTTTTTCAAATTGTTATACTTTAAATATTCTATTATTGACAGAAACAAGAAACTAAATTTCTATCACCAAATGCATTATCAACACGAGAAACGTTAATCCAAAACTTGTTCTCTGCAACAAAAGGAAGTGGATAAACAGCTTTAGAGCGTGGATATGCATGATTCCATTCATCTGCAACTACTTCATATTCAGGATGTGGCGCATTAACCAATACGTTATCTTCTAACGTGTATTCACCTCTTGATACTTCAATTATTTCATCATGAATCTTCAACATTGTTTCAGCAAATCGGTCTAATTCTGCCAAACTTTCACTTTCCGTTGGTTCAATCATTAAAGTTCCATGCACAGGGAAAGAAAGAGTTGGTGCATGATAACCAAAATCGATCAATCGTTTTGAGATGTCTGTTTCCGTAATTCCTGAAACATCTTTCAAATTGCGGCATTCAAGAATGAGTTCGTGTCCAACTCTACCTTTTTCACCTCTATAAACTATTCCATAAGAATCACTCAAACGCTCAGCTAAATAGTTGGCATTAAGAATGGCAGCTTTTGTAGCTTCTGCCAAACCATCGCTACCCATCATTTTAACGTAAGCATAAGAAATTTCAATAACTCCGGCACTTCCATAAGGTGCAGAAGATACGGTATTGGCTTCTGAATCAAACATCACAGGATGTCCGGGGAGAAAAGGAACCAAATGCTCGGCTACACAAATGGGCCCAACACCGGGACCGCCGCCTCCGTGAGGAATGGCAAATGTTTTGTGCAAATTTAAATGACAAACATCCGCTCCAATTGTTCCAGGATTAGTCAATCCTACTTGAGCATTCATATTTGCACCATCCATATAAACTTGACCTCCGGCTTCATGAATCAAAGTACACATTTCTTTGATCTTTGTTTCAAAAATACCGTGAGTAGAAGGATATGTAATCATGAAAGCAGCCAACTCGTCTTTATACTGCTCAATCTTGCTACGGAAGTCGTCCAAATCAACATTACCTTTATCGTCTGTAGCAATATTTACAGGGGAAAATCCAGCCTGAACAGCACTTGCAGGATTTGTACCATGTGCCGATGCAGGAATTAACACAATTTTACGATGACCTTGTCCAATGCTCTTAAGATACGAAGCAATTGTAATCAATCCGCTATATTCACCTGCAGCACCTGAATTTGGCTGAAGACTTACAGATGAAAATCCCGTGATTTCGGCCAAAAGAGTGCTGAATTCACTAAGCATTTCATTATATCCTTGAGTTTGATCTGACGGAGCATAAGGATGTATTTTCTGGAAACCGGCCAATCCTAGAGGGAGTAATTCTGATGCAGCATTTAGTTTCATTGTACACGACCCTAATGAAATCATTGAGTGTGCCAATGAAATATCCTTCCGTTCCAACCTTTTTATATAACGCATCAATTCTGTTTCGGTATGATAATTATTAAAATTTGGATGAGTTAGAAAGGTAGATTTTCTGAGTTGATTAACGTCCAAAGTTATTTTCTCCGGCATATCATCAATCATGAAGACCTTAGAACTACCTGCTGCCATTGCAAAAACTGCTAACAATTCATGAACACGATAAGCATCTGTTGTTTCATCAATACTGATTCCGATTTCTCCTGTTTCAAAATAACGAAGATTTATAAAACGCAAATCACTTTGTATTTTAATATCTTCAATATTAATATAGTTTGGCAAACCGAATTTCAACGTATCAAAATAACTGTCGTTCAGTTGCTTAAAACCTAGTTTTTTTAATTCAATTGCCACATATGATGCAATAGAATGAATTCGTTTAGCTATTATTTTCAAGCCTTTTGGACCCTGATAAACAGCATAAAAAGAACTCATTGTTGCAAGTAACGCTTGAGCTGTACAAATATTTGATGTAGCTTTCTCACGTTTAATATGCTGTTCTCTTGTTTGCAATGCCATTCGCAAAGCTTCTTTCCCATGCGAGTCTTTCGAAATTCCAATTATTCGTCCGGGCATATTGCGCTTGAATTCTTCGCGTGTTGCAAAAAAAGCAGCTGACGGTCCGCCATAAAACATTGGAATTCCAAAACGTTGACTACTTCCAAAAGCAATATCGGCGCCCCATTCGCCTGGAGGTGTCAAAAGTACCAATGCCATCAAATCTGTAGCCACGGCAACTTTACAATTTACTGCATGTGCCTTTTCAACAAATTCACGGTAGTCTTCTACGTTTCCATCACTATTAGGATATTGAATTATAGCTCCAAAGTATTTACCATCCATTACAGCTTTTTTGTAGTCCCCCACTTCGATAGGAATTTCTGTATGTCCCATACGTGTACGAAGTACTGCCAACGTTTGAGGAAAAACATTTTCATCAACAAATAATGTTTCTACATTATTTTTCACCTGTTCTTTATTTCGTAATCCATACATCATTGTTGCAGCTTCAGCAGCAGAAGTTGCTTCATCAAGTAAGGAACAGTTTGCAAGTGGAAGTGCAGTTAGCTCGCTTACAATTGTCTGAAAATTCATTAATGCTTCAAGTCTACCTTGGGATATTTCAGCTTGATATGGAGTATATGATGTGTACCAAACGGGATTTTCAAATACATTCCGGTAAATGGCTGCTGGTGTAATTGTGTCATACCAGCCCATCCCGATATAAGATGTATATATTTTATTTTTTGAGGCAAGATTAGCAATTTCTTCTGCATATTCATTCTCTGTTAATGCAGCAGGAAGTGCTAAAGGTTTTTTTAAACGAATATCAGATGGAATAGTTTGGTCAATCAATTCATCGATGCTTGACACTCCAATAACTTCTAACATTTTCTTCTCTTCTTCGGAATTAATCCCAATATGACGGGATTTGAATTGTTCCATTTCCATATTTTACTTGATTAAGTGATTTAGTATATTTTAATACAAAAAAGGATTATACTTTTTTTCTTCTCCAATTGTGGTTTGAGGGCCGTGACCAGGATAAATAACTGTCTCATTTGGTAAAGTGAACAGTTTAGTTTTTATACCTTGAATAAGTAGATCATAGTTACCACCTTCTAAATCAGTGCGACCAATTCCACCTCTGAATAGGACATCGCCAACAAAAGCACATCTATTTATTTCATTATAAAAAACTATGCTTCCCGGCGAATGTCCGGGAACAGCTATAACTTTCAGATTTATATTTCCAAAATTGATAATATCGTTTTCATTCAAATATGTTCCAATTTGTGGTGTTGATTCACTATAACTTATGAATCCAAACTGTTGTAATTGGTCGGTGAACATATTAATTAAATATTCATCATCTTTATTAGCCTCGGGCAATAAATTAAACTGTTCTTTAATTAAATTATTTCCAAATATATGATCAAAATGCAGATGAGTACTTAAAAGATGACTAATCTTTAAATTATTATCAAGTATGTAGTTTAATAAAAGTTCTTTCTCATCATGATAAAAACATGAAGGGTCAATTACTACACTAATTCCATTTTCATCAGACAGAACATATGTATTAACACCCAATGGATTGAATTGAAATGTTTTTATTTTCATTTGAATAAACTAAGTAGAATTTAACTTAATGCAAAATTACGCTTTTCTTTTCATTTCTAATGTATCCGTTTATGAAAAGATATTTATCAACTATTTATGGGTAAATAAACCAGTTTTTTAGTTTCAAAAAAAGATTCATTGAAATAGGTGGATAGCAGAACAAGTTCTAAAATACGTCTGTAAGGTTTAATTTCACTAGTGATATCTCCACCTTTGAGGCAAATAATTCCATTAGGAATTGCATTATTTTGATTAGATGAAATATTCTTCCCTGCAACTTTTACCAACTCAGGCAATGTCATAACTGCTCTGCTGACAACAAAATCGAATACTCTTTTTTCATCCTCAACCCTTGAATGAATGCATTCCACATTTTGTAATCCAATTGATTTTGACACATCTTCTGCCACTTTAACTTTCTTTCCAATACTATCTAATAACACAAATTGAGAGTTCGGGAAAAAGATAGCTAAAGGAATACCTGGGAATCCTCCACCCGTACCTACATCCAAAACTTTTGTTCCATCAGTGAACGATGTATATTTTGCAATAGATAACGAATGTAATACATGATGAAGATACAGATTTTCAATATCTTTACGCGATATGACGTTTATTTTTGAATTCCAATTGGAATACAAATCAAAAAGTGCGTCGAATTGTTCTTTTTGAAGTGGAGATAATAATGGAAAATACTGATTGATTATACTCATTTCTTTATTTGTTTTTACTTATATTCCGTATAACCGAATTATCTTTCATTATTGGTTTCAATGCTTCAAATGATATAAATATTTCTGGTGCATCTAACTGATATGCAGAATATTCACCTTTATTAAATCTATAGGTTATCCCAAGATTATTAAGTAGAAAATTATTATTAGGCAACATTTCTTCAATCCCAAAAAAGCCTAATTCTTCTAATTCCAATATCGATCTAACTTTATTTTGTTCCATCAAAGAGTTAATGAACAACCCTTTAAGCGTTTGATCGTATCCAACCTTGAATATATCAGATTCCGTTATAAGTGTACTACGTTTCAAATCAATTACCCTATTTCTAAAAGTGTCAAATGTGGAAACTCCATCTTTGCTTATTGATTGTTTTATCTGGAATGATAAAATTGAATTATCCTGATAAGTTATTGAATCATCCAAGAATTCGTAATAAGAATTGTAATAATCAATAAATTCTGTATCAACACTATCAGAAGATAATGAATCTAATTTATCTATGTTAATTAGTGAACTGTGAAATACGTTGGCATCTTTCACATAATTATCAATAAAGTTTTGAACATATTTATTCATAGCGTCGTGAGCCGACAAACTATCATAATCTACTCCAAAAAAAGACGTAATAAATATATTCTGTAATTTGTTAATATCAAACTTCTCCCCGTCAATGGGATAAACAAATGCTAAATTAATATAGCAAGATGACTTAGTTGTATCATTTTGAAGATGTTCTCTCTCAACAATTGTCAATGTATCAAAGTTGAGTGTAAGCGACTTATCTGTACTCAACTTTGAATTACCTGAGTTATTACCGCAACCTTCAAAGACAAGAAAGCTGCTTAATATGAACAAGATACCTATTAATATATACTTTATATTCATGAAAGAAAAATCTTATATTACCTCTACAAATATACACTTTTTATTAAAACCAGATATTAATTTCAATAAGAATGTCCATCCGTTTTTAGTTCTTCCAGTCCAAATTTCTTCTTTTCTAATGCTCTCCAGGCATAAATTATATAACCAATAACTACTGGCAACAATAATGAAACAACTGATAAAACATGTAGAGTAAATTCACTTGATGATGAATTCTGGATAGTTATAGAACTTTGTAAATCAACAGTTGAAGGATAATAAGCAGTGTTATTGAAACCGGCAACCAACAACAACATAGTCACGGTTAAAACAGTACCTATTCCAGCAAACATAATTCCCTTTTTAAAATTAGGATTGAATACTGTTGCAAAAATTCCGTAAAGAACCCCTATTACTCCCAACAAGAAAAATATTGAAACAAGAGGCATATCTAAAAAATTATGAAGATATTTATATTTCTCCATTGACACAACCTCTGTTTCAGAATTTACAGCAAATCCATCTGAAACTAACGTCCAGATCAGGAAAATCAAGAAGAACACTAGAAAAGGAATTCCGTTATAAAGAACAAATTTACGCGATCTATTTTCAAGCGTATTATGATCGAGCCGATTAACAAAATACAAGCTAGCTAATGTTCTAGTCAGGAACAAAACAGACAAACCCAAACACCAATTTCTAAAACTAGCTAATGCCTCTAAACCCATCCAAGGTGATTGCCACTGACTAATTACGAGTCCCAAAGATCCCATTCCGGTTATATTACCCTTATTCACAGTAAATTCTGAACCAGTAAAGAAAGTTGCAACAGCAACCCCTAAAAGAAATGTTCCAAGCACACCATTAATAAACAGAAAAGCTCTATATGTTGTGGGTCCAAAAATATTTCCCGGTTTAGACTGAAACTCGTAAGAAACTGCTTGAAGTACAAAGCAAAACAAAATGAGCATCCAAACCCAATAAGCCCCACTAAAACTCGTAGAGTAATACAAAGGGAAAGATGCAAAAAATGCAGCGCCAAAAGTTACTAAAGTAGTAAATGTATATTCCCATTTACGACCAAGTGCATTAACCAGTAATTTCTTTTCATCTTCATTCTTTGCAAGTGAAAACAACATAGATTGTCCCCCTTGAACAAAGAGAAGAAACACAAGTAAGCCGGCCATTGACGACATAATTAACCACCAATAATGTTGTAAAAAAGAATATGTTATCATAATATATATTTTTACTCAATTAATTAAATGTATCATTTTTATATACTTCATCCGGACCTTTCTTTATCTGTTTTACCATAATAGTAACTTCTGCTATAAGCAAGCCTGTAAACAAAACAGCAAACAAGATAAAAGTCGTCAAAACATGTCCTGAGCTCAAATTGGAAACAGCGGCATGAACAGGCAAAACGTCCTGAATTGTCCATGGTTGACGACCTACTTCTGCAACAATCCATCCTAATTGGCTTGCAATATAAGCTAATGGAATACTCCACAAGCCGACATATAAGAGCCATTTTGCAGATTGTAATTTCTGTTTACGACCAAAAAACCAAATTACAAGAAACAAAAGAATGAAATACATTCCAATTATAACCATAAGGTGAAAACTATAAAAGGTAATAGGAACATTTGGAATATTATCTTCAGGATTTTCAAGATAGCTATATCCAAAATAAGCATAATTATCACGTAACTCTTTTTCGAAAATCTCAGCCTCAGCAATGCGTTTACTCTCTTTTGCCACTTTATAATTGACCAAGGCTTCTACGGCTTTTTGCCCTTTTTCTTTTTTCTCCGCAAATGAAAGAGCTGTAGATCCATCCTGCAATTTATATCCTCCATCAATAATATCTTTAATACCTGGTACAAAAGCATTCAAATCTCTATATCCGAGATACGATAACAATTTTGGAATTGAAATCTTAAAAATATATGGATCAACCTCATCATTAAACGCTTCTTTTTTGGGATTTAAAACTCCAGCCACAATTAGTCCTGCACCAGCTTGTCCTTCATACAAACCTTCCATTGTAGCCAACTTCATTGGTTGTTTCTGAGAAACCTGATAAGCAGAACCATCACCAGTAACAGCAAGTAATACGAATGAGATGAAGCCAAAGATAGCCCCCATTTTTATGCTTTTCAATGCAAAATCAACATGACGTTTTATAATCAGATACCAAGCTGAAATACCCACTACAAAAGCAGCGGCAACCCCCCAACCTGAAAGAACAGCATGAAAGAATTTATTAATAGCTATGGGAGATGAAACCAAAGCCCAGAAATCTGTCATTTCATTTCTAACCGTGTCTGGATTGAATTCCATTCCAATTGGATATTGCATCCAAGCATTAGCAACCAAAATCCAAAATGCAGAGAGAGTAGCCCCAATTGTGGTAAGCCATGTAGCCGTCAAATGCGTTTTTTTGCTAACCCTGTTCCAACCAAAAAACATAATTGAGATGAAAGTTGCTTCTAAAAAAAACGCCACAATACCTTCAATTACCAAAGGAGCGCCAAAAATATCCCCTACAAACCAACTGTAATTAGACCAGTTAGTACCAAACTGAAATTCAAGAATAATTCCAGTTGCAACCCCAATTGCAAAATTAATTCCAAATATCTTTTGCCAAAACTTTGTAGCTCTTTTCCAAGATTCATCACCAGTTTTCACGTAAATGCTTTCCATGATTGACATGATAATTGCCAATCCCAAGGTGAGCGGCACAAACAACCAGTGATATCCCGCGGTCATAGCAAATTGTGCTCTCGACCAGTTTACCATTGCTGAATTAAGTAATAAATCCATAAATATCAAATAAAAAGGATAAATAAATAATTGTTTAACTATTTCAAAGAACGTTCAACCAATTCTGTCGTAACATAACTTGCTTTCTCATTGTCTGAATCAAATTTCTCATCTAAATATTTAGGAAAGAAAAACGGCTTTAATATGAAAAACATTATGATGAGTTTTAAGATTACCAAAACCCAAAGTGTTTTTCCATAATTTGTCATATGAGTAAAACCCTGCCAGAACATAATAAACCAATTGAAACGATTCTTTTTGGGAACTACTTCCGCTTCCATAAACACTTTATTAATTAAATTTATACTCCTTGTATGGCATTTCAAGTGAATCTGCCACACTCTTGAATACTATATTCCCATTTATAACATTCAAACCAAATCTCAAATCCTCGTATTTCGTACATGCCTGTTTCCAACCCTGATTAGCTAATTTTATGATATAAGGCAATGTGGAATTTGTAAGTGCACGTGTTGAAGTCATTGGAACTGCACCCGGAATGTTTGCAACACAATAATGAACAATTCCATCAACTTCATACACAGGATCAGTATGAGTGGTAGGACGAGAGGTTTCAAAGCATCCCCCCTGATCAATTGAGACATCAACCAAGACCGAACCTTTTTGCATAATGGAAAGCATTTCTCTTGTAATAAGATGGGGCGTTTTTGCCCCAACAGACAATGCGGCACCAATTACCAAATCAGCCGACTTAAGTAATTCAGATACAGCATATTTATTTGAATACTCCGTAATCACATTTTTAGGCATAATCTCATCCAGATAACGCAATCGAGTAATGTTAATATCAAAAATTGTTACCATTGCCCCCATTCCGGCTGCAACATTTGCAGCCTGAGTGCCAACAACACCACCACCAAGAATAATAACATTTGCGGGTCGCACTCCAGGCACACCACCCATTAATATACCTTTACCACCTTGAGGTTTCTCCAGATATTTTGCACCCTGTTGAATAGACATACGACCTGCGACTTCACTCATAGGAGTAAGCAGCGGCAATGAGCCATTTTTATCAATTACCGTTTCATAAGCTATACAAACAGCATCACTTTTAAGCATTGCCTCTGTAAGTTCTTGGCTGGAAGCAAAATGAAAATAAGTGAATAAAACCTGGTCTTTTTTAATAAGAGGATATTCCTTTTTGATTGGTTCTTTGACCTTTACAATCATTTCTGCAATATCATAAACTTCCTCAATAGAATCAACCAAAATTGCTCCGGCAGCAACATAAGCTTCATCCGGGAATCGACTTTCAATGCCAGCTCCCTTTTGAATATATACTTGATGACCATGGTTCTGAACTAATTCCATAACACCTGCAGGTGTCATCGCAACGCGACTTTCTTGAGATTTAATTTCTTTTGGTACTCCGATTATCATAATAATATTCTTATAATGTTGGCATGAATATTAAGCTTGTCCAATCCCGCCAATTGGAGGAAAAAAACCACCCGGTTCATTATCTAATTTTATTGTACCATTCATTCTTTCAAACTTTTCCACATTCTCTTTTAAGGCAAAGAGCAATCGTTTTGCATGTTCTGGAGTAAGAATGATTCTAGCTTTTACTTTAGCTTTTGGAACACCAGGTACAACCCGGATAAAATCCACTACAAACTCTGATGAGGAATGTGAAATTATTGCAAGATTTGAATAGGTTCCCTGAGCTATTTCTTCAGAAAGCTCAATCTGGATTTGATTTTCTTCTTTAAAATTTTCCATCTTTTTCTTAATTTAAGGTAGCAAAGTTTTACAATAACTTTAGTAAAAAAACTTTGCTTAAATAGTGATTTATCTTACGTAAAAGTAGTATAAATTATTCAAATATACCACAATTTCCGCTATTTTACAAGAATAAATACTAAAAAGTTCAGATATTATTCAACTTGATAATAATTAAATAGAAAATAATCATGATTTAAAGATTTGATTTTTGGCTACCAAGAAATATTGCTATATTTGTAATATCATTTGTAAATTAATTCTTTTAACTAAATAAATAAATACAACAATGGTAAATTATAAAGATTTAGGTCTCGTAAATTCAAGAGAGATCTTCAAAAAAGCAGTTGAAGGAGGATATGCAATACCTGCATTCAATTTCAACAATATGGAGCAGATGCAAGCAATTGTTTCAGCTTGTGTAGCAACCAAATCACCTGTTATTTTGCAAGTTTCAAGTGGTGCACGTAAATATGCAAATCAAACATTGTTACGTTATATGGCTCAGGGAGCGGTAGAATATGCAAAAGAGCTTGGCTATGCAATTCCAATTGTACTGCACTTGGATCATGGCGACAGTTTTGAGTTATGTAAAAACTGTATTGAATACGGTTTTTCTTCAGTTATGATTGATGGTTCACATCTTCCATATGAAGAAAACGTTGCATTGACTAAAAAAGTAGTAGATTATGCACATCAATATGATGTAACAGTAGAAGGAGAACTTGGAGTACTTGCAGGTATTGAGGATGATGTTCAGGCAGAGCACCACACTTATACTGAACCTGACGAAGTAGTTGATTTTGTCTCACGCACAGGTGTTGATTCTTTAGCTATCTCAATTGGAACTTCTCACGGAGCATTTAAGTTTACACCAGAACAATGTACACGTGACGAAAACGGTAAATTAGTTCCTCCTCCATTACGTTTCGATATTTTAAAAGAAATTGAACAACGCATACCTGGATTCCCTATCGTTCTTCACGGATCTTCTTCTGTTCCACAAGAATATGTTGAAACTATCAACAAGAATGGTGGAGCATTAAAAGACTCAATTGGTATTCCAGAAGAACAATTACGAGAAGCTGCAAAATCAGCAGTTTGCAAGATCAATATTGACTCAGATGGTCGTTTAGCTATGACCGCTGCTGTTCGTGAAGTATTTACCAACAAACCAGCAGAATTTGATCCTCGTAAATATTTAGGACCAGCACGTGATGAATTGAAAAAACTTTACATGCACAAAACAGAAAATGTTTTAGGAAGTGCGGGAAAAGCATAATCAATAAAATAATGACTAGTCCTAAATAACCGTTACAGGTTTTTACAAAACTAGTTGTTTTTATCCACAAGTTTGAAGGTTAACCTTCAAACTTGTGGATTTCTTTTTATAGGTGCGTATTTTAATATGGCTCTGTTC
>JBAYZS010000033.1:0-26128 GCA_041672395.1 Dysgonamonadaceae bacterium | reverse complement strand
TTGGAAAGAGACGAAAATATCGACAGTAAATATAGCGATCCAGTTGTCTTGCAAGCAGATAACGGATATATTGATGTAAGACAGGAAAATCCTCAGGCCGGTAACATCAAACTTCAATTCTCTGTACCTGTGGAAGATGGAAAATATATCACGATGGTAGATTATGCCTCCGTGGACAATTGGAATAATGGGAAGCACGTATGTACCTGGCTTCTGAAAAAGCAATAAAAACAGAATAGCATTAATCGACATATGAGAAATTACAGACTCTCTTTTCTATTGATATCTTTATTCCTATTTTTTTCATGCAATAGTAGTGAGAATAAAGAAGATCCAGCTGTTGTAAAGAACAAGGAAGTATTCAAATTAAAAAACAGCGGATGGGATATTTATTCCGGGGGTGGATATCGTTATGGCCCTTCTATCATTATCAACGATGATGGAACCATTGATGCCTGGTTTGCCGCCGTTGGAGGGTTTTATGGCGTATGGCATAATCTTTATAATAAATCTGGGAATAACACTCCCGTATCAGTAACTGCGCATGGTTCTGTTGGACAGAAATTCAGTGCGGACGTTCCCTTTTGGGGAATTAAGGTTGTTAGTCCCAATTGGAATGGTAATCCATGCGGTTTGACAATGAAGCTGTTTAAGTGGGATAACAGCAATATGAGTTATGAAGAAGTAGTTAAACAAACCCCTGTTGCCACAGCCAAATTTGTTAATTATGCAGACGGTGAAAAAATTGGATTAACCAATGAAGATAAGTTTCCTTCGGGCACCTATCTTTGGGAGCTATCTGAAAGTCTTACCGAGTATTCAGGAGTATGGCTGCGCGATGGAGCAGTTGCAGGAGTTGTCAGTTATCAGGGAGGTAAGCCCGTTGTTGGGAACAACAATTGGGAAGCCATGTTTGCAGAAGAAAAAACCACCGGAGACCTCTTTTGGGATCAGGCATCCTATCAACATTCGGCTGATAAAGGTAAGACCTGGACAGAAGAGATCATGTCGTTGTTACCCACAGAGTTTACGTCAGATCATTATTCAGTTTGCGATCCGGGAGCAGCCTATTGGGATGGTTATTATTATATTGGATACACATCGACTGAGAATAAAGCCATGACTCAGAACAATGTTTATATTGCACGCGGCAGGACTCCCGAAGGACCTTGGGAGAAATGGGATGGAGAAAAATGGGGGAATAATCCCAAGCCAGTGATACTGTATAATGGAGATCCAACAAAGTTTGGAGCCGGAGAGCCATCTATTGTTGTTTTGAACGACACCATTTATTTCTATTATTCATGGAATGACGAGGGTACCACCACACGTGTTGCCACGGCACCTGCGAACGACCCAAACTGGCCCGGGAGTCTGACCTACAAAGGAGTGGCCATGAATAAAAGTGCTATTAAAGGCGCCGACCATTCAGATGTAAAATATCGTGAAGACATTAAAAAGTTTCAGGCCATCCATACTGCAGACAGAATGAGTGAAAAGGGTTATCTTGTGATTTGGCAGTCAGATAACGGAATCGATTTTAAAAAGATTGGTGAGGTAAGAGATAATTTGATGCCCGGTATTCATAACTGTGGTTGGAGCGGTGACGGCAAAGGTCATATCAAAGCAGGCGTTCCTCAGTTTCTCTCGTATTCATACGGTGTTGGGAGTTGGGGCAAATGGAAAACCCGATGGGTAGAAATAGTATGGTAATCCTTTCAACATTATAAAAATTACAGCTTATGTTACACATTGCAAAAAAAAGCATTTTATTTATTTCTCTCCTTATCATATCAAGTCAGTTTATAACAGCTCAGAATACCGACAGTGATTTATGGTCGGCTACCGATGCGTTGGATAGGAAGGTGAGAGAATATCCCGAAGCAGGCAACAAACGCGACAAGTACATAGCCATGTTTTACTGGACCTGGCATCAGGGAGATGACGACACCACAACCACAGTGAAGAACATCACGGAGATTGTAAGAAAGAATCCCGAAGCCATGAAAAATTATAATCACCCTGCATGGGGTAAGGCAAAGCCAGGTTTTTTCTTTTGGGAGCAACCCTTGTTGGGTTATTACAAGACCACCGATCCATGGGTATTGAGGAAACATGCGGAGATGCTTGCAGATGCAAAAGTGGATGTAGTCTTTTTTGATTGCACGAACGGTAGTCTGACCTGGATTGAATCGTATGAAGCGTTGATGAAAACCTGGGACCAGGCTCAGAAAGATGGTGTAAATGTCCCCAAAATCGCATTTATGCTGCCATTTGGATATTCAGCTAATTCTTTGACTTCACTTAGACAGTTGTATAAGGATGTTTACAAACCAGGCAGATACGAGAATCTTTGGTTTATATGGAAAGGTAAACCAGCGATAATGGCATATCCCGACAACCTCACAGAAACCACTGAAGACAAGGAGATTGCTCAGTTTTTCACGTTCAGGCCCGGGCAACCAGATTATGTTAATGGTCCCACGAGAGACAATCAGTGGGGGTGGCTTGAAAACTATCCGCAGCATGGTTATGTAAAGAATGAAACAGGAGGTTATGAGCAGGCTACGGTGGGAGTAGCCCAGAATGCTTCTCCGGAAACCAAGGGACATTGCAGTGCTTTTAATCTTCCAGGTTCACAGGGGCGAGATTTTTCTGTTCGTAATGGGTTTGATCCGAGAGTTGACGGTTACTTATATGGATGGAATTTTCAAGAACAGTGGGATCGTGCTTTTGAGATAGACCCTGAGTTAGTTTTTATTACGGGGTGGAATGAGTACATTGCCGGTCAGTGGCTTCCAGAGCACAGTTGGACGGGAGATCCTTTTTCTTTTGTAGACCAGTTTGATTGGAAAAGGAGCAGAGATATTGAGCCCAACAAAGGATGGGGAGACAAAGGAGATGTTTATTATCTGCAGTTGATAGATAATGTCAGAAAATTCAAGGGTATGTCTCCACCCGCCGAGGTTTCAGCGCCAAAGACCATCAAGATAGGAAAATCCAATCAGTGGGACGATGTAAAACCCGAATTCAGTCATTACAAAGGCAACACTTTTCATCGCGATCATGTTGGCCGGAACAATACTTACTACATCAACAATACAGGTCGCAATGACATTATGAAAGCCAAAGTTGCCAGAGACGACCGTTTTCTCTATTTCTATGTAGAAAGTGCAGAAAAGTTGACCTCACACAAGGATAATAATTGGATGCTTCTTTTTATCGATATAGACAGAGACAAATCCACCGGATGGAACGGTTATGACTATATAGTGAACCGTATAAGTGCCACTTCCAGAAAAGTTTTTGTAGAAAAAAATGTCGGCAATCGTTGGGAATGGCAAAAGGCAGCCAAATCATCGTATGTTGTTAAGAACAATAAGCTTGAGATAAAAATAGAAAGAAAAAAGCTCAATTTGGATGGCAAACCTGTACAAATTGAGTTTAAATGGAACGACAACATGCAGGAAAATGGTAATATAATGGATTTTTATGTTAATGGAGACACCGCTCCCGGCGGCAGGTTTAATTTTGTATATTCAGAATAAGGTATAACTCATATGAATAAGATCAAGTTTATAATTTCGTTATTTGTATTTCCGGCAATACTTTTCTCATGCGGATCATTGCAGGAAACAGAAAAGAAGGTTACAGCCAATATCACTGAAGAGAGTTATTACAGAGACCTTTATTCAGACACCTGGGTAGCCACAGACGCTATTGGGAGAGATATGCCCAGTTACGCAGAAACGGGAGAAGTGAAGCAGGATCAGCGAAGGGTGGTTGGTATTTTCTATATCACCTGGCACACTCAGAACCTGGCAAATCTTGAAAAGCCCTACAATGCCGATGTTACGAAGATATTGAATAAGGACCCTTCTGCCCGGATGAATGCCAATCACCCTCTTTGGTATACAAATTCCTATCATTGGGGAGAGCCGGAAATGGGTTATTTTTTAAGTCAGGATGAATATGTGATCCGTAAGGATATCTCCATGCTTGCCGATGCCGGTGTGGATGTGTTGGTGATGGATGTAACCAACGCCGTAAGGTATTGGGATGAGTGGGATGTTACTTTTAGTATCATTCAGGAGATGAAAAAAGAAGGGAATAAAGTTCCCAAATTTGTTTTCTGGTCCTTTAACGGTCCCTCCATCACTGTTGTACAAGATCTATATGATAAAGTTTATAAGGAAGGCAAGTATCGTGATCTCTGGTTTTATTGGGATGGAAAACCGTTGCTGCTTTACAACGGTAGTCCTTCAGTAGATGCCAACGGATCGGAGATTAAGCATCCCAATCCGCACTATGATGCTGCGGCGTTGACTGATCCTAATCATCCTCATTATAAAGATCCTGACTTTACGGAAGAGTTTTATAAAGATTACACCAAGGAAGTAAAAGATTTCTTTACTTTGAGGACCATGTGGTGGGGTTATTATGAATGGAACGGAAAAAGGTTTATAGGCACAGAAGACAATTGGAGTTTTGGTTATAGTATGGCTGATGAGCGAGTAAAGAGTTTATCTCCAGAAGAGCTTCTTTCGTTACATAATGGAAAAAGAGAGCAAGCCGCTGTGACAACAGCCCAGCACCCTGTTACAATGACCAAGGAGAATATGGGTGTAGGAAAATCGTGGTCGAGAGCATTTGGTGAACCCGAGCTCAACGAGTATGATATGCCCAAATCGGCTCATGTACCATGGTTGGGGAAAGAAGTTGACAATCCCGAAGATTATGGGATTTATTTTCAGGAAAGATGGGATGAAACTCTTGAAGCCAATCCTGAATTTCTGTATATCAATGACTGGAATGAATGGACTGCCGGAAAATATCAACCCGCAGATGGTGGGACCACCCCATGGCTGGGAAGAGACAACCCCTTCTTTTTTGTCGACCAGTATAATGCTGAATTCAACAGAGGTATTCAACCAATGAAAGGAGGTTATACAGACAACTATTACATGCAGATGGCGCAGAATATAAGAAGATATAAAGGAGTACGTCCGATTCCGGAACAGAAAGGATTTAATCAAATTGATATAGATGGAAAATTCAGTGACTGGAAGAAGATAGATAATGAATACAGAGATACCCGCGGCGATATCTTTCACAGAGATGCCGTAGGATATGCCGGAGAACGATATATCAACAATTCTGGCAGGAATGACATCATCACATCGAAGGTTGCTGTTGGTAAAGAGAATATTTGTTTTTACGCTGAGACCTCATCGCCCATTACATCACATTCAGATAACAACTGGATGCTGTTACTCATTGACGCGGACAATGATTCCAAAACAGGATGGTTTGGGTATGATTATCTTGAGAATCAAAACGTGAAAAGTGACAATTTGACCACCCTGAAGAAATATGAGAATGATCAGTGGATTGAGATCAGTGATCTGAAATACAGTTATATCGGAAATGAATTGGAAATTGAGATTCCCCTTCGATCATTGGATTTAAGTAAGCATCAGTTTGTGATTGATTTCAAATGGAGTGACAATCCAAAAGTTTTGGAAGACCCCATATCGTTATGTCTGGATGGTGATACTGCCCCAAACAGAAGATTCAATTACCGGTTGATTTGGAAGAAATAATGCCGATTTGTTTTGATAAATAAAATGAGCGTACCATTTAATTGGCTGTTTAGTGAATAGGGATTATATAATTTGAAGGGGAGAAATATCACAAAAAAAGCATCCCAAAATGAGATGCTTTTTTGTGACCCCGCCAGGATTCAAACCTGGAACCTTCTGATCCGTAGTCAGATACTCTATTCAGTTAAGCTACGGGGCCATTATATTCGAGTTAATTTGATGCAAAGATAGTGCTTTCTTCAGAATTTGCAAAAAAAAATGCAAAATATATTGAATTCATCGTCCAGTTGTGCTTACCCTGTAATTATCTGCAACTCAAAATTCCCAGGTTGTAAGCTGTTGACTGTTCTGTCTCTTCACTTCTTAATTGTTTTGTTGTTCAATGCTAAAGAATCGTCGGACAAAGATAATACTTCATTGCCAACCAAAAACCGGATAACGGTGGTGACTTTTTCACTCTCGAACCGACTGACTGAATCGACCAGCTCTCCCAAACGCATTGAATCCGACCGGGTTAATGTCTGCAACAGGGTGGCTTCAATCTGCTTGTACTCGTAATTGGTAATGCCTATCTGATTGCGGGTGAGACAAACATCGCAATATCCGCAGTCTTTGGCATCACGGTCGTTGAAATAGACGAGTAGTATCTTACTTCTACAGATATGGTCATTTTCAATATAGTCGATCATGGACTGAATGCGTTCTGCAAAGCGTTTTTTACGCTCTTCGTACACTTGCTTGCCGATACTCAAAAACTGTATGTCTTCGCGAGGGGTGTTATAAACAATATAGGGTGTTTTTTTCTGGGGAACGTATCGGATATATTTCATACGGCTTAATCCCCGAAGTGTTTCATATATTACGTCACGGGTGGTGTTGAGTCGAAGTGCAAGAAGGTTTTCATCGACATAAACTTCATCAGTAAAGATGCCAGTATAGGTTCTGAGAACGAGATGAAGGAGGGCATCGCAGGATTTGTCGAGCTTTAATGTGTAAAGATCGTTGCGCTGAATAAGGATTTTCAAACGGGAACGGGTCTCTATCTCGTCGGTGTACTCGATATAGCCTGCCAACTGGATAATCTTGAGGGCATGATGAGCTTGAAGAAAGGAGAAATGGAAGTTGTTACAGAATTCCTGAAAATTGAAATCGTAGGTATTTCCTGCTCCAGAGCCAACAGCTAATTGGAAATAGTTGCCTAACGCATCGTAGATGCGAGTGATGAGAGCACGGGGTGGAAAGGAATCAGTGAGTCGCTTCTTTAACTTGACTATATCTTTTTGATTGTAGAGCATGATGGCATAGGAACGGCGTTCATCGCGACCGGCACGACCGGCTTCCTGGTAATACTCTTCGAGGGAGTTGGGAAGATCGAGATGAACGACGGTGCGAACATCGCTTTTGTCAATACCCATCCCAAAGGCGTTGGTGGCAACCATCACGCGACTCTCGCCAGACTTCCATTTGTTCTGACGGTCTTCTTTTATATCATGAAGCAGTCCGGCATGAAAAAAATCGGCGGAGATGCCTGCTTTCTTAAGTAAGTGGGCGGTTTCTTTGGTCTGGGTGCGGTTGCGCACGTAAACGATAGAGGAGCCGGGAACGGATTGGAGGATATGGATGAGCTCGGCGTATTTATTATCGACTTTGCGCACTACATAGCTGAGATTATCGCGGGCAAAGCTTTTATGGAAGACGTTTTCTTCTTTGAAATGGAGCTTCTCCTGAATATCGCCAACGACTTCCTTGGTGGCAGTGGCGGTGAGGGCCAAAAGTGGTATGTCGGGAAGCTCTTCTCTTATGTCGGCAATATTGAGATAGGATGGACGAAAATCGTAACCCCACTGAGAGATACAGTGGGCCTCATCGACAACAAGCATGCAGACGTTCATGCTTTGAAGCTTGGACTGAAAGATGGGGGAAGGGAGTCGCTCGGGGGAGACATACAAGAACTTAAAGTTGCCGAAGATGCAGTTTTCGAGCGTAGTTATTATCTCTTCGCGACTCATTCCTGAATAGACAGCGGCAGCTTTAATTCCGCGCTCTTTCAGATTGTCGACCTGGTCTTTCATTAACGCGATGAGGGGGGTGACGACGAGACAGATGCCTTCCATGGCCATAACGGGGACCTGGAAGGTGATAGATTTTCCACCACCGGTGGGCATAAGACCTAATGTGTCTTTGCCTGACCAGATGGAATGGATAATATCTTCCTGTAAGGGACGGAATTCTGAGTACCCCCAGTAGGTTTGCAGTATTTCACGAAAATTGGGAACTGACATAACGCTTTGTTTTTCAACTGAGCCGCATATCTTTGACAATCAACTGTACGTTGCGCTTTATACTGCGATTATTTTCCTCTAATGTATAACAGATGTCGAGTGGTACACGGGACTTTAACTCATCGTAATAACCATCGGTACCGAAAGCTATACCGGAAAAGGGTATACTTACGGAACGATCGGTGACTTCGAGCTTGGTGTGACGGTTGTTCATGCCTACCAGCCTGCTACCACCGGTATCGGAGATATTGCGGGTGAGGAAGACAGGATTTTCGTTATCTGCGCCGAAGGGACTGAAGAGATTGAGTTGTTGCATGAACCTGGTGGTAATATTGCTGAAGGGAATCTCAGCATCAATTACGATTTGAGGAAGCATCATCTTGGATTCGATCTCGTCGAATGAAATGGTGTCGAAACGGCGTTTGAACTCGGCCAGGTTTTCTTCTTTCAGCGTGAGTCCAGCAGCATAAGTATGACCGCCAAAGTTTTCAAGAATGTCTTTGCAGGATTCGATGGCTCTGTACACATCGAAACCGACTACGGATCGTGCGGATCCGGAAATGAGGTTATTTCTAGATCGGGTGAGGACAATTGCCGGACGGTAATAGCGCTCTGTTAAACGAGAGGCGACGATTCCGACGATTCCTTTGTGCCAGTTTTCGTTATAGACAACAATACTTTTCTGAGCGGTGACATCGGTCTGGGTGTCTATATAGTTGATGGCTTCTTCGGTAATTTTCTTGTCGAGCTCACGACGGTCTTCGTTGTATTTGTCGATGCTCTTACTCATTATCCGGGCTGTGGGCATGTCGACAGCTAACAGCAGATCGACTGCTTCTTTGCCGTTCATCATGCGACCGGAAGCGTTGATACGGGGACCTATTTTGAAAACGATGTCGTTTACGGTGATTGACTTATGAGTTAGTTTGCAAATCTCCAGGATGCCACGGAGACCGAAACAGGGATTGGTGTTGAGTTGAATGAGACCGTGATACATGAGAATTCTGTTCTCACCTGTAATTGGGACGATGTCGGCAGCGATGCTAACGGCACACAGATCGAGCAGGGATTCGAGCTCTGAAAAGGGATAACCGTTACGCTGGGCAAAGGCCTGTACTAACTTGAAACCAACGCCGCAACCGGATAATTCGTTGTATGGATAAACAGAATCGAGACGCTTAGCATCAACTACGGCGACTGCATCCGGAAGGGTGTCGTCGGGCATGTGATGGTCGCAAACAATGAAGTCTATTCCTTTTTCTTTGGCATAAGCTATTTTGCTGATCGCTTTTATGCCGCAATCGAGTGAGATAATCAGCTTTACGTCTGTACTTGCAGCAAAATCAATTCCTTGAATTGAAATGCCGTACCCTTCTTCATACCGATCTGGAATATAATAATCCAGGTTGCTTGTAATTTTGCGGAAAAACTTGTAGACCAAAGAAACGGCGGTGGTTCCATCTACGTCATAGTCTCCGTAAATAAGAATGCGCTCTTTATTTCCTATTGCTTTCTCGATTCGTCTAATTGCTTCTTCCATGTCGGGCATCAAAAAAGGATCGTGTAAGTCATCTAGACTGGGGTGCAAGAACTTATTTGCTTGGTCCTTTGTTGAGAGTCCTCTGTGAATAAGTAATTCGGCGAGTATCGGGTCTAATTGTAATTCTTCTGCTAGTTCATTTCGTTTAATTTTTTGGTCGTCTGATAGGGTGAGATAATTCCATCTGTAAGTCATTTATATTGTTTTTTTTTCTTCTCTATTGGGTCGGAATCGCTTTTCCGAATTGTATGAGGTTCTTGCCTGAACTTTTAGGGATTCACTCCCGCACTATTGCTGAATACTTTTCAGGTCTACTTTCAGTTTGCACTGCAAACTTTTCGACTGCAAAACCCCTCTATTGCTCGTTTCGTATGTTCTCCCACATTTTCCAAGTTCTATTCCCGTTTGCGCCGCAAACCGTTCTTCCCGGAAAAACCGAGCCCCTCAAAATCAGAGTGGGACTGATGTAAATGAAGACATTACGTGCAATAAATTGTAAAGATACAATTAATTTGTAACTTTGCACTTTATTGTTCAGAAAAAAATGGAAATAGCAGCGCTTGTGTCAGGTGGGGTCGACAGCTCAGTGGTGGTTCATCAATTGAAAGAAATGGGCTATGATCCTACAATTTATTATATAAAAATTGGAATGGAAGATAAGGATGGGTACATCGATTGTCCGTCGGAAGAGGACATTGAAATTGTTTCTTATCTTGCAAAAAAATATGGATGCCGCTTTGAGGTGGTATCTCTGCATGAGGAATATTGGGATAGCGTGGTCAAATATACGATCGATTCAGTGAAAAGAGGGCTGACTCCTAACCCAGATATGATGTGCAATAAGTTGATCAAATTTGGTTGTTTTAATGATAAATGGGGATATCAATTCGACAAAATCGCTACGGGACATTACGCGACGACGGTTGAAATGGATGGATTCTCATGGCTTGGAACAGCTAAGGATAAGGTGAAGGACCAGACTGACTTTCTGGCGCAGATTAATATCGCACAGATTTCTAAATTGATGTTCCCTATCGGTGATTTGATGAAAAAAGAGGTGAGGAATATTGCGGAAAAACAACAGCTGCCATCTGCAAAACGAAAGGATAGTCAGGGTATCTGTTTCTTGGGAAAGATTAATTATAATGATTTTATAGAACGATACCTTGGTAAAAAAGAGGGTCTTATTGTCGAATTTGAGACGGGAAATATTCTGGGAAAACACTTGGGCTATTGGTTCCATACGATTGGACAACGTAAGGGACTTGGCTTGAGCGGTGGACCGTGGTTTGTTATTAAAAAGGATATCGATAGGAATATTGTATATGTATCAAAAGGATATGACACTAAATATCAGTATGGTAACGCAATTAACTTACAGGGTTTTTCGTTTATAACGAAGGATGTGTGGGGCGAATTTGATGATGAAAAGGATATTACGTTTAAAATTAGACATACACCTGAATTTACAAAAGGAAAAATTAAGCGGGTGGGCGATTTATACCATATTCAGTCTGAAATTCCGGTTCAGGGGATTGCGGCGGGACAGTTTGGTGTGGTGTACGATAAAGAACATCGGATTTGCCTGGGCAGCGGAATGATTATTTAAAATGGCTACGACCAATTTGAAAGGAGAAAACTAAATGAAAGAACTGATTATTACTGAGATAAAAAGTGAAAATGCTGTGCTAGTGGGATTGATAACACCTGAACAAAACGAAGAACAAGTGAATGAATACCTGGATGAACTGGCTTTTCTGACGGAAACGGCGGGAATTATTCCGGGCAAACGTTTCGTGCAGCGATTGGATATGCCAAATTCGGTTACGTTTGTGGGCACGGGGAAACTTCAGGAAATAAGAGATTATGTACTGGATAAGGATAACGAAATTGGTTTGGTGATTTTTGACGATGAATTATCAGCTAAACAGATTCGGAATATCGAAATTGAACTTGGAATCAGAATTATGGACAGGACAAGTCTAATCCTTGATATTTTTGCGATGAGAGCGCAGACGGCTAATGCGAAAGTTCAGGTGGAACTAGCACAATATCAATATCTGTTACCGCGACTAACACGTATGTGGACGCACCTTGAACGTCAACGAGGCGGCGGGGGCACTATCATGCGCGGACCAGGTGAAACACAGTTGGAGACGGACCGACGAATTGTGTTGGATAAAATTTCGCACCTGAAACAAGAACTGAAGGATATCGACAAACAGAAGACTGTGCAGCGTAAAAACAGGGGTAAACTGGTGCGTGTGGCATTGGTGGGCTATACAAATGTTGGAAAATCGACTTTGATGACTCTGCTTAGCAAATCGGAGGTATTTGCTGAGAATAAATTGTTTGCCACGTTAGATACGACGGTGCGAAAGGTGACAATAGAAAACTTGCCTTTTTTGCTGACGGATACGGTTGGATTTATTCGTAAACTGCCTACTCACTTAGTGGAATCGTTTAAATCGACTTTGGACGAAGTGCGCGAAGCAGATATTTTGATTCATGTGGTGGATATCTCGCATTCTGCTTTTGAGGAGCAGATTGAGGTGGTGGATATGACGTTGTTCGATATCAATAAAGAGGAAAAACCGACGATCATGGTGTTTAACAAGATTGACGCGTTTAACCATGTGGCAAAAGATGAAGACGATCTGACTCCGAAACTGCGCGAGAATTATTCACTGGAGGAACTGAAGATGACATGGATGAGTAAACTGAAAGAGAATTGTATATTTATTTCTGCAAAAGAGAAAGAGAATATAGATGAGTTGAAGGGGCTTATCTACAACAAAGTAAAGGAGATTCACATACAGCGATTTCCTTATAATGATTTTCTTTACCAAACGTATGAGGAAGGGGAAGAGGAATAGATGCTTTTGAATGATTCATCAAATATTATTCCAAAACCTATCTGTCAATTATTTAACCCTAAGTAGGAATTTGTCTTAACCATTTCTTTTGCAAAGCTTGTTGTTCAACGCAATAACAGCATCCTCGTAACGATTGCGCTCAATTACAAACTGCATGTTGACCTGCATGAGGGATTGGGCAAAGCTCATGATGTTGATGCCTTTCTCATAAAGGGCTTCGGAGGCTTTATACAGGAAGCCAGGAATGGCAATATTGGTGCCCATAACACATACTAAAGCGGCAGGTAATAATGTAACTTGATAGAATACTTGTCTTAGTTCATCGATGAGCTTTTTTGACTGCTCATTTTCCCAAACGACCATGGTAATGGAGTTGGCGTTGGTGGATTTGAGAATGTAACTGACATTATACTTTACGAAATATTGCATGATGCGACCATCAAAACCGACTTCACCTACCATCATGGGATCGTGTACTTCGAGAGCCAACACCTTCCTTGATCCGGAAACGATTTCTACACGTGGCTCGGGCGAGATATAATCGCCGGAAATAACTGTACCGGGATGCTCAGGCTGAAAGGTATTCTTGATACGGATGTTAATGTTGGCTAATTCTAATGGTTTGGCGGCTTTGGGATGAATGGCTTCCATACCGATATCGGCCAACTGATCAGCAATTATGTAATTGGTATTACCAACGGGAATGCTGTTTTCGATTCCGACTATCTTGGGATCGGCACTGGACAGATGATATTCTTTATGAATAACGGCTTCATTTGCTTTGACCTCTATGGCGATTTTGCTAAACGTTACTTCAGAATAGCCGCGGTCGAATGCTCGCATGATTCCTTCGGTCCCTTTGGTGTAACCGGTTGCAATGCAGAGTGTTTTACTGAAATCGATTCCAGAAAACTCCGCGTGAATGCGCTCATCGATGGTCAATGATTCATTGTCGTTGAATCCGCAAAGATCAATAAACCGAGCGTTGATGCCATTGTTGTTGAGAATGTTAACGGAATTCCAACCAGAATGGGCTTCGCCTATGGAAGCAAGAATTTCACGTGCAGCCAGATGGATATCGTCACGATTCACATATCCGGAGGCAAGTACCTTTGCGAGACTGTAAAGTATGGTTTTGGCTTGATCGACACGGAATCGGATGAAATCGCGGGCTTCTTTTAAATCGAGTCCGATATCGGCAAATCCATCGTTAATGAGCAATAAACGCTGACAAAAAAAATCAAGTGCACTGCTGTAATCTTCTCCGTTCATAAACTTATTGAAAATACCTGGCTCTCCTGTTTTTTTGTGCTCTAATAACCAGTTTGTAACATTGTTATAAGCCGAAACCACAAAGATGCGGTTGTATAATTCATCACCTTTACGGTTGCCTATTATAATGTTTTGCATGACATCCTGAAACTGTGACATGGATGTTCCTCCTATTTTTTCTACTGTCAGCATATTGTTTTCCTTTATTTGTGAATTATGGAGCGAAGGTACAAATATTATCAGAATTTCTTTATATACATGTTTCGTTTGCTGTTATTCTTTTTGTTCGTTTTCTTTTAAATTAGCTTTTGATTTAACTTTATCTGTTTATGTTCTTTGGGTCGAATTCATATCTTTACCCACTATTTATGTTTGTAATCAGAAACACAAATACCGACTTTTGACATAATCAACTTTAATGCATACAAAAAATAAAAATATCTTTAATTTGAACCTTAGTTTTCACTCATTCTGCAAACTTAAACTACAACTAGAACAATGATCAAAATTCTTTTAATGATCGATAAACCTTGGAAATGGGAAGTCCCATGACATTAAAATAGGAGCCTTCGATTCGGTCTACGGCAATGTAACCGATCCAATCCTGAACACCATATGCACCAGCTTTATCCATAGAGGAATACTGATGCAGATAATATTCGATCTCTTCATCAGATATATCGGCAAAAGTAACTAGGGAGGTGTCAGAAAAGGTGACTTGCTTGTGAGTGGAAGTCAGACAAACACCGGTTATTACGGTGTGGGTCCTGCCTGAAAGTGAGCGCAACATTTGTTTTGCATCTTCATCGTCCGTGGGTTTGCCATAGAGTTTACCGTCGAGAATGACTACGGTATCGGCAGTAATCAACAGCATTTCGTCTGTCATCCGTTCACTATAAGCTGCAGCTTTCTTCTGAGCGAGGTATTCGGGTACATTCTCAACAGGCATATCTGCGGGATAGTCCTCATCTATATCCGGTAGTGTGCGTACTTTATACGTTATATCGATACCCGAAAGCAGATCTTTCCGTCTGGGTGAGTTTGATCCGAGTATAATTTTATAGAGTGATTTATTCATCTACGGAATTATTTGTTTTCAGGCTGCAAGATACGAAAAGCGATTTATTTTTCATAACTCTGTTATTAATATGTATTTTTGCACAAAAGAAAAAGACGAAAGAATTCAAATCGAATGAAAATTGAAGTTTGTACATCTCCAGCACTTTATCCTTTTTACAAGAAAGAGGGTGATATTGTGATAGTTGTGGATGTTTTTAGGGCAACCACAACCATTTGTGCGGCGTTTGCCAATGGAGTTGGAAGTATAAAACCAGTGGGAAATATTGAGGAGGCTAAACATTACAAGTCGGAAGGATATCTGGTTGGCGCAGAGCGCAATACACAGAAATGTGATTTTGCTGATTTCGGGAATTCACCTTTTGAATATAAAGCATCGATTGTAAAGGGAAAGGATATTGTGTTTACTACAACTAATGGAACGCGCGCAATTGAGACGGCGCAGGGTTGTAAAGAATTATATATCGGGGCTTTTTCTAATATGAATGCATTGGTTGAAAAATGTGTAGAAAAAAACGAGCGTATTGTAGTGATTTGTTCGGGATGGAACAATCGAATTAATTTGGAGGACACTCTGTTTGCCGGTGCTTTTGTGGAAAAAATGAAACTTATTACGGCTGTTGAAGCGGATTCGGATGCACCGGTTATGGTACTTGGTCTTTGGGAGTCAGCAAAGGCTAATCCGTTGGATTTCGTGAAGAATTCAGAACATTACCGTCGACTACAATTGCATGGTTTTGAAAATGATGCGGAGTATTGCCTTGCGCAAAACACTGTTGCTCTTGTTCCGTACTATGACTTAAAGACTAAATTATTAAGAGTTTAATCTTGGAAATCTAATTCGTCAAAATCAAACGATTCTGAGAATTGCTCTAAATCGCGACGCTCTTTTTTGGTAGGCCTGCCTGCTCCGCGCTGCCTATCGACAAATCCACTGATTTTATTGAGTTCAATAATTTCGTATTGGTCGGGAGTTGTAACATTTTCCATGAACAGAGGTACTTGTTTCGCGCCCATCCGTTTATCATTAATATCGAGAACCTTGAATGAATAGGTGATCGGAGGTTTGCGTACCTGTATGACATCGCTTTTGCGTACCATTCTTGATGGCTTCACTGAAAAACCTTGAATATATATGCGATTTTTCTTGCATGCATCGGCTGCTGCACTCCGTGTTTTAAATATACGCACAGCCCACAACCATTTATCAATACGTACCTCATCCATTATTTACGTTTGTTATATTGATTCATGGTTACATTTACCCCTGCCAAACAGAAACTGCGAATGATATCTGTTGATGCTTCAAAGAGTGGAGGCATTTGATCTTTTTCTTCATCTAAAAAAGGACTCAAAACATAATTCACTTGTTTTCCGCGAGAAAAATCGCTACCAATACCGAATCGCAAACGGGCATAGTTTTGTGTGCCGAGAGTTTCCTGAATATTTTGTAAACCATTGTGACCGGCAGAACTGCCTTTAGATTTCAAACGCAGAGTGCCATAGGGTAATGCTAAATCATCAACCAATACAAGAATGTTTTCAATTTCAATCTTTTCCTTGTTTCGCCAATATCGTACAGCATTGCCACTGAGGTTCATAAACGTGCTTGGTTTTAGCAGTATCAGCGACTTATTCTTGAGTCGTGTTTCTGCAACATACCCATATCGTTTGTCCTCAAAAAAGACATTGGACGCTTTTGCAAAAGCGTCCAACATCATAAATCCTATGTTATGGCGGGAATTTTCGTACTCAGGTCCGATATTCCCTAACCCAACAATCAAGTATTTCATTGTTTTCTGTTATTCTGCTTTAGCAGCAGTACCTATAGCGGCGCGAGTTAATTGAACGCGACAAACAACACTGTTCTTAGCATTCAAGATTTCGAGGCCTTCAAAGTTGAGAGAACCTACCTGAATAGATTTTCCTAATTCAAGTTTTTCAACATTGACTACCAATTCTTCAGGAAGATTCTTAGCCAGAGCTTTTACTTTCAATTTACGAATGTCTAGCGATAATTTACCACCAGCTCTTACACCCGCTGCCAGTCCTTCCAAACGTACTGGAATTTCAATTTCAACCGGAACTTCAGGAAATACATGAAGAAAATCGATATGTAAAATTGAATCCTTAACAGGATGGAACTGAGCCTCTTGCAAGACTGCCTGCAGTTTGTTTTCACCAAGATTAAGATTTACCAGATATACCTCAGGTGTATATATCAAGTTGCGTACATCAGCGGCTTTGACAACAAAATTGATATTCTCTTTTCCGTGTCCACCATAAATAACGCACGGAATTAAACCTTCAGAACGATATGCTCTGGCTGCTTTCTTTCCGAAATCGTCTCTAACTTCACCTTTTAATTCAAATGTTTTCATTTTTTCTAATTGTGTTACTCAAAATAAAGTGTTTACTGCTTCTTTATTCCCCATCACACGGGAGCTGCAAAAAGCGCCGCAAAGATAGTTATTATCTTTTTAATTTACAACTTATTTAGCTCGATTCTTTAAATCTTCCACAGTGATGCTCATCACTCTACCGGCTTTTATATTTCCTTTATATGTTACAATGCGCATTATTGAAGCATCTTTGGGAATCAACTGAGCTTCGGTATATTTTGGGTAAAAATTATCGGGAGTAGAATTATCGAAACTGGAGTAAATATCTAATCCTTCAATCTCAGGTGTGAGTGTGACGTAATATTTTTCACCATCTTTCTTAACTGAAACAATGGGATCGTACATTGCGGGTGAATACTTGGTTTGTGCATAATCGAACCTTACAAAATGATCTTTAGTTTTATCGATGAAATGATTCCAGTCTTTTTTAGACTTGGGCGACCAAAGCGACTCAGATACGGCAAATGCGCGAGGCCATGTCATATATTCGGCTTGGCGAATGTTATAAATTTGCTCGGTCCATAAATTTGCTTGACCTCCCAAAATGAATTTTGGGTCAGCCCCTTCGGGAATGGGATCGAATTTATAGGTTTGACTAAGTCTTAATGTATTGTACACCGGAGCATCAGTTGATTTATCTCCTTGCATTAGGTCGATATAAACAAAGTTGCTGGGAGACATCACCACGTAATGCCCGGACTTAGAGGCTTCTATTCCATGTTGAATTCCCCTCCAACTCATAAGTGATGTTGTGGGAGTGATACCTCCTTCAAGAATTTCATCCCATCCCATCATCTTTTTACCTTTGGAATGAATGATTTTCTCAAGTCTTTTTCCAAAATACGATTGTACCTGTGGTATATTTTTTAATCCTTCACGTTTCATTAATTCCTGAACTTGAGGACTTTTTTGCCAAAAATTATGAGGCGCTTCGTCTCCACCTGTATGAATATATTCGAATGGAAATAATTGAGCGACTTCTGTAATAACCTTATCCATAAACTCATATACTTTCTCATTAGCTGGGCAGAGAGTATTGTCTACCAATGCAATGGGAGGTGCTCCCTGTGACCAGTCCATAAATGGTTCCCCAGCATGTACATGGTATTTTTTCGCTCCAGGTGTGCATGACAGTTCAGGATAAGACGCTATTGCTGCAAGACTATGACCCGGGACGTCAATTTCAGGAATCACCTGGATAAATCGCTCTCCAGCATAGTTAACAATTTCTTTAATTTGTTCTTGAGTGTAATAACCGCCATAGTTTTTAGGTTCGTCGGGTAGTGGATATGAAAATCCACCAAAGGTTCCGATCTTTTCTACGCGCCACGCGCCTACTTCTGTTAATTTTGGAAGACTTTTTATTTCAATTCGCCAGCCTTCATCATCAGTCAAATGCCAATGAAACATGTTGTACTTATATTTCACCATGTTATCAATGAACTGTTTTACTTCATCGATAGTGAAAAAGTGACGTGAAACATCTAACATCATACCTCGCCAACCTACACGGGGGTAATCGGTAATGTCGAGTAAAGGAATTTTCCATACTACATTCTCTTGTAGCTTCTTACTCTCTATTTCAGGAGGCAAAAGTTGAATGAATGTTTGTACACCATAAAACAGACCCGATGGTTTATTGGCAGTGATGGTTACTCCATCGGAATTGGACGATAGTGTATAACCTTCATTTCCAATTTCAGAATTGGACCTTCTATTTAATACTAATTTGATAGAAGCATTTTTTGCTTTTGAATTTAGAGACACATTCTTACCGGTTGCTGTAGAAAACTTTCCAACCAAATAGTCGTTCACGAACTTCATGTCTTTGTTTGCGGGACTTGAAATTGAAACTTCAGTTGGAAGGACATAACTGCCACTCTTCTGAACCATGGAAACCGGTTCGGGTATGATTGAGACTTTTGTTGCATTTTGTTGTCCAAAGACACTCAGACTAAGCATAACAAGCGCTAACCATAGAACTAATTTTTTCATCTTAATGGGCTTAATATATGATTTGATTTCGACTTTCATTGCAAAGCTACAAAAAAGTCTTCATCAAAACTAAGTAGAAAAGCAATCGTTTGTTCAATAAAACTTCTTTTATCACATTTATAATTGAAATAAGGAAAAAATACCTACTTTTGCATTTTAAAAAAAGTTCATTTAAACAATGATTAATCGAAACTTAATTCGTATAAAGGTGGTTCAGATGGTCTATTCCTGGTATCAGAATACGAATAAAGATCTGACGAAAGCCGAAAAAGAGCTACTATTCAGTTTGCAGAAGTCTTATGATTTATATCATTACTTTCTTTATCTACCTATACAACTTACCGATCTATATGAGGTGCGTGTAGAATCAAAGAAGAATAAGTATTTGCCTACTGAGGAAGATTTACACCCAAATATGAATCTGCTGGATAATAAATTTATCATCCAGTTAAAAAGCAATAAACAACTGCAGAAATTTCTCCTGGATAATCCATGGAATAAGGACAACAGTGAAGGATTTGTAAGAAAATTGCTTGATGTGATTCTCGAATCAGACATATATAAAAAGTATGCAGCAAATATTGTACCGAGCTATGATGAAGATAAAGAATTCTGGAGGAAAATATTCAGACTTTACATTTCAGGAAACGTAGATCTGGATGAATTGCTGGAAGATGAGAGTATTTTCTGGAATGATGACATCGAAATTGTACAGACATTTGTAATCAAAACAATAAAGAAGTTTCAACTGGAAAATGGAGAAACTCAACCACTCTTGCCGATGTTTAAAAACGAAGAAGACAGAGCTTTTGCTTTAACTTTGTTTAGGCAAACAATTGTGAATGAGGACAAATATAGGGATCTGATAAAAAAACATACCGATAAATGGGATTTTGAACGTATAGCATTTATGGATTTGATGATTATGCAGGTTGCTATTTCAGAAATTGACTCTTTTATTTCGATTCCAAAAAGCGTTACTCTGAATGAATATATTGAAATGGCAAAATTTTATAGCACACCGAAAAGTGGTACATTTGTAAACGGCATATTGGATTCTATTGTAAATGAAATAAAACAACAGAATTAAATATTGAACTCTTGAACCGACATTATATTTAAATAAATACTTACATAATAATTTAAAACTAAAATCGTATGGATATTTTATTACAAGCAGCTACCGGCTCACAAAATGGATTAGGAGCTTCTTTATTGATGATGGTAGCCATTATAGCTATTTTCTACTTCTTTATGATTCGCCCACAACAAAAGAAACAGAAAGACATCGAAAAAGCCCGTAACGCAATGACTGTTGGCGATAAAATAGTTACAGCTGGTGGCATTCATGGTCGTATTCGCGAAGTTAGCGATACTTATTTCGTTATTGAAATTGCTGATGGTGTTAAGATCAAAGTTGAAAAAGGCTCTGTTTACGCAGCAGCAAACAATGATAAATAGTATTTTTGTCTATGAATTTAAGAGCAACCTTAAATAAATGGCAACCAAAATTAAGGGCATATTTTTCCACACTACCGTGGAAGAATATGCTTGTTTTTCTTTTTTTTGTACTACTGGCATTTATTTTTTGGTTGATGCTCTTTTTCCAGCAGGAGAAAGTGGAAGGTAATTACACTATCCCTCTCAAATATGTTAACATACCAGAAGAAATCGTTTTTGATAACCCTTTACCAGATAAAATAGATATTCTTGTATCAGACAAAGGCTCAGAAATTTACAAGTACGACTTTCGGAAAAGGGATACTATAGAAATAGACGTAAAGAAGTTTTTGGATGATGAAGCAAACATCCTTCAGGGTAGTACATATATTCAGATGATTCGCACCAGAATATCAACAACATCAGATCTTATACAATATTATCCACCAACAATTTCGTTGCAGGCTTCCAAATTGGAAAGTAAGGAATTACTTGTAGTCTTTGATGGTGAAGTAAGCACAAGTAATTCAAGCTTAGTGGCAGATACCATTACTTTTATGCCTGAAAAAGTTACTGCTTACGGATCAGGAGAAAAACTAAAAAAGCTTGAAAATGCAATTACCGATTATAGTGTTTTTGATAACCTAAAAGCAACTTCACAACTGAACGTAAAGATAAAACCTGTTGATGGAATTAAATTTGTACCAAATGAGGTTGAAGCATTTATACGGATTGATGAGTATACCGAAAAGGTTTTCGAAATACCCATTGAATGTGTGAACGAACCTGGAAATATAAATGTGAAATTCTTTCCGTCCAAAGTCGAAGTGTCATTTGCTACAACATTGGAAGAGTACAAAAAAATTGATGCAGAGGATTTCAAAATCACACTGGACTATAATCAATTGAATAAGATTCAGGGAAGCTCTGTTGCACTAGAACTTACAACTGCTCCACCAAATATCAGGAACATACGCTTGTCTCCTACATCCGCTGAGTTTCTCTTTGAAAAAAAATAGTCTGCTATGATAAAAGTAGGAGTTACCGGAGGTATCGGCAGCGGCAAATCTGTTGTCTGTGAGCTACTTCGCGTTTATGGTTACCCGGTATATGATGCCGATGAGCGTGCAAAAGAGCTCAACAACACCTCACCAATAATCAGAGACAAACTGATTTCCCATTTCGGAAAAGAGTTATACCCAGATAACAAGTTAGACAAAAAGAAACTAGCCAATATAATATTTACGAATTCGGATAATCTGAAGACCGCCAATTCGATTATTCACCCAGAAGTTGCTAAGGATTTTATAAAATGGATTTTAGAAAGAGAAAGGTTTGAGATTGTGTTTATGGATGCAGCTGTTTTGTTGGAGGCCGGATTCAACAAGTTTCTTGATAAAGTGATTACTGTTTATGCCCCCTACTCTTTGAGATTAGAACGAGCATCAGAACGGGATAAAACCGATAAAAAAAACATTGCAGAAAGAGCAAAAAAACAGTTACCAGAAGAGGAGAAGATTAATCTTTCGGACTTTGTAATTTATAATGATAATACACATTCACTCATTGAGCAGGTATCGACATTATTGAATACGTTGCGAGACTACTAATGAGCGTATATATCGTTGGTTATTATTATTTTACCAATCGTTCAAAAAGACATATTTTTAAGAATCTAATTGTTTATTATAATTAAAAATGTTATTTTTGCAAAATTAAATTAAAACAATAATTAAGATGGTTGAAAAAATTGGCATTAATGCAGGAAAGGTTTGGACCATTTTGGATGAAACCGGTCGCATGGACGTAAAAGATTTAAAGAATACATCAAAATTAACCGACAAAGATTTGTATGCCGCTTTAGGCTGGTTAGCAAGAGAAGGAAAGCTATCATTTATTGAAAAAGACAAAGATTTATTTGTAGCATTAGACTAATTCTATTCATCGTTTAAAAATTAAAAAAGAAAGGTGAAGCTGCTGAAATAATGCAGCTTCTTTTATTTATAGATTATTTGATAAGTTTGATATCCAATCGTATATCTATTGTCATATACAAATATCGTACTTTTTCTTACCTTTGCACATTCAAACAGCAAATGAATCAACTTATGAATATTGAAAATATACTTCAGGATGCAGTAATTGGCGGGATAAAAGAGTTATATAATACTGATGTAGACTCATCACAAATTACTCTACAGAAAACCAAAAAAGAGTTCAAAGGACATTATACGCTGGTAACGTTCCCGTTATTGAAAATATCCAAGAAGAATCCCGAGCAAACAGCGCAAGAGATAGGCACTTATTTAGCCGCTCACTCAGCTGTAATTGCCGATTTCAATGTAATAAAAGGATTTCTTAACCTTACAATATCATCATCCGTTTGGGCAGATTTGTTAAATCAGATCAATCAAGACCCCGAATTTGGGATTGTTGCCCCAGCTGACGATGCCCCATTGTACATGGTAGAATATTCATCACCCAACACCAACAAACCCTTGCATCTTGGTCACGTACGTAACAATCTGCTTGGTCATTCCCTTTGCGAAGTGTTGAAAGCCAATGGCAAGAAAGTTGTTAAAACGAATATTGTCAACGATCGTGGCATTCACATTTGCAAGTCGATGTTAGCGTGGCAAAAATGGGGAAACGGTGAAACCCCTGAGTCGTCAGGAAAAAAAGGCGATCATTTGATTGGGGATTATTATGTGCTTTTTGATAAGAACTACAAAGCCGAGTTAGCAGAATTGCAATCACAAGGACTTACGAAAGAAGAAGCAGAGAATCAATCTGTTTTGATGAACGAAGCCCGAGAGATGCTTAGGAAATGGGAATCAGGCGATGAAGAAGTCGTGACTCTTTGGAGCACAATGAACAGTTGGGTATATACCGGTTTTGATGAAACATACAAGAAGTTAGGCGTATCCTTTGACAAAATATATTACGAATCCCAAACCTATTTAGCAGGAAAAGACGAAGTACTAAGAGGATTAAAAGAAGGATTGTTTTACCAGCAAGAAGACAGCTCTGTTTGGGCCGACCTCACCTCATATGGTCTTGACCACAAGATACTATTGCGTTCCGATGGTACTTCCGTTTATATGACGCAAGATATTGGGACCGCCAAACTGCGTTTTGACGACTACCCTATTGACACAATGATCTATGTAGTTGGCAATGAACAGATCTACCATTTCCAAGTACTTTCAATTTTGCTTGACATTCTTAGTTTTGAGTTTGGCAAGGGATTGGTTCATTACTCATATGGGATGGTAGAACTTCCAGAAGGAAAAATGAAATCTCGCGAAGGTACAGTTGTGGATGCCGATGACCTTGTTGAAGAAATGGTGAACACCGCACGCGAAACGTCTGCTGAACTGGGAAAACTCGATGATTGCACTCCAGAAGAAGCCAATGAAATTGCACGCATGATAGGTTTGGGTGCACTCAAATATTTTATCCTGAAAGTAGACCCGAAGAAGAATATGACATTCAATCCAAAAGAATCCATAGATTTTAACGGGAACACAGGACCCTTTATCCAGTACACCCACGCCCGCATCAAATCCATATTGCGAAAAGCTGAGATTCAAGGCATTGAAATTCCGGAGACATTGAGCACAGGCATAAGTCTTTCTGAAAAAGAAGAAGGACTCGTACAATTAGTTTCAGAATTTCAAGCAATTGTAAAGCAAGCCGGTGAAGAGTACAACGTCTCATTAATCGGTAACTACGTTTATGAGCTTGCGAAAGAGTACAACCAGTTTTACCACGATTATCAGATTCTGAAAGAAGAAGACGTGGCCGTAAGAGATTTCCGTATTGTTTTATCAAAGAATGTTGCGTTGACCATTCAGAAAGGGATGAAACTGTTTGGCATTGAAGTTCCCGAAAGGATGTAATTGCTGGGGATAGATTTTTGCGGAAGGATGTTAGTATTGGGTGTTGAGATTCACGAAAGAAAGTAACTACCTATTATCAATATAAAAAGAGTTGATCCACACTTTTGTTAATATTTGTTTACAATGTTAACGCAGATGTGGCGCCCCATAGTGAGAGCATAGTGAGAGCATAGTGAGAGGAGCGTGAGAGGAAAGTCGGAGTTAGAACCTGCCCTCACGTTAACTTAATAATTATTAAATTAACATTCACCTCAAGATTATATTTTGACAAACTCAATGATATATCCAATTGCGGTTAGGTTTGAATTGTAATCCCTTTGAGATTATATCTTGACAAATATGCGTGCTTTGTACATCATTCTTAATATAAAGAAGAGGAAAAGGAAATTGGCAAAAGTGATAATAGTCGGATAAAAATCCCCAGTATATTGTGTGAGCCCGAAAAACAGAGAGTTTGCGATACTTCTGAAACTAATCACCATACCCAGTGTGTAAGCCACAATAGAGTTCATCCCATAAATTTTGAGCCAGTTCAATCCCTTCGATTTCTTTTTATAATCCACCAAGAAATAGAAGAACGCCATTAAAAGAAAAGACCATCCACCAGCATAAAGCGTCATGCTGCTCGACCATATTTTCTTTATTATTGGAGTTTGCAAGCTTAATAATAATCCCGCCGCTATCAATGCTACTCCCCAAATCAATAAAGAGAAACAATTCTTTTTTTTGTCTGTACCGTTTTTCATGATTTTCCCAGCAAACACCCCCAGCATAACCGTTACAGTGAAAGTCATGCTTGAAAGAATCCAGGTATAATGATAATTCTCAGCGAATGCCCAAGAGCCATCATCCAGAAAGTGCACCCCATCTCTGAATCTTCCCAAAACCAATTTGTCGACCTTTTCGGCGAAATTACCATCAGGAGTAAAATCACCAAAGAAAGAAAGCAGAGCCCAATATCCAGCCAGTAAAACCGCTGTAGCTATGTACTGGTTTTTATTAGACAATTTCAATAAGAAAAGTGCCGATACCAGATATCCAACCGCAATAGATTGCAGCGTATTAGAATAAAGTCTGAACTGAGATGGATCCAGTCCCAGTAGATTACCCTGCACCACCATTCCCAGAATAAACAGAATTATGAATCTACGAAAGATCTTTTTATAAATGTGCGATTTATTAGGATCACTCTTATATTTCTCGAAAGAAAACGGCATTGCCGTCCCCACCATAAACAAGAAAAGCGGCATCACCAAATCCCATGGTCTGAATCCAATCCAGTCGCCATGTTCAAATTGTCTCAATAAAAATTCCACCACAGGGTTCTCAGACCATCGGTAAAATAAATCCACAAAAACAGGTTGAAAAAAGACCAACATAAAAAGGTCGAATCCACGTAATATATCAAGAGAAGCAAGTCTTTCAGAAGGTTTCTGTACAGCAAAAATATTAGATTCCATAAACACAATATTTAGTAATTCATTAAAGTGAATTACAAATATAAGAAGTTTTATTTTTATCCAATCCAAACCAGCGTTGAATAAAAATATAGAAGAGCATTTTCTCTCGAAAACGCTCCCCTATTTATATCCTGTCACGCCAATCAGACCTATTTATTTGGTTTTTCCCATAATTTTGATTCCGTGCAGGTGATTTTACTGATTTGATTTCCCACTTGCAACTTGAAATCACCCTTTTCGAGCAGCCATTGACCATTTTCATTTACGTATGCCAAATCC
>JBAYZS010000032.1:0-26192 GCA_041672395.1 Dysgonamonadaceae bacterium | reverse complement strand
TGTTTGCACCGCGACCAAAACAAAATAAGGACGGATCAATAAAAATAAATACGGCTGGTGATTTATTGTGGGAAGCAATCGCTTCTCAACAAACTCCTCTGGAGGACGAGATTACTCAACATGAAGAAATTACACTGAACAATTATTTCAATGACACGAATGTTGAGGCTTTTTTCTCCTTAGGAAATGACGCAAAAAAAGAAATAATTGATGAAGCACCGGAAGAGACTAACCCATATATCATCAGCAAATGGAAATCGATACCGTTTTCAAACAGACTAAAACTTCGACTGAATGCAGCGGATTTCTTTGCTGACAGCGGTCAACGGTCTTATGGTACAATGATGCACGAAATCGTAAGTACCATTAATACTTTAGATGATATTGAATTGGCAGTTGAGAAAAAAGTGCTGAACGGAGAAATTGAAAACGAAATGAAAGAGGAAATCATCAATATCCTAAAAGATTCATTGTCAATTTCGGACGTGAAAGATTGGTATTCTGGTAATTACACAATCTTGAACGAGACAAAACTGTTGCATCCCAAATTTGGCTTTAGCCAACCGGACCGGGTAATGATCAATGATAATAAAGTGATTGTGGTTGACTATAAATTTGGTGAACTAGAAGAATCGCAATATATTCGCCAAGTGCAACGATACACAAAAACCATTAAAGAAATGGGATTTGATAACGTTTCTGGATATCTTTTCTATGTTCGTACTGGAAAAATTATCGAAGTCTAACTGAATATATTTTCACCCAACTCCCAACCACCCCTCAACCTCCAACTTCCTACCACCATGCTCCCACCCTCCTCTCACCATGCTCTCACTAAAATCCTATATCAATTTTACCAAACTCACTCCTTTTTCTCACAACATTCCAACAATCCTCTGACCTTTATCCTAACATTTTCCAAAGGTTTCAACATAATTTTCACATAACACCATAATTTGCGCTTTTTGATGATTCTTTTACGAAAAATGATAGTAATGAAACAAATTAATTTCATAAGTTTGTTCTTTAACTATATTCAATAATATCGCAAATAGATTCAGAACATATTTGCACAATATAAGATAGGACTATTGTCTAACTTTAGAGAACATTAATTTTTACAGAAATATACTATGACTTCAAGAAGAGACTTTATTAAAAATGTAGCAATCGGATCGACAGCTGTTTCAATCGGAGGGGTTTTACCAAGCTTCAGCGCTAAAAGCTATAAAAACATCGTTGGTGCAAATGAGAAAATAAAGATGGGTGCCATTGGTGTAAACTCACGCGGAAACGCTTTGTCAGGAGGGTTTGCGCTAGAAAAAGGCTGTGAAATAGCGTATGTTTGCGACGTGGATAAACGCGCCATGGAAAAATGTATTGACAATGTAAAGAAGATTGCAGGAAATACTCCTCAAAGTGAAAAGGATTTAAGAAAACTGCTCGAACGAAAGGATTTGGATGCTGTCATTATCGCTACACCTGAACATTGGCATGCACCGGCTGCTTTAATGGCAATGAAAGCGGGAAAACATGTGTATCTCGAAAAACCTACAAGCCATAACCCTGCGGAAGATGAAATTCTTATGCAGGCAGTGAAAAAGTATAAAGTCGTTACAGCAACTGGCATGCAACGCAGATCTTGGCCTAATATAATCAACGCTATTCAGGAAATCAAAGAAGGGGTTATCGGGAAAGTTTATTTTGGTAAGGCTTGGTATGCAAACAACAGACCGTCCATAGGCGTGGGTAATGTAACTGCAGTTCCTGAATGGCTCGACTGGGAACTGTGGCAAGGTCCTGCACCAAGAGTATCTGAATATAAGGATAATTATCTACATTATAACTGGCACTGGTTTCATAATTGGGGTACTGGCGAAGCTGGAAACAATGGGGTTCATTTTCTCGATATCCTCAGATGGGGAATGGATCTGAAATTCCCGACGCATGTCGACTCTTCTGGAGGAAGATATCTTTATCAAGATGATTGGCAATTCCCGGATACTCAAATAGTTAATCTCGAATTTGGCGGAAACAAGCTAATCACCTGGGAAGGAAGAAGTTGCAATGGCCACAACATCGAAGACTCTTCGGTTGGATGTTCATTTTACGGTGAGACTGGTACTTTGGTTATTGGTGGTGGAAACGCGTATAAAGTGTACGATCTTAAAAACAAACTGGTGAAAGACGTAACTAGTGATATGGGATTCAAAGCGGGCGATATTACAAATCCAACTCAACAACTAGATTCATACCATTTTTCTAACTTTCTGGATGGTATAAGAAAAGGTACTCCGTTAAATGCAGATATAAATGTTGGTTGTATCAGTACTACCTTAGCACATTTAGGAAATATCGCACAACGTACTAAAACTACGTTTGAGACAAACCCTGTTAACGCTCACATTATTAATAATCGTGAAGCAAGCAAACTGTGGAGCAGGAAATATCAAAAAGGCTGGGAAATGAAGCTATAAATACATTACATTTTAAGACTCTCTTTTTTTCTTTCCGCTGGAGATTTGTTAGTTCATTGTACAAATTACCAGCGGATTTTTTTTATATATCACTATTGAGACTAAACCAACACCACTCGACCTCAAACAACTAACCTACAAACTCTTGCACTCACATAACACCTTCATCAAGTCAAACCCATTTAGTTTCGACTCCCTGCTTGTGCAACATTTGCTGAAAATCCGACAAAAGTTCACTCTTTTCTCTAACAGCCCTGAAAGGTACTTTCGCTTTTTTTGCA
This sequence comes from Dysgonamonadaceae bacterium, assembly GCA_041672395.1. Classification (GTDB taxonomy): domain Bacteria; phylum Bacteroidota; class Bacteroidia; order Bacteroidales; family Dysgonomonadaceae; genus UBA5287. The sequence continues at coordinate 23,434 of JBAYZS010000032.1, read as the reverse complement.
AAAGCAATAAGCTGACCGACTGCTTCACCAATGCTCCATTCTACTGGATGAAGTCGGTAACATCCGTTGGTGATATGAGTGGTGCCAATATTCTTGTTTGCCGGTAGTAGATTATTTATACGCCTGGGCAGAAGCGCTCCCAAAGGTATCTGGAAGGGAAGTGATGAAAAGTCGATATAGTTGTTTCCTCTTGAACTGGGATGGAGATCTATATGATAATAACCAACACCAACGCTGTCGAAAAATTCTGCTGACCGTTTGCCTTCAATTTCGCCTGCAACCAATCGCCGGTTTTCCGCTCCTACGTGCTCTTCCAAAACTGTGAATTCCGCACGTATACGCCTCGATTCCCGGATATAAGGATATTTTGCCATCCCATCTTCTGTTCCCATTATATCTCCACGTAATCTTAAACCGCGCCATCCAACACCTCCGTCTGGCCTTGGCGCTTCGGTCTGTAGCCAATAGAATAGAGAATGACTCAACTGTTTGGCTCGTTCTATGTTTTGCTGGAATTCTTTTTCTGACACATCAATCAGGTTTCCTGGGAAAAAATCATTCTGTGGCCAGTTCACTATGGTGATATCTCCATCATATGTACCTTCTTCAAAATTGTTTCGATTGATAATTCGTCTATAGTTCCATAGATTGAGAACTCCCTCCATATTATTTCCATTCGGATCGAATCCCAATTTCTTCGGGTTTAATGTTCTTGGATCTGAATAAGTTAAATCGAGCAATCTTCCCGACCAGGATGGTGTCATCTTCGGAATATAATTTCTCCAGAAGTTATACTCTTTTGGAGGATCTTGAACATTGTCTCTATCGGGCTGATAGTCCATGGCAAAACAGACAGTAAATGCCTGATTATTCATAGGATCTTCTTTTTCAAAAGCATGCAATTCTTTGGATTCAAGCTTCGACTCGGAACCAGTAACATATTCAGTGCCGGTTAACGGAAGAAGGTCACCACACTCTGTTGCATCTACAAAAGTCTCTCCAGTTAGAACCATACGATTTCCTGTTTGTATATTTTCAACCTCAACATTAACGACCTTATCTCTTTCTATATCTCCTCTCTTTACTTTATGATTAAATAGAATCTGTAATTTCCCATTACTAAGATAGGGTGACAGCATATCGGTCAAGACAGAGACAGCTACTTTTGGCTCGTGACAGATTCTGGAAACGCTTCCATCACCGGGATTGAGATTCACGCGGCTACGGGCTGTTTCTGTAAGGGGATAATTATTTCGGTAATAATCACGAACTCTGTTCCTATAATCACGATATGACTGCGGCGCACCGTGTGTCTCAATCCACGGGTGTTCATCAGGAGGAACTCCTTGTTGCGATAACTGACCGCCAATCCAATCTGTCTCTTCAGACATAATAACACTTAAACCATTACGACAGCAAGCAAGAGCGGTTGCACAACCTCCAAATCCACCTCCAATAATAATGACATCAGCTTGTAACTCACGAGAAAGGTATTGATTCTGATTCCTGGATCGTTTGTTGATCTTCTGATATGTAGAGAATCCTTGTACGGCTGAACTGCCACCCAGTATGGCAGTATAGGTTAAAAAGTTTCTTCGATTCATATTTTTATCTTTTTCAACAAATATGTTATTTTGCAATATTAATGTTTTTTTCTAACTTTATATAATTTTCATGATATTTGTAAGCTCGTATTTATAATTAAGTTATAATATCAAAATCTTATTTTTTAATTGAACATTTCACTTTTCAACTTGCTATAATTAACTTTGATGTTTGAATTCTCTGTTAAATTCCACACGGATGTTTTTAATTCACGCAAAGCAAGAACAGAAGTTATCCACCCCTGTGTCCACCCCGATTCAATAACCCAAGCCCCCCAACCGGCATCCGCATTTGAACCCCAATGTTCAAATTTCTCATAATCAAAGGCTCGCATCCATCCACCATTAATTTCAGGATGTTTGTCTGATTTAGCCTGAATTCTGCATAGAAATTCAGCTAACAGATCAACTGCTTTTTTAATTTCGGGGTCTTCCAAGACATAAGAGGCTTCATGTAATCCTAGAAATGCAAAATTTGTTGTATATAAAAGATCCGAGACAGGATCACCGTTCTTAGCAATCAAAGATGCTTCATTTGTTCCGTATGCCTCATTTGATTGAGGTGGAGGATACCTTCCCATTTCAATACTGCCCAACTCCTCTCTTATTGCTCCACTTGTATCCTGAAGTTTTATAATATCATCTACTACTATACGTAACATTTTTACGTTTTTTGGTTTGTTTTTTACCTTTACAAGCCACGACAAAGGTAACAACATCCTGGCTTTTTCCTGAGCAAGACCGTTAGTCCATTTCAATTTGTCTGGATAGTTTTTCATCAAGTTTATAATCCCATTTTCTGCTCGCTCTAGAAACAAATCGTCCCCTGTCTGATTATAAGCCCATAAAAAACATGCCCATAGATATGCTTCAAAATGGGGACTCAAATTAATAATATCACGTTGAAAATAATATTCCCACCCATTCTGTTCAAAATTTGCCAGATCAATTCTTTCACCTCTAAACCCATTCTTTCCTGTGGTTCGTAAAAGAGCTAATAATGACCTCATCAACTTCTCATCCCATCTGTCGGTCTTTAACAATGCAGAAGTAATTAGAGCTGATATTACAAAACGGGCATTATCATCTCCATAACTGGCTTTGTACCAATCATGGTTACTGATACCCCACGGGATCAATCCATATGCTCCATGCTGCGGATCACCATATTCATTTCTTGTGGCTATTGAATTGAAGAGATAATTATCTAACAGGTTCTGTGCGACTATAGATGATTCTTTGTCTTGAAATAACGATCCGGATGCAGCAAAAGCCATTGCAGTTTCGCTTACGCAATCGCCCCTCACAATTATTCCAATAGGTTGACTTCCATTCTCATTTATATCGGAGATAATACATTCAAGACTACCATTACTGCCATCTCCAAGTGGAATATTCTTATTCCATTCTATCCTTTGCGTTCCTGAATTGATCATCTGTTGTAAAGAGTCTGAAGAAGATTCGGCAACCAGCATTTTTGCATGTTTATACCAGTCTACACCTTTTTTGATGCTTTTTCTTTGAAAATCGACTGGAAGCTTTTCATATTTCTCATATGTTACTGATATTTCTGGTGCCCATTTAAGGTTGTTGAACTTATTGCTTATACCTAAATCTTCTAATATTCTTTTCCAAAAAACACCCCATTGTGTTTGAGGAGCATATCTACCGGATACGAAATTACTGAAGCTGGTTGCAGCAATTATAACATTATTATTCTTCAGCTTGAACAACAGGGGAGATGTTTTCTCTGGCAATCCATAAATTGCTGAATCGAAACCTGCTACTTGTGCTGCTACTACATACGGATTACTTATTTTTGATTGAATATCTATATAATGTAATCCGTTGCTTACTAAAATACTAAGGCTGTCAAGTTCTTTATACAAATTAGTATTAATTACTATTCTTTCTTTTTTTGATTCTAGTGTTTTTTCAAAATGAATATCAGGGATATAAGAAGGATACTCTATATATGCTTTAATATTTTTTCTTTCAATTAATTGATAAAATTCTTCATTTATTTTTGTCTGTTCATCTGGATAATTATTCGCCAAAATCAGAAGTACATCTCCTTTCTGTACATTTTTCAATGCTTCTTCAGAACTGGTATATCTGGAATGAGGAAGTTTGTTGTTTTTAATAATCGTATATAAATCATTTGCTTCATTGCAACTTAAAATAATTCTACTCTGCCTTCCATGGATAAAAGATCCTGGAAAAAGCAAGATGAGAACAAAGAATACAATTATTGTTTTGAAACATTTTTTCATTGATTTATTTGAAATAATTTATTTGAGTTTGACAATTTTCTTCTAAAGATATAATATTTAAGTCATTAAAATGTTATATCCATTTTAATGACTTAAATATCTATCATTCTTTCTTAATAATTGATATAAAATCTATCTTGTAGCTTTAAAAATATTTACCTACAATCGTCACTTATTAATTGACTACATCTTCGGTCGAAACGTAAATCCATTTATCGTTATTACTCTGATAAATAAATTTATCTCTTTTTTGAATAGCAGGAGGAAGCGGTTCCTTGATCCATGCTCCTTCTTTCAAAATATAATTCTCAGCATATGATGTGGTTGGACTGTTTTTGTAAATAACGACCATTTTATCAGTTGAGACTGGCAATCTAAATTTTAATATTTGTAAAATATATTGCTCAGATTCATCCACAGCAATATCTTCTCTATTAATCATCACATAATCTTCAGGTTGTAATACATATAAGTTCTTAATTTTCTCCCACTTATCTCCATTCTTTTTGTATGCTTCGTACTTTTCATTTACATCTTCAATAGAAGCATAGTCACGGGTTTCAGAAACTTTCAAATTATCTATTACATAAAGAGTTGCATCATCATAGTTTGAAGTCTTTATGGGAAGATAATACAAATAATTGAGTAAGCATCTTTTAAACAAAATAAACACACTATTTATATGACTTATCATGAGTTAAAATTGTTAATATTATTTTTTATAAGAGTCATAATAAGCTAAATCTTCCAGGGTTCTCTGTATTCATATGAGAGATAGTTGTTGGCTTCATTGCAATTAGTGAAACGTTCTTTCAGACCGTCCCATTCTAAGCGCTTTCTTGTTTGTAAAGCAATAGTTCCAAGATGTGCAAGGGTCGTGGAACGATGTCCTGTTTCCAAAGTTGCTGCAGGTTGCTCACGCGATTTCACACAATCGAGAAAATTCCGAATATGACTGCTAGTACTGTCTTTATAGTTTTTCCAAAGTTCAGGACTATCTTTTGCTAATGAATATTCCTCAGCTTGTATTAATTCTTTCCAAGTTTGGAACTGACCGGCTTTTGTTGGAACAATACTAAAATCATTCTCGTCAGTATAAAGAGTACCTTTAGTACCTCTCAATTCTAAGAACCCAGATGGCATTAATGAACCGCTACTGGCTTCCAAAATACTGATGGTAACTAAAGTACCGGATCCGAACTCATAGATTACATGCATGGTGTCAGGAATAGTACGGTCGTCATCTATAACGAACTTACCGCCATGTGCACTTACCGCAATTGGCGCTTCTTCATCAAGTAACCAACGCAACAAATCAAGATAATGAATACCATTATTGGATATCTGATTGGCATAATCCTCCCACCAACGAAACATATATGGTGCTATATTATACTGATAGGGTCTATATGCTCTAGGTCCAAGCCACATATCCCAATCAAAATCCTTCGGAGGAGATTCTACTTTAAGCTTACCAATACCGTTGGGAAACATGTTGCTTACATGACAGGTTTGGGCAAAGGTGACTTTACCTATTTTACCTCCGGAAATTTCTTTGGCTAACTTCTGAAAAATTGGTACGGAACGACGGTTTAAACCTACAGAAACAACTTGTTTGCTCTTTTTACCGACCTCAACCATTTTACGACCTTCTGCAATTGTTTTGGAAAGAGGCTTCTCAACATAAACATCTTTCCCGGAATTAATGGCGTCAATTGTCTGCAGTGCATGCCAATGATCTGGTGTAGCAATACACACAGCATCAATACTATTGTCTTCTAATAGTTTTCTATAATCGGTGAACAGTTTAACATCTTTTGAAAAATTTTCACCCATTAGAGGAATCCTGCCAATTTCTTTGATATACCGAGGTTCTACTTGTGAGTAATCACGAGTGATATAAGGTTTGTAAACATCACAAAGTGCAGCTACTTCACTATCTGATTGTGACATAAAACCATTAAGCAGTTGCGTCCCTCTGTTGCCAACACCAATAAAACCAACACGTACACGATCGTTAGAACCTATGATTTTTTTATCACGGTCGAAAATTGGAAAGCCCTTCTGACCAACTGCTACTCCTGCTATAGCAAAGGATGATTTCTTTAAAAACTCTCTTCTGGATTTCTTGTTTTCCATAATTTTTTTATTCCTCATCATGAAATACTATACGGTATCGATCTCTTTTTATTGTTTTTCAAAAAAAGATGAACAGTATTATTTTGAAATCAGATGTAACATAATGCAATTCAATTAATCTATCAATTGCAAAAATAAAGAACAGGGAACCCTAAAAAGATTAGTTTCCGCATTTCTTATCTCAAAAAACGTTAGATATTTGAATTTAAAATTAACGACTTGTTTGGTTACTTAATTCTAAATGATTCTAGTATCCAAGCATATGTTTTATTCACTTGTTCGGGATATATTTTATGTTTGCCTTCGGGAATAATATACTTGCTCTTTGGTGCCTTAATAACATTAAATGCTGAATAAATTGATGTTGGTGGCGTGGTCTCATCGTTATAACCCCATGAATAAAAACCGGGAACTGCAATTTGTCGAGCGAAATTTACAACATCATAATATGACAATGCTTTTATACTCTTATTGTTTTGGTACTTTGAACGGTTTTCCTGATTGAAAAAATGGGGCCATCCACCTGCACGATTATTCAAATATCCGGTAAAATCGCACATGGCTGGACACAATGCGACTAACATCTTTATTCGCTTGTCTAAAGAAGTCGTGATTATCGATAGAGCACCTCCTTGACTCGATCCCCAGGCTGCTAAATTCTCACCATCATACTGGGGTAATGAATATATTACGTCTACTGCTCTTAAACAACCGGAAATTACTCTCCTGAAATAATATGTATATTTATCTTGAGTACCAAAAAACATATAACTTGGCAACATTGTATTTCCCAGTTGATTATAGAATTCATTTTCCATATTTGCAGGAAAGGGATGAATATATACATCAAGAGTGATAATATCTTTTTCTGAGATTATCGAATTTCCACCCGATGGATGAATACCGGCTCCGGGAAATCGAATAACAGCGGGATAACGACCTTCTTTTTTAGGTACTGTAAGAATACCGTAGGACCGATTACCATACTCATAGTTTTGATAATCAACATGATAACAGGTTGTTTTATCGGTACTTTTAGCTTCTATAGGTGTTAATTTGAGATCAAGTGGAATAATTTCATGTAAGGATTTAAGTTCATTCCAAAAATCCTCAAAATCTGCTGGTAATTCTGAAGTCGGCTCAATTGATTCTGGCGTAAATGCAGCCGTGGCTATCTCTGTATATACCTCATCACCCTTCGAAACAGATACTTTACATCTAAGAAATCCGGGATATCCCAAAGTTCCACCATCTATTTTAATTAATCCACTTTTCACATTCCTCGAACTACTGATTGTAGGGGGCATCTTTTCAGGTCCAATCTCATATTGAATAGTAAAGTTGCTATTTGATGGATTCTTTTCTGTAATTGTAACTAAAAACTCTACCTTTTCTCCTAACTTATAGGTCCAATTCTGATTTTGTGGAGTTATTTTTATACTGAATGTTTCTGCACAAACACCATTTACAAAAAATAAGTTAAACAACAACAGGCAAAGAAAATACTTGGTATTATTCATGTTTACATATCTTTTTTCATCTACATATTCAAGATTTGCGGACAAACATTTTCTTGATTAATAAAACAATCGCTCTGATAAGAATAACCATAAAATAGATAACAAGTGTAATAACCAACACATAACCTATCTGGGTAAATATCTCATACCAAGGTGTCTTATAAATAATTACTGATATTATATTAATTATTGAGGCAACAATAAAACAAATTGCAATAATTAAGATCTCCTTCTTTAGCCTTTTTGATGATATAACTAAGTCTTTCATTTGAATATTTTCAATAGTTTATTTTTTATGATCTTGAGATTTATTAAATAATATGTAGTTAAGAGAACTTCATATATGGGATTTTATATTCTTCTGGAAAAGTAATTTTCTTTTGTTCAGATATGGATTGATTACCTAAATGACAAAGCATTGTTGCTAAATAGGCTTCCTCGACAATATTTTTACCTTTCTCACCGGTTATACATGCCTGACAGAACGATGAGAGTATTTCATCGGAACCATCTTTCAATGCACCAACCATAGATAAACCATCATTCACTTGAAACTCTCCTTCCAAAATATTGTAAGGAGTAAATTTCTCTTTTGTTTCGGGGCGCCAACTCGGACCGGCAGCTGGTACAGATGCATAAATTTTATTTCCTATCTGATTAATTAATTGTTCAATTCCTGATTTTTTTACATTTGCTTCTTCTTCAAAACAGTAAATACCTGTTGCTAGATTCATAGTACCTTTATTACCAAGAATCTGATCTTCCATCCCATTAAACTTGTTTGAAATCAGAGATTCGTAATTGATTTTTACTCCATTATTGTAACGATAAACCAGATTTACACTGTCATAAACTTCTCTTCCATCTTTCCAATTTACTATGTCTCCAACACCGATTACGGATTCTGGTACCTTTTGCATAGCCCAACAACATACTTCTAATTGATGTGATGCAAGTTCTGTCATTAAGCCACCTGAATATTCTCTGTACAAACGCCAGTTTATCTGTCGTTCTAAGGCTGGTGAGGGTAAAGGACGACGCCAATCATTGTTTCTAAACCAGTGACAACGTTCTCCAACAATATCTCCAATTAAACCGGAATGGATCATTTGCATGCCTTTGATATATTTTTCATCGAACATGCGCTGCATACAGAAATAAAGGACTTTATCTGTATTTTGATATGCATCATAAACTGATTTGCATTGATCCATAGTTAGTGCCATGGCTTTCTCACAGTAAACATGCTTTCCTGCAGCTAAGGCATCAAGAGTCATCGGTGCATGAAGATATAGTGGAGTGGAAATTATTACTCCGTCAATATCAGATGATTCAAGCATCTTTCTATAATCGGTATATGTCTTGGCTTTTGGACATAGCTCTGAGGCTGTTTGCAAATTGGGTGCATAATTATCACAAAGGGCTATTATTTCTGCATGGGGTATTGCTAATACTGCATGGATACTGTATTGACCTCTGGAACCGGTTCCTATAAATCCTATACGTGCTTTTTCGCTTTTAATTTCTTTGGCTTTATCTGGTGTAAATGATTGTAGCCATGGGGTGGTTGCTAATAATGCGGCACCTCCCGATATGTAACCTAAGTCTTTAATGAATTGTCGAAGACTTGTATCTACTTGTTTTGGTTTTTTATTCAACATAATCTTTATAAACAATATTCTGTAAAACTTTTAATTTCAAAATTCTCACTTAAACGCTTTTTCTCTTCCTCATTAGCTATCATAAATGTCGTACTGAGTATTTCTGCTTCTAATGGGTCTGAACTGGTAATTGATGTTACTTTTCGTTCTATTACAACTTCTTTTGAATCAGGACGAACAATATGCCCCGAATAGGTTGGCGTATTTCCCGAAACTGACATCGCTTCATCTTTTAAGGAAATTTCATCTAAATTCTCGCTTGGATTGAATGGATTAGGTATACTCACTTTCCATGAATCACCATAAGGATGATGACCAATGCATAATATCGAACTATTGCCAAAATCGACAAAACAGTTCTGAACTTGGGCATTAATTAAATATTGATTGATTTTTTTCAAAGCATACCCTTTGGCATATCCACCTAAATCAAGTGTAATATCTGGTTGAGTAAAAAAGATAGATTTATCTGATTCTGATAATATAACTTTTGAAAAATCCTTTAAAGTGATATCAAATAACCCAAATGTCTGACGATTGTACTGCTTGCAACTATCTAAAATTGACCACATTTCGGGCGTTACAGAGATAGATTTAATCGAAGCATTTTGGTTAATACGCGATAACTCACTTGATGGATCAAATCTGTTCAGTTTTTTATCAAGTTGCCATAACTCTGAAACAATTTTATCCCATAGTGAGTCTGATTCCGGCTTACTTTTACCAGTTATTAAAATATCGAATCGTGTTCCCATGATGTTAATTAAAGATCCATGGAACATCTTAGATGATTCGTAATATGCTTTCTCAATATTAATTTCTTTCCTTTGCAACCTCTACTGCTTTAGTTGTAACAAAATATTTCGCTAAGGTATTAGTTTTTTCCCAATTAGGCATATTCTTATTTGACAAGAAACAAAAAAAACTTTCAGCAACGTGTTTGAAATGTAATTCGTGTCCTTCCCTGTTTTCTAATGGAATGCTTATAAAATATTCTCCTTTTGTTGATGTAGGTGCAGTAGAAACAAATGGATAGGTAGCGTTGATTACTTTAATTGCTTTTTGCAGGTTTTCCAAAAACTCTTTCTCTCCTATTCCTTCGGATTTCTGTACATAGAGCTGTTTAATAAAAGACTGCTCTTTATCCTGAACAGTTTTTATGATAGCTTTTGTACCTTTTATCAACGACTTAAATGTGTCGCCACTTCCTTCGGGAGCTTGATAATTCCAAAGAACTTTTATACCGACGTTAAGTCCTTTTACTTCAAAATTGATAGTGCCGTTGGCATAGACTTCTAAAATAGAATCGTTTAGATATTTTTGAAGGTATTCAGGAAAGACTTTTTCTCCTGTCGATTGTGCAAACTGGGATAAGGATATCTCTGTAGCCCAATGTGTGGATAAGATATTACTAATATCTTCCGCATAATTGATGGGTTGTTCGGGAAAACATTTCCAAAACAGCAAATCAATCAGATGGGTGGTTACATCTGCAATGCCTTCTCCTTGTTGCTCCACATCGTAATACCACGCGGGTCGGATCAGAGGTGCACCGGAAACTTCTTTGTAAAAGTGATGAACACTTTCCATTAAGACTGCTGGATCTTCGGGCGTTCCTTTTTTAATTTCGCCAAAAAAGTCGGGATCGTTAATCAACTCTTTCTCAATGATGTTCAGAATATCATATCGTTCTGTCATCATATCATACAGTTGGACGTCTTTTAATTCTGCATTTTCATATGCTTTCTCTAACAAAAAAAAATCTTCATTACTTATAGCCATTGGCTTGTCAGATAACACATTAAATCCGGCGTCTATTGCACTTAATATATACTCTGTTTTATCTTTGTTGTTACCGGCAAGCACAACAACATTACCTTTTTTATCATTTATCATCTTTTCTGTAAAGTCTTCACCGGTATATACAATCTGATTCCATTTTATAGGGTTTTCGACTCTATTATTGAACGATTCAATAGTTGAGAGATATTGAATTAATCCGGCATCGTCAGGTGATAGCGAATATACATATACAGAATCGTTGACTTGAGGAATGGCACTTTTTTGAAGTAGGTTGGCATGAAAATGACCGGGCGCAAGGACAATTAATTTTACCTCGCCTTCTTTTCCTGTAAATTCAGTATTAGCAGTTTTTACTTTGTTTTGTTGCATACATGAAACAAATATCATCCCGACAATTAGTGCCAACCAATAATTTCTCATCTTATTTTTTTTCTTTTAATTCTTGAAGTAACTGACGGGATTCTTTTAATCCTTTACGATATGTATCTTCCATCAGAATAATTTTACCTTCTTTACGCTTACTCTCATTAGAGGCTTCCATAAAAGTGAATATCTCTAATGTTTCTGCTTCTGAAACGGGTGCGACACGGGTCTTAAAGAAATTTAAAATTTGTACTAAAAGAACTTCATATCCTTCATAAGGACCTACGGGCTCAGCTCCTTTCTCGGTATAGGCTGTTCCTCCGTAAATGCCTTTGCCAGTTCGTTGACCTCTAAATGTTCCAATCCTACCGTCATTCCATAAACCGACAACTACGTCTGTTCCTTCTGAAGACATACGGTTGACTGATGTGCAGCCGGCTCCCATAATGGTAAATAATGTTTCAACTCCGTGAATGCCGTACCAACCAAAATCGGGATGTGTTATTTCTCGTGTTGCAGGTGAATAGCAGTCTGCTCCTAAAATCTTTCCAAATTCACCATTGCGTAGCTTCTGATTTTGAGGCACAAAACGTAATGCTGATGAGGAAAAAATAGGGACATTGTAGTCTTTGGCTAATTGATAAATGGCTATTGATTGTGCCAATGTGGCACCAAGTGGTTTATCTATAAACATTATTTTTCCGGCTTTAAACACTTCAAGGGCTTGCTCTAAGTGCATATTACCATCGTTTGTTTCCAACATCACGCAATCTACTTTTTTCAATAATGCTTCAATAGATGGAACAATCTCTACTCCCAACTCTTTTACTTGGTCTATATAACCGGGTATTCTGTCAGAACTCGATTTAATTGTTTTTGATCCGTAAGGATAGGCTGCCACAATCTTGAAATCTTTGAATTCTTCTTTTTTATCTCCTCCATTTAAAAATTTCGTGAAAGCTATGGAATGTGAGGTATCTAATCCGATAATACCAATTTTTATTTGTGCTTCTGCTACAGATAAAAATCCTAATAAAAATGTAATTAGTAATACTTTGACTCTCATATGTTTTATTGTTTAATTCAATAACGAAGCACTTTCTTCATCTAAATAAAGTATGGTATCTTCTTTTGTTCTTAATATTGTTGCAGGACATTTTTCGCTGATCTCATCATTTAATGTATGATAGATGGCTTCTGCCTTATTTTTTGCGGGAACCATACAAAACATATATTTTGCTTTCAATAATCCGGGTATGGTTACAGTGATAGCATGAGTCGGTACTAAGTCTATACTGGCAAATAGTTTTTCGTTTACTTGTTGTTGCCTGCATGCCATTTCAAGTTCAACAACTTTCACCAGTAATGGATCATTAAAGTCGGCTACCGATGGATCGTTGAATGCAATATGACCGTTTTCGCCAATGCCCAAACAGACAATATCTACAGGATATTGGTTCAACAAATCAGAATAACGTTCGCACTCTTTTAAAGGATCAGCGACTTGCCCATTGATATAATGAACACTCTTAAATGGTACTTTACTGAATATACGGTCTTTCAAGAAGTTGCCAAATCCTTGTGGAGCATTTTTTTCTAATCCAATATATTCGTCCATATGGAAGGCATTAATTCTCTCCCATTGGATGGATTTATCAGAGATTAATTCTTTCATAAAATCGCTTTGCGATGGAGCTGCGGCGAAAATCATATTGATTTCCTCATGTTCCTGAAGCTGTTTTTGAATTGTGTCCGAAACATTTTTGGCTGCTTCTTTACCCATATCTTCCCGATTAGGGTAGATTTTCACTTTTAATTTCCCTTTTGTAAAAGTGATTACATTTGAATTAATTTCCGAATATGACATTTCCTTCTAAAATTGTATGTGAAACATTTATATTATCATCAAAAATCACGAAATCGGCATCTTTGCCTTTTTCGATAGATCCTTTCTGTTGGTTTATTCGCATGATGCGGGCTGGCGTTAAAGTCATCATTCTTATCGCTTCTACTAAAGGTACTTCGGCAATGTTTACCATTGTTCTGACCAAACGGTCTGTAGTAGCTACACTTCCGGCAAATGCTGTGCGATCTGGCAATTTGGCTACTCCATCTTCAATAATGACTTTTTGACCTTTATCCAGACTGCCCAAAATGGATTTTCCGTCAGGCATCCCGGCTCCTCGCATAGAATCAGTGCATAAAGCGGTTTTATCGGGCCCTTTGAATTTGTAAACAAACTGTAGGAGCGATTTGGGTAAATGGACTCCATCGGCTATAATCTCTACAGTCATATCGTCTATCAAATATGCTGCTTCTACTATTCCTGCATACCTAAATGCATTCCTTCTTGTCACTGTTGACATCGCTGAATATAAGTGGGTTACATGTGTAAATCCTGCTTGATAGGCTTCAAGGACTTCTTCGTAAATAGCATCACTGTGGGCAATGGAAGCAAGGATATTTCTGTTTGAAAGGGCTTTACCAAACTCTAATGAGCCGGGTAGCTCGGGTGCTAAACTCCAACGAACAATATCGTCAGATGATGCAAGGATCTTATTATATTCTTTCGGATCGGGATCTCTCAGGTATTTGGGATCTTGGGCTCCTCGCTGATTAAATGAGAAATATGGACCTTCTAAATGCAAACCAAGAAATTTCGACCCTTTAATGTTTTGATGGACGGCTTCTTTATATATTGTGAATGTATTAATCAACTCTTCAAAAGTACTGGTCAAAGTTGTAGGCAAAAGGGCTGTTGTACCATGCTTTGCATGTGTCTCGGCGGCTCCAAGGTACGCTGCGACTGTCCCGTCCATAAAATCGTGACCGCCGCCGCCATGTGTGTGAATATCAATGAATCCTGATGATACATATTTGTTTTGGGCATCAATAACTACATCATTATCACTCAAAACTAATTCTTCTGGATTTATGATATCTGCTATTTTTCCGTTTTCACAGACAATAGATTTGTTCTCTTCTATTTTATCAGGTAAAACGATCTTTCCGTTGTTTATAATGAGTCGATTGATCATAATATTTGATTGTTAGTTTTTCTCTTTTCTCCATTGCTTGATTTTGTACCCAAAGGCTCCGTACCAAACAACATATGCAAAGCAGGGAATAAGTACCCAATATGCTCTCTTCATGGCTTCGAAAATGGACATGGTTGAGTTCATTTCTACAAATGCATTATATACAATGGGCATAATTGCACTTCCACATAAGGCCATGACAAGGAATGCTGATCCCAAATTTGTATGTTTACCTAATCCGTTGATTGCTAATGGCCAAATACCGGCATACAACAATGCATTGGGCAAGCCCATCATAACCAAAAACCAAAGTGATATGTCCGTGGTCAGTCCAAATATGTTAACTGTACCTGAAGTGGTGATAATCAAGATCGATAAAATCAAATTCAAGGAAGCACATATTAATAGGGCATGTCGTTGATTCAAATATTTTGGAATAAAAATGATTCCTATGAAATAACCGATAAAAGTCAGTGACATTGTGTAGGATGGTATATTATGTGCGGGACCGGCAAGACTCTCTCCCATACTGCCAGCATACTGAATACTCGTACCTAAACCAACCATCTGGGTCCCAATATGAAAGAACATGGCAAAAACACCTAAAATAAGTGCGGGATATTGGAATATGGATTTATGTGAATTAATATCTTCTTTAGATTGCTTGTTCACTACCGAAGGATCCAGTTCCGGCAGCGGGGAATAACGAACTACAATTCCGAAAATAAATAGGGTTATTGCCAAAATTAGGTATGGCGTTATAACTCCTTGAATCAAAGTGTCTAATACCGAATCTAAAGTGGCTCCCGTATATACTCCTGATTCAATTTCTCTCATCAAAACTCTATCGGATTCGCGGATGACGACTGCGGCAAATATTAAATTTGCTATCACACCGGCCAACTTGTTGCCGGTTCCTACTATACTCATTCGCTTTGCAGCACTTTCAATGGGACCGACAATTGTTACGTATGGATTGGCGGCTGACTGTAATATCGCAAGACCTACACCTAACAAAAATAATCCTAAAAGAAATATTTGATAGATACGCCAATAGGCGGCGGGAACAAATAATAATGCACCCAACGACATACACCATAATCCAAACATCATGCCTTTTTTATAACCGACTTTATTAAGCAGGAACGAAGAGGGAATTGACATTATTAAATATGCAATATAAAAGGCAAACGTAACTAAATATGACTGAAACCTAGATAATTGAAGCGTTAATTGAAAATAGGGGATTAATATTGTATTTACCCATGATACCAATCCGAAAATAAAAAATAGCAGGGCTAATATTATCATCGACTTAATGGTAGTATTTTTGTCTTTTACATAGTTAATCTGAGAATTATTACTCATATTATTAATTTTAATGATTGTAACAGTGCTTCAATATACTTAAAGCTCAAAGTTAATTTTTTATATATACAACAAATGCTTCAAAAACGTAATTATGTGTTCAAATAACGTTTTTTATTTGGAAACATTATCGTGCTTCTTACGAAATTTTCTTACGAAATTCAATGGGGGTATAACCTTTTATCTTTTTAAATATACGGGATATATTTTTACAGTCGTTAAATCCAGATTCCAATGCCAAATCAAACAGTGTTCTGTCAGTAGTTAACAATAAATGCGCGAAATATTCAATTCTGCAACTTAATATAAATTGATAAATAGAAGTTCCCATTTCTTCCTTGAATTTCACTTCTAAATTTCGACGTGATAATGGGACCATCTCAGAAAAGGTCTCAATATTAATATCGGTCGTAAAATTGTCTTCGATATAATTCACTACCTGAGAAATATATTCATTTTCTATATCGTACTTCTCGGTTGATTTTCGGAGCTCAAATCTTATCGGACGAATAATGATATCAAATGGTTCTTTTTTCTCTCCTTTCAAAAATCGATCAATTAATCTACCGGCTTCATATCCACCCTTCTCTACATCTGTAACTATGGAAGAGATGGGAGGATCGGACAAATTACATAACAATTCGTCGTTATCAACTCCCAACAACGAGATCTCTTCGGGTATGTTTATGTTGTTGATTTTGCATATTTGAGAAACTCTCAGTGCGAATTCATCATCACAAGCAAACAACCCAACGGGTTTGGGTAACGACAATAGCCATTCATCTAGTTGTATATGGCTTGTTCCCCATTCATTTCCATCTAGGTTTTCACTTTCAAAATAGTAATAATTTCCTCCTACTTTTTCAATTTCAGTGCGAAAGCCCTCTGCTCTTTCACAAGACCAAACCACTCCCTTATTTCCGTAAAAGGCAAAATTTCGGTAACGTCGTTTAATAAAGAATTTCGCAGCCATTTTACCGGTACCTACATAATCTCCGGTCAGATTGGAAAAATAGGGACTTCGTTCTTTGTAGTTCTGAAGTAATATAGGAATATTTAATGACTTTAACAGGTTGGTTCCTTCATGATCCCATTGTGCAACAATTGCATCGGCTCCCCAATCTTTGGCCCACTCCACAATACCGTCTTTTCCATAGAGAGTTTTATAATAAGAGGGTAATCGATAAAAGATCCATGGACCGTGTTCTTTGGAATATTGGATTAGACCTTCTAGTAGTTGTCGACTAAATTTACTGGAATAATCGATAAGTATTAATATTTTTTCCATTGTGTATTATTCAAAAAGCGCATGTGTTAGTATTTAATCTTCAAATATAACTAGAAATAAATGAATAGTCACTACATAAAACACAAAAAAAATGTTTTCGTTATGCTAAAAACTCTGCTACACGGGAAAAAACGTTTGTAAATGCTTTGTTCACTGATGTAATGTCTTTCGAATTATGTGGAAAGGGGTTTTCATGGGTGTAAGGGAATGGAAAATCGAGTAATTGAATGGCTGTATGACCGTTTTTTTCTCCTAATGCTTCTAATATTCCGTGATAAGGGATCACAAGGTCATTGGACAGTGCAATTCCTCTGATCCTTTCTTTGAAACATGTAAAGAAATTCTCACGCTCTGAACGGTATCCTTCGGGAGTCATCATCTGAAGGAAAGCGTTGAAAGCGTTGTCACGCTCCCATAGAGGAGTGTCTTCATTTCCAAAAAAATGAAAGTAATATTGTTGCAGTTTTTCAAAAGCTGGTTTGTCAAGGATGCTTCGGGAAATACCGAACATGGAGCGAAAAATGCTCCCACCGCAGAACATAAAAAGACGGGTGTCAGAAAAAAGATCTTTCTGATTGGCTATCAATGCTACTTGGGATAGGAACGCTCCTATTGAATAAGCAAATATATCTATTTGTGTATCTTCTTTAAAAAGTGGATGACTCCCGGTTTTTATCTCTTCAAATAGTACTGTCAAATCTGCCCAGGTCTGCCTACCGGACAAATAAAATCGTTCTGGACTTTGACTGATTCGGTCACTCAGGGCTACGTTTGCATAGCTGATTGTGTGATCACCACTGTATTTCTCTTTTCGAAAATTCAACAGGTTGATCAGATTGCGTGGATTAGACCATGTGACTGGCGCACGGTTTATATGAAAGGCGATCGGAAAAAGAATGACGGGCTTTCCGGTATTCAGACATAAAAACTCTGCCCAAGGAAGGTATTTACTCCAGTTTCGTTCATTCAACCCATGTAACATCAGTATGGCATTTTCTTGTTTATTTTTGCCTGACGGAGTAAATACGGGGTATTCAAAAGTGAAGTTTTCAGCAATATTTCTGTCTGTTCGTTGTGATGTTCCGCCCTTTTCTCCAGTGGAACGACTGTGAAAACGGAAAAAGCGTATGTCGATGCTTGTCTCATCTATATGGTAGTCCATTCCCTGTCTGAATTGACTGTTAAGCTCAATGTATCGTTCGTTGAATTTTATCATAATCTGGTTATTTCTGGTAAAAGAACAAGCTTTCTTTCATGTACGCAAATCAAAGGGAAAAACAGAATGAAAATGGGATAGAATCCCGTATATGGGGTGAAAATGGTTATTCAGGGGTGAAAAAAGCAAGGGTAAAAATCGATTATTTTGGTAAGTCATCAATAATAATTTACTTTTGCATCGGATGGAAATATAATTCATTCTACGATGGACAGAAAGATTCCTGCATATTTATATGAAAAGAAGAACAGCATAAAAACGATCCTTTTTACGGCTCTTTTTGCCTTGCTGTTTATTAATCTTTTTCAACCGTTCGGTTCCCGTAATTGGTACCTTGATGTATCTGATATCAGGTATTTTGTTTTTTCAAGTTTGATCATCCTTACGGGTATGTTGGTAGTAGTAATCAGCAGGGTAATACTTACTGCTTACTCAAAAAAAAGAGATATCTTATATTGGCAGTATGTATTGTGGATATTATGTGAGATAGTGGCGATGGCTATATTCTATACAATTTTTGCGAAATTCTTTCCTAAAGATGGTGTCGAGAGGGGTATCTCTGAGATTTTCCAGCAGAGTCTTATAAACACGGCTTTAGTATTGCTTTTACCTTATGCAATAACATGGCTCTATTTTTCATGGAAAGAGAAATCAACGCTTCTAGAACAAATAGAACAGGAAAAAGCTCCAGATATACGTGCTAAAACGCTGATAGCATTCACTGATGAGAAGGGGGACCTGAAAATTTCTGTCATGCTGGAAAATCTGCTTTACATTGAGTCTGCGGATAATTACGCGACTATCTATTACTTGAATAAATCGGGCGTATCACAATTTCTGTTACGTAACTCCTTGAAATGGATGGAGGAACATCTCACTAAAGAGACTCCTTTAGTCCGTTGCCATCGTTCCTACATAGTAAATATGGATAAGGTGAAGATATTGAAGAAGATAAAAGGTGGTATAGTGCTGGAACTGGACGAGGAACGCACACTCGACATCCCTGTCTCAAAGACCTATTATGAGTCATTTATGCATAAATTTTCGCATTATTCACTATTCTAATATTACTTTTGCATTTACTGAAGGTCGATATGTTCTATATCGATTCCTGAATTTTTATGCCAACTTTTTCTATACCTTTAAGCGGATCATCCGTCATATATTGTTTCAAATAAATGAGATAAGTTTGAGTGGGATCAAGTGTTATCCCTTTTTTATATAGATAAGTAATTTGATGCAAACCTCCAGTTCCATATCCAATCCATTTTCCGTACATATCTGCGATTTTCACCTCAACTGTATCAACTTTCATTGATCCTGTTTCGATATTCTGGTTAACAATCAACCAAATATTCTGATACCTATATAAATTATTGTTTACAATTTCAATAGAAATATCGTATCGTTTGGTCGGAGTAACCTTTAAAGAATCAGGAACAAAGCCTAACACAGCTTTTTTATGCCAATGTGCACCAGGAATCAAGCGGTATTGAGAATAGACCTCACCTTTTTTGCAAGAATTGAGCAACAGGCAAAGACCTATTATAATAGTATAATATAGATTATTCTTTAATGTCTTTGGCGTCATTATTATTATTTGAAGGTCTTTTACGACGTTTCTGCTGGTTGTTACGCCTGTTTTTATTCTTTTTTGGCTCTGACTCAGAGTCATTTGACTTCACATTTAAAATCGGTTTTATTACCTGTATTTCTTGATTGTCATTCTCTTCTTCTTTAACCTGAGGTTTCTTCTTATTACGTGATTTTCTACGGTTGCCGGTTTTTTCGTTTTGCTTATCAAAACGTGTCAAACTCTCACCCATAAGTATGTCGCCCCCAACAGGTTGACTCTCGTCCTTCACAATTTCAGGACTCAGCGTGATTGGTTTTTTCCCTTTTTTGTTCATCGCGATAATCTCAAACACTCGCTCTTTTGAGATTGTTATGAGATTAGATGGAATATGTTTGTTGGATGAATAAGTAATTTCACCGGAAAAAACATCCGTTTTGAAATGATAAAATTCACTATCTTTAGTCTGCAGAACCACCTCACGCGACGGCAATTCTCTCTGTGCTTCAAGATAAGCATCCACTTCGTAGTTCATGCAACATTTGAGTTTTCCACACTGTCCCGCCAGTTTTTGAGGGTTGATGGAGAGATCCTGATATCTTGCAGCTGATGTTGATACAGAAACAAAACTTGTCATCCATGAGCTGCAGCAAAGTTCTCTGCCACAAGGACCGATGCCGCCAATACGACCCGCCTCCTGACGCGCACCTATTTGTCGCATCTCAATTTTTACATGAAACTCATTTGCCAATTCCTTAATCAATTGTCTGAAATCGACTCTATCATCGGCAATATAATAGAATATCGCTTTGTTTCCATCACCTTGATACTCAACATCACCTATTTTCATTTGCAAATCAAGCTCTTCTGCAATTTGTCGTGCACGAATCATTGTTGGTTCCTCAAAGCTTTTTGCCTTTTCATATTTCTCGATATCCGAAGGACGTGCCAGTCGGTACACTCGTTTGATACCGTCTTTATCTATCCTGTGCGTATCTTTTTTCATCTGAATCGTCACAAGTTTTCCCGTGAGCGTTACCGTGCCAATATCATGACCCGGAGTAGCTTCAACAGCAATCGTATCACCCTGTTTCAACTCAATATGATTACTGTTCAGAAAATATCCTTTTCTTGTATTTTTAAATTGCACTTCCACTAAATCTGTAGAATTCTGCAATTCAGGAAAATCATATAACCAATCATATGTAGATAATTTACGATTGCTGTTTGTACAGCCACAGCAACCGTTTGTATTTCGTTTTGTACAAACTTTTTCGGGAGCAATTTCACCTAAAAGGTCTTGTTCTAATTCTTCGTTCATATATTATATTGAACCATTGGGCCATTTAAATTGCCAATGGATTTTTTTAGTAATTATCTTTCGCAATTTACAAAATTATTTGATTAATAGTACTGTAACTTTCATACAAAGGTCTAAAAAAATGATCTTTGCATTTCCGTTTTGTTCTATTTGTCGCTGTGCAAGCGCGAATTCGTCAAATAATTGTTCTATATTTTTTTCATTGATAAAGGGAGCAAACCGTTCGCCAAACTGCGCTTCTTCTGCATTTAAATATACCATTTTTGGTTCATTTAAATTGCTTACAAAATATTCCCTGAACATGCGTAAACAATATTGCAAGAAATTCTTCTGTTTTTCTCTGCCAATCCCGGCAATTTCAAAGGCTATTTTTTTTACTTTCTTTATTTCTCTGGAAACTGATGCACGCATCATTTCCTTGAATAATTCCAGCAACGAATTGTTCTCGTCGGAGGATTGAATCAGGTTTATTGCTTTGGTAAAACTACCGTTGGCAACATGAGCTACTGATGCTGCTGAATCCGAATCCACTCCATACAGATTTTGAATTGACACCATCATTTCCTCTTCTTCAATTGCTCTGATATGCAAAGGTTGACAGCGAGATTGAATTGTCAACAACACCTTTTCAATATCTTCAGATACAAGCAGAAAAACTGTATTATCAAATGGTTCTTCAAGAATCTTAAGTAGTTTATTGGCACTTGTATCGTTCATTTTTTCGGGCAACCAAATAATCATCACTTTATACAATGCCTCGTATACCTTCATACTCAGTTTTCGTAAAATTTGGTCGCTTTCTTTGCCATAAATTACACACTGAGCATTTCCGGCATTAATAAAATTTAGCCAATCGTTGACATCAAAATAGGTGTTTTGTGATAGAAATAATCTCCAATCAGACAAATATTCATCGCAAGCTTTTGATTTGATTGTGGGGAAAACGAAGTGCAAATCGGGATGAGATAATTTATCAAACTTGTGACACGACGGACATTTGCCACATGCATCATTGGGTTGCCGATTTTGGCAATTGAGATATCTGGCATAAGCAATTGCTAATGGTAATTTGCCCACCCCTTCGGGTCCGTAAATCAAACGGGCATGCGGAACAAAACCCATTTGTACGGATTCAATAAGATGTTTTTTTACATCGTTTAAGCCTATGATATCTTTGAAATACATTTAATAAATCTCTTTTGCCACCTTGTAAATACTGTCGACTGCGTTTACTGTATAGAAATGGATGCTTGGTACTTTATTATCTACCAGCTCTTTACATTGGTTTATACACCATTGAAGTCCCACTTCTTTTACCTCGTTATCCGTTTTGCATTTGCGGATTTCAGAGACTAATTCTTCGGGAATTTCTGTACGAAATATTTTAGGTAACACCGATAACTGATTGATTCTATGAATGGGTTTGATACCTGGAATTATTGGAACAGTGATCCCGGCTTTTCTGCATTTATCAACAAAATCGAAGTACTTCTTGTTGTCGAAAAACATCTGGGTAACAAGGTAACTTGCTCCATTATCGACTTTCATTTTTGTATAGAACACTTCGGAATCGAGATTTGGTGACTCCTCATGCTTTTCGGGGTAACATGCCATTCCATACGAAAAAGGGACATCGGGCACAGTGAATTTTGTTCCATCCAGTAATATTCCGTTATTGAATTTATTTACTTGATCTTGCAATCCTGTGGCAAAATCGTGGCTCTCCATTTTTCTTTGCTCAATATCAAGCTTATTGCTATCCCCTCTGAGCAGTAATAAATCTGTGATACCTAAAAATGATAAGTCGATCAATGCATATTCAGACTCCTCTTTTGAAAAACCTTTACATATCATGTGAGGAACGGCTACTATGCCGTATTTATTTTGAATTACCGCCGAAATGGCTACTGAACCCGGTCGTTTACGAATATTTACTTTACGAATTATTCCTTGGGCATCTTCTTGATAAGTGTTTTCACTGTGATGCGATGTAATATTGATGTATAAAGGATTGAACTCCTTTAACTTATCAATCGTTTCAAACACTTGATTAATGCTGCCACCTTTTAATGGGGGTAGCAGTTCAAACGAAAATGCTGTTTTTTTTGTTTTTTGAATCAATTCAGATACACTCATATCCTAACTCTTTCTATTTTATAATTGCCCTCAAAATATCTAATCCATTTGCATATATTACCAATGCAAGAAGGAATAATAGTCCGACAATCTGCGCATATTCCATAAATTTGGGACTCGGTTTCCTTCCG